>NZ_JAUHUI010000026.1:0-76691 GCF_030418155.1 Pseudomonas sp. 2,4-D
TACGCGCTGCAGGCCCCATCCATGGGGCCTCAGCGCTTGACGGGCATCCATGCCCGTCACCTCCCTTCGCAAGCCCTGCGCTCGGCCTCCTGAAGTCGCAATCTGCGTCGCCTGAACTACCGCGCGCTTACAAGCAAAAGCAGAAGCAGAAGCAGAAGCAGCAGATACAGAAACAGCGTTACTGCGCGAACGCCCGCCCCAACCCACCGGGTACACCACTGCTGTCAGTTTCCTGCCAAGGCCCATTCGGGCTCAACGACCAGCTCCAGCCGTTATCGAACCGATAGTAGGTACGCTGCCGGTAGAAGGTATTGGGCTGCTTCTCCAACACATATACACCCAGCTTGGGGTCCCAGTGGCTTGCCCCGCCAGGCGGTGGCGCAAAGCTGGCCGAGGTGCGCGGCATGGGCTTGGGTATCGCCGCCGGCTTGCTCGGCTGCGTGGCAGGCTGCCTGCCCGGCAAGGGCTTGACCACCGGCTCCGACGGCGGCACACGCTCGATCGGTGGCGCGGGCTGCTCGTACGGCTCATGCACCGTACACGCAGACAAACCCAGGGCCAGGGTAATCAGGGTCAGGCGGACGGTGCTGTGCATGGCATTGCTCTCTTACTGGTCTGGAGTGTCGATGGTCAGGTGCTGGGTAGCCTGGGTGGCGCTAGACAACGGAGCACCCTGGCCAATCCACTCACCCTGGGTAGGCTGACCCGCGCGTGAAACACGTGCAACCAGTTGGACTTCGGCATACTGCGACAGTTTCATCTGCGGCATCATCGCATCAGCATCAGACAACTCCACCTCGATCGGCAACTGCGCCACGGTCACCCGCTTGGCCGCCAGCGGCATCGGCGGGCCATTGCTGGCGCGAGCGAAGATAAACACCGTGTCGTCCGGCTGGACCTTGTCCTTCAAGGCAGCCGCCAGTTCCACCCGCACTTTCAGGCGAGCCGCCACAGGTGCAGGCTCGGTAGCCTGCACTGACGCGCCCCCCAGGCGCTCGGCGGCACGGTCGATCCCCCCCTGCAACGCCGCTCTCGATGCATCACCTTCTGGCAACTGCGCCAGCAAGCGCTTCCAGTAGTCGATGGCTTCCTGATAACGCTCACCTTCAAACGCGGCAATACCACGCAGGCCCAGGCTGGTCACCTCGTTGGGGTCCGCCTTCAGCGCTTCGTCAGTCAGCGCCTGCAATTGCGGGCTCCATTGCTTGTTGGCGGCAAAGTACTGGGCCTGGGCCCACTGCCCCAGCAGCTCGGGCTGGCGGCCAGCCAAGGCCACGGCCCGTTCGAACGTACGCGCGGCATCGGCCGGGCGCTGCTCGGCCATGTAGGCCCGACCAAGGAAATACATGGCCTCGGCCGAATCCGGCTGGGCCTGCACCACGCGCTCAAGGCGCGTAGTCATTTCTTCCATCGACTTGGGTGCCTCGGCAAACTCCTGGGTCAGCGCCACCTTGTCCGCCGCACCAAAATGCAGGTATAGCCCCAGCGCCATCAGCGGCACCAGTACCGCAGCCAGCAGCGGCAGGGCCTTGCCCAAATGCCCCTGGCGCGGGGCCTCGGCGCCTTCGGTATCGGCCAGCAGCTCGCGGGCAGCCTCGTCCCGGCCCTTGGCCATCTGCGCCTCATCAAGCACACCGGCGGCTTGCTGGGCCGCCAGTTCGGCGACACGTTCCTGGTAAAGGGCCACGTTCAAGGCCGTGCGGTCTTCTTCCTGCTGGCGACGGCGGCCACGCAGGATCGGGAGCAGCAAAAAGCTGAGGGCAGCGAGCAGCAGAAGGCCCGCGCTAAGCCAGAATTCAATCATGGGTCTGTTCTTTTTCCAGCAGTTTGGCGAGACGCTCGCGTTCTTCGGCAGACAACTCATCGGCGCCTTGCGCGGCCGTAGCACGGCGCCGGCGTACGATCACCGCCAGCACCACGAAGCCACCGGCCAGCAAGATCCCCGGGCCAAACCACAGCAGCCAGGTACGCCCGCTGAGCGCCGGCTTGTAGCGCACAAAGTCGCCATAGCGGTCGACCATGAAGTCGATGATCTGCTGGTTGCTCTGGCCTTCGCCGAGCATGCGGAAGATTTCCCGGCGCAGATCGGCAGCAATCGGCGCGTTGGAGTCGGCAATATCCTGGTTCTGGCACTTGGGGCAGCGCAGTTCCTTGGTCAACTGTTGGTAACGCTCGCGCTCTGCCTCGTCGCGAAACTGATAGGTGTCGATAGCCGCCTTGGCCACACCGGCCAGGCTCATGCCCAACACCGCAGCTGCCAGCCAGCGCCTCATGGCTTGGCCTCGTCGATCAGGCCCTGGTACAACGGCGCCAGCTGTTCACGCCAGACCGTGGCATCGACGATGCCTACGTGCTTGTAGCGGATGATGCCCTTGGCATCGATCAGGAAGGTTTCCGGCGCCCCATACACCCCAAGGTCCAGGCCCAGACTGCCCTGTTCGTCACGAATATCCAGCTGATAGGGGTTGTGGAACTCGGCCAACCACTTCTGCGCGGCGGCGTTGTCATCCTTGTAGTTGACCCCATGGATCACCACCCCCTGCTGTGCCAGCTGGTTCAGGTACGGGTGCTCGACCTTGCACGACGGGCACCAGGTGGCCCACACGTTGACCAGTGCCGGACGCCCCTGCAAGTCAGCCTGAGTCAGGGTGCGGTCCCCCTGTGTCGAAGCCAGGGAAAACGCCGGGAACGGTTTGCCGATCATTGCCGAAGGCAGCTCGTCGGGCTTGAGGAAAAGCCCCTTGTAGAGGAACACCGCCACCAGCAGGAACACTGCAAGGGGCACTACCATGATCCAACGCTTCATGCAGCTGCTCCAGACACGCCCAGGACATCACGCACCCGGGTCTTGACCTTGACGCGGTAGCGCCGGTCGAGGGCCGCCAGCAACCCGCCCAGGCCGGTCAGCAGACCGCCCAGCCAGATCCAGCGGACGTAAGGCTTTATATGTACGCGCACAGCCCAGGCGCCATTCTCCAGTGGCTCGCCAAGCGCAACGTACAGGTCGCGGGTAAAGCCGGCGTCGATACCTGCTTCGGTCATCATCGACTGCTGCACGGTGTACAGGCGCTTCTCCGGGTAAAGTGTGGTCACTTCACGGCCATCGCGGCTGACCACGATGGTGCCCTTGTCAGAGATGAAGTTCGGCCCCTCGAAGTGCTTGGCGCCCTGGAACAGGAAGTGGTAGCCACCCAGCTCCACGCTTTCGCCCGGCGCCATGCGCAGGTCGCGCTCGGCGCTGTTGTTGCTGGACAGCACCACGCCCAGCGCACACACCGCCAGGCCCAGGTGCGCCAGTTGCATGCCCCAGTAGCTGCGGCCCAGGCCCGGCAGGCCTTTGACCAGGCCCTTGTGGCGGGTCTTGTCGAGAATGTCACGCAGCCCGCCAAGCACTACCCAGGCGGCCAGGGCGAAGGCCGTCAGCGTCGGCCAGTCGAAGTCGTCGACGATAAAGCCGGCAACCGGGGCAAGGATGGCACTGCCGATCAATACCGGGGTCATCATGCTGGCCAGCCATTTGCCCGGGGTGTCCTTCCAGCGCACCACCACGCCCACGCTCAGCACCACCATCAGCAGCGCCATCAGCGGCAGGAACAAGGCGTCGAAGTAGGGCGGGCCGACCGACAGCTTGGCCCCGGTCAGGGCATCGAGCACCAATGGGTACAGGGTACCGAGCAGAATCATCGAAGCCGCGACCACCAGCACCAGGTTGTTGGCCAGCAGCAGCGTTTCACGCGACCACAGGGCGAAACCGACCTGGCTCTTGACCACCGGTGCGCGCAGGGCGAACAGGGTGAGCGACCCGCCAACCACGAACAGCAGGAAAAACAGGATGAAAATGCCACGCGAAGGGTCGGCGGCAAACGCGTGCACCGAGGTCAGCACCCCGGAACGCACCAGGAAGGTACCCAGCAGGCTGAGCGAGAATGCGGCAATTGCCAGCAGCACGGTCCAGCTCTTGAACACCCCGCGCTTCTCGGTCACCGCCAGCGAGTGGATCAGTGCGGTGCCCACCAGCCAAGGCATGAACGAGGCGTTTTCCACCGGGTCCCAGAACCACCAGCCACCCCAGCCCAGTTCGTAGTAGGCCCACCACGAACCCAAGGTGATACCAACACCCAGGAAAGCCCAGGCGACGATGGTCCACGGCCGCGACCAGCGCGCCCAGGCAGCGTCCAGCCGGCCGCCGAGCAAGGCGGCGATGGCGAAAGCGAAGGCCACCGAGAAGCCCACGTAGCCCATGTACAGCATCGGCGGATGCACGATCAGGCCAAAGTCCTGCAACAGCGGGTTGAGGTCACGGCCATCGGTCGGCACCTGCGGCAGCAGGCGCTGGAACGGGTTGGAAGTAATGATCAGGAAGCTCAGGAAGCCCACGCTGATCATGCCCATTACCGCCAGCACGCGGGCCAGCATCACTTGCGGCAACTGCCGGGAGAACACCGACACGGCAAAGGTCCAGCCGCCGAGGATCAGCGCCCAAAGCAGCAACGAACCCTCATGGGCGCCCCACACCGCACTGAACTTGTAGTACCAGGGCAAGGCGCTGTTGGAGTTGCTGGCGACATAGGCGACCGAGAAATTGTCTGTCATGAAGGCATGGGTCAGGCAGGCAAAGGCAAACGCCAGGAAGGCGAACTGCCCCCAGGCTGCCGGCCGCGCCAGGCTCATCCACAGGCTGTCGCCACGCCACGCGCCAAGCAGCGGCACACTGGCCTGCACGACGGCAAAGCAGATGGCCAGAATCATCGCCAACTGGCCCAGTTCGGGGACTACCAGTGCTGCGTTCATGGCTTCGTCTCTCCGCCGGTAGCGGCCTGGCCGCTTTCCTTCAGGGCCTTGGTGACTTCGGGCGGCATGTATTTCTCGTCGTGCTTGGCCAGCACCTCATCGGCTACCACCACACCTTCGGTGTTGAGCTTGCCAAGGGCGACGATACCCTGCCCTTCGCGGAACAGATCGGGAAGGATGCCGCGGTAGGTGATGGGTACCGACTTGTTGAAGTCGGTTACCACGAAACGCACGTCCAGCGAGTCGGCCGAACGCTGCACCGAGCCTTTCTCGACCATGCCGCCGGCGCGGATGCGCGTGTCCAGCGGGGCTTCGCCGTTGGCGATCTGGGTCGGTGTATAGAACAGGTTGATGTTCTGCTGCAATGCGCTCAAGGCAAAGCCGACGGCAACCCCGACGCCGACCAGCAGGCCGACGATGAGCAACAGGCGTTTCTTGCGCTGCGGATTCACTGGTTGTTCTCCCGGCGCAAACGGCGCGCCTCTTCTTGCAAATAGCGACGACGAGCCAGCAGTGGCGCACCGACATTCAGCGCCAGCACCGCCAGGCAGATGCCATAGGCCGACCACACGTACAGGCCATGGTGGCCCATGGCGAGAAAGTCACCGAAGGTGGCAAAGCTCATTGTGCGGCCCTCCGCCCCAGGCTGTTCAATACTTCGTCCCTGACCCAACTGGCGCGTGCTTCGCGCTTGAGCACTTCAAGGCGCATGCGCAGCAGCAGTACGGCGCCGAAGAAACAGTAGAAACCCAGCGCCGTGCACAACAGCGGCAGCCACATTTCGGCCGGCATTGCCGGCTTTTCGGTAAGGGTGAAAGTGGCCCCCTGGTGCAGGGTGTTCCACCACTCCACCGAATACTTGATGATCGGGATATTCACCACACCGACAATCGCAAGCACCGCACAGGCCTTGGCCGCACTGTCACGATTACTGATCGCCTGGCCCAGCGCAATAATGCCGAAGTACAGGAACAGCAGGATGAGCATGGACGTAAGGCGGGCATCCCACACCCACCAGCTGCCCCAGGTCGGCTTGCCCCAGATGGCGCCGGTAACCAGCGCCACGGCGGTCATCCAGGCGCCAATGGGCGCGGCACATTGCAGGGCGACGTCGGCCAGTTTCATCTTCCACACCAGCCCCACCACCCCGGCCACCGCCAGTAGCACATAGCAGGACTGCGCCAGCATCGCCGCCGGCACATGGATATAGATGATGCGGAAGCTGTTGCCTTGCTGGTAGTCCTGGGGGGCGAAGGCCAGGCCCCAGGTGATGCCGACCAGCAGCAGGAGCACGGCAGCACCGGCCAGCCACGGCAGCATGCGGCCGCTGATGGCATAGAACCATTTCGGGGAGCCCAGCTTGTGGAACCACGTCCAGCTTATTTTCATCAGGGTACATCCAGGGTATTTGCCGGGCTTGAGAGCCCGGGACTCGTTATTCGCCGACGCTGATCTTCAGGCCGGCCGCTATCGCAAAGGGTGCCAGGGTAACGGCCAGGGCCGTCAGGCTGGCGAGCCAGAGCAGATGGCCGGTTGCCGGCATATTTTGCAACGCCGCTTGCAACGCACCACTGCCCAGGATCAATACAGGGATATACAACGGCAGAATCAGCAACGCCAGTAACAAACCTCCGCGTTTAAGGCCGACTGTCAGCGCCGCACCTACCGCGCCCAGCAAGCTCAATACCGGCGTACCCAGCAGCAGCGAACCGAGTAGCACCGGCAGGCAATGGCTTGGCAGCCCCAGCATCAGTGCCAGCAGTGGCGCCAACAATACCAGCGCCAGCCCGGAAAAGATCCAGTGCGCCAGCACCTTGGCCAGCACCAGCAACGCAAGTGGGTGCGGCGACAGCACCCATTGCTCCAGCGAGCCGTCTTCGAAATCGCTGCGGAACAGGCCGTCCAGCGACAACAACACGGCCAGCAACGCCGCCACCCAGACCAGGCCCGGCGACAAGGTTTGCAACAATTGGCTTTCCGGGCCGACCGCCAGCGGGAACATGGCCACGACGATGGCGAAGAACACCAACGGGTTGGCCAGTTCGGCCGGGCGACGGAACAGCAGGCGCGCTTCGCGGCGCAGCAACAAAATGAATACGCTCATGCAGCCCATTGCCCCAGGTTCAGTTCTCGGTAACCGGAGGGCTTGCGTTCCAGTGTGTGGTGAGTCGTCAGCACCACCGTGCCGCCCTGCTCGCAGTGGGCTGCCAGGTGCGCTTCAAGCTGCGCCACGCCTTGCTTGTCGAGCGCGGTGAACGGCTCGTCGAGAATCCATAGCGGCGGGCAAGCCAGGTGCAGCCGGGCCAGCGCCACACGGCGCTGCTGACCGGCCGACAGCGTATGGCAGGGGACGTCTTCGAAACCGCGCAGGCCGACAGCCTCCAGCGCCGCCCAGATCGCCTCGCGGCTGGCCGGCTGGTGCAGGGCGCACAGCCAGGTGAGATTCTCCTCGGCAGTTAGCAAGTCCTTGATACCGGCGGCATGGCCAATCCACAGCAGGGCGCTGGCCAGGGCATGTCGCTGTTCGGCCAGGGGCTTGCCACCCAGCAGAATCTGCCCGGCCGTCGGCTGCATCAGCCCGGCCAGCAGGCGCAACAGGCTAGTCTTGCCACTGCCGTTGGGGCCACTGATCTGCAGCATGTCGCCGGCGCCCAGCTCGAAATCGAGCTGCTCGAACAGCAGGCGCCAGTCGCGCTCGCAGGCCAGGCCTGCGGCTTGGAGGTGAAGGGTCACGGTTTCGCCTTATCTTTAGTAGGGCTTTGAAGCAGCCAACACCGCTCCAAAACCCTTGTGTCTCAAGTCGCCCCGCGCGCTGCCGTTATACTGGCAACCACGGGCGCGCGGCATTATTACACGCGCCGCCGCGCTGCCAAGAGGCCGGGCTCGACAGGTTGTATACAATCATGACTGAAATCAATAGTCTCGGCGCACAAACCGCGATCAACAGCCAAGCCATGAAGGCGGGCATGACCGGCGATCTGCTGCGCCTGATCCAGGCGCAGCCTGGGCTGCTGGCCCCCGGCGAAACCGCGCAAGCCGAGGTTTTATCATTGCGCCAGACGGGCCAGGACTTTCAGCTGGTGCTACGGCTGATGCAGGCCAACGGCGTCCAGACCCAGCTTCAGGCCAATGCCAGCCAGCCGCTGCCACAAGGCAGCCAGATCACCGTCAGCCAGACCGAAAGCAATCGCCTGGCGATCATGCTGCAACAGGCCAGCGCCAGCCAGGTCGCCACCCTCACCCAGCTGGACACCAGCAAGGTGCCGGTCGGCACCTTGCTGCAAGGCAAGGTCCTGACCAACCAGCTGCTGGCCCAGGCACCCGGCCAACCGGCCGTGTACCGGGCGCTGGTCAGCCTGCTCAACAGCAATCAGGCCGGTGCCACACTGAGCATCGACAGCCCGCGCCCGCTGGCCATTGGCAGCCTGCTCAGCGCCCTGGTGCAGGGTGATCAGTCATTGCGCTTCGTGCCGCTCAGCGGCAGGCAGGACCAACTCAGCATTGCCCAACAGCTGCTGACCCAGCAGAACCGCCAAGCCTCGCTGCCCGGCCTGCTCAACGCCCTGCAACAGCTCACCCGCGACCCCGGCGTCGATGGCGACCTGCGCGCCAGCGCCGAACGCCTGCTGGCCGGGCTGCCGGATGCCCGACAACTGGGCGACGCCAAGGCAGTGGCCCAGGCCCTGAACAACAGCGGCAGCTTTCTCGAAGCGAAGCTGCTGAGCGGGTCCACCGCCAGCGTCGCCACCGACCTCAAGGCGCATTTGCTGCGGCTGATGGCCCAGGCCCCTGCCCTCCCGGCAAGCCCTGCCAATCTAAACCCCGCCAGCCTGGCCGTGACCATGCCGGCTTTGGCGCGCAGCGCACTGGGCATGCTTGAGCGGGTCAGCCCCAAGCCGCAGCCGGGCGCGTTCCCATTACCGTCGCGCCTGCTCAAGGCCCTGGAGGACGAAGGCGACCTGCAACAGTTGCTGCGCCTGGCTGCTGCTGCCGTCTCACGCTTGCAGAGCCACGCCATGAGCAGCCTGCAACAAACCGGCACGCTGGAAAACGGCAACCTGCAGACCACCTGGCAAACCGAAGTGCCGATCCGCCACGGCCAGGACTTCATCCCGCTGCAAGTCAAACTGCAGCGCGAAGAAACCCCACAACAACAGGCCGACCGCCAACATGAAGCCCAAGACCCTCGCCAAGCCCTGTGGCGCATCGAGCTGGCCTTCGACCTGTCCCCGCTCGGCCCCATGCAAGTGCAGGCACAACTGAGCGAGGGCCGCCTGAGCGGGCAGCTATGGGCGGAGCGCGAGCAGACCGCGCGGTTGATCGACACCCAGCTTGGCGCGCTGCGCGCGCGCCTGCTGGCCCGGGGCCTGGAAGTCGGCGACCTGGAGTGCCACCCGGGCATCCCGCCGCAGGGGCCACGCACACGGATGGAACAACGCTGGGTGGACGAAACCGCATGAACGACACGACGCCACGCCAAGCCATAGCGCTGAACTACGACGGCCATCAGGCACCGACTCTCACCGCCAAGGGCGACGAGGAGCTGGCCGAGGCCATCCTTGCGCTCGCCCGCGAACACGAAGTGCCGATCTACGAAAACGCCGAGCTGGTGCGCCTGCTGGCGCGGCTGGAGCTGGGCGATCAAATACCCGAGGCGCTGTATCTGACCATTGCCGAGATCATCGCCTTCGCCTGGCACCTGCGCGGCAAGGTACCCGCCGGCTTCGATGATCCGCGCCCGGCAGAACGCGATATCACCCCACCATTGCCCCCGCTGCCCGGCACTGGCCAGTAAATATCTACCACCCCCTCCCCCTCCATGCGCCCAACCTTGTCGACCTCCCACGTACAAGGTGTACCGTCATGATCGACAGCAGAATCAACGCCAAAGGCGTGCAGTTCGTAGTAGACCATCTGGCCAACATCCCACGCCCGGACCGCGAAGCCAGTCGCTTGATCCGGCAGTGGCTTGCCGGGCAAGGTGTGCATATCGACCCCGATCGCGTCGATGTGGTCACCCTGCACTACCGGCCGGATGATCAAGGGTATGTGGCAGCGGTCCAGCAGACCCAGAGCATGACCCAGGCGCTGCTGGGCAACTGGCAAGGGGAGTCCGATAACAACCTCATCGGCGCGCTGTTCGCCAACCCCTGGGCAGGCACCTTTCCCCAAGGGCCCTTGAAGCTGGTCGATCGCCTGCCAGCGCTGGGCTTTGGCCATCAGGGCGCAGCCTTCGAAGTGCACAACGGCCTGTTCCAGCGATCGTCCCCTGCCCGTTACGATGCTTCGACCCATGTTCAGGTACCGGCTGAAGCTTTCCAGCGTTTCATAGAAGCGCTGGATTTTCACGGGCCGTTCAAAGCCATGCTCGACACGTACTGGCAGCAACACCAAGGCAATCACCGCCTGGCCAGCAAGCTCAATTTCATCGCCGCCTGCAACGCCCAGGTCAGTCAGGGGCGCCTTAGCGATGCCGCCAGGGAGCTGGCATGGCAAGCCGCCGGCATGATGCCACAGCGCTTCAAGATACGGGTGAGCACGCTGAGCATCTATGGCTACGCGGCCACCGACCTGCTGTACATCAATGCCCCCCACAGCGATCTGACCCTGCTGTACATGCCAGGTAACAGCTCGCCCTTGCTCGAATTCGCCAGCGAGAACCTGCTCAAGGACTGGGTGGGCGATCAGTGCAAGGACCCCGCCCGACGCGAGGCACTCAAACAACACTTCAGGCTCGCCGACCGCCCTCAGGGCCTCGATTTCAGCGGCCTGGACACCGCGCTCGAGGGCCTTGGCGATTATCCAAACCGGCACCGGCTGCCGCCCGAACATGGTTATTTCAACGATGATGGCGTCTGGCCCCCCAGAACCTACGTGAACTACAAACCTGGCAAATACAACCCCAAACTGACCGGGGATATGTTCGCAGCCCTGACCGAGCGCCAGCGCCAGCGCAGCTACGACGACGCCGATTTTGTCATCACCACCGATAGCCAGGTTACCAAAGCCAAATGGCGTGGCTACCTCGCCAACACGCTCAACCTGCTAGCGCCACTTTGTCTGGTGGTGCCGGGGTTGGCGCCACTACTGGCGCTCGGCGGCATTGCCCAGTTGGGCTTGGGCCTGGATCAGGTGATCAACGGCCACAGCCTGAAAGCCAAACAGGACGGGGTGGGCGACATCGCCTGGGGGTTGTTCAACGCCGTACCGCTGGCAACGGAGGGTACCGCAGGCATCAAGGCCCTGTTCGAGTTCAAAAGCGATGGTTTTGTCATGCCGCGCGAGGTCAACGAGCAGCTCGGCTATCCGCTAAGCCCAACCAGCCCACCGCGGCTTCCAGAGCCAGAAGGCGCGGAGTACTTCCACCACCACGAGCCGATTACACCGCTTGACGAAGGCGACCCGGCTGTTGCCGGCGCGGTGATACGCTTGCCACACTACGATGGCGAACTGGACGACCTGGAATGCAGCATCGAAACCTACAATGCACGCGTGGTCTATGACCTGGAGCACGACGCTTTCATCATCAAGGAAACCGTCAACGAGGTCGAGCCGCAAGCCTACATCGCAGTGCCTGGCAGCCGTGACCTTGTAGCGCTCGACAGGCCGCGCCCAGTCACCGACGCCATGCGCACCCGCACCTTGCGCGCGCTGGGTGTCGACCTGCAACTGCCAGTCACCATTCCGACACCGGCCCCGGACAGCGCCCCCATCCCCAAACTTATCTCCAGCCTCTGGGTCGGCGACAAAGTCATAAGCGAGCCATTGCTGGCCAACCTTGCCGCCAACGCCGCGCGCCTGAGCGACAGTGAATACAGCATGCGCCTGTTTCTGTCGAAGGCTTCGCCTACCGCCTACGAACAGAACGCAAGGCTATTGGCAGCCCGGGCGCCAGGGCTGCAGGTATTGCCGCTTGAAGAGCAAGGCTTCTTCCGGGCCTTCCGCCAGAGCCGCTATTACGCGCAGTACGAGGCAGCGCTGGATGGCAACGGTGGCATCGCCACCAATTACGCGTCTGCGACCGATGTGCTGCGCTACCGGATGCTGCACCATGAGGGTGGGCTGTACATGGACGTGGACGACTTCCTGCTGCCGGACGGCAAGGGCGAAACGATCGATCAGGTCGAGCTGCGCACCCCACCCGATGGGCTGCTGCTGCCACCGCCGATGTCCAACGAGAAAATGAGCATGAATTGCCTGTACAACACCAGCCTCATTGGTAGCCACCCAGGCAACCCACTGCTGGATGCGATCTCCGATGAAATGCTCGCACGTTTCCAGACCCATGCAGACTTCTACGAAAGCCGACCGAGCCTGGAACAGGACCCGAGCGGTTTCTACCGCTATGCCAACACGCTCAGCTACCTCACCGGGCCGGCACTGCTCACCGAAGTGGTCGATCGCCATCTACCCGGGTTGCGGACCCTGCGCCAGATCATCAACCTGCACACCATGCCACGCGTCAACACCTATCCATTCATCAACCCTTCGCAAGCCAATACAGCCCTGAAGCAACTGCTGCCCCTGAACCGGTTCGCCGGCGTGGGCGGCAATCACTCCTGGGTTCGCAATTGAAATGAGCTGCGGGTACTGAACGGGCCTGCCGACACCTTTCAGATCGGGCGACGCATGGGCGCCGCTCGATTTCCCAGGCGACGTACCTGCTGCCGAGGGTACCCCCGTCAAGGAGCCCGGTACACCTTGCTCATCAACTCCGCCTCGGCCTGGGTCAGGCCGCAGCTCTGGGTCAACTCATCGATACTCGCCCCCATCCCCACCAGCTTGGCCGCCTGGCTGAAGGTAACGTTGCTGGGGTCGCGCTGCTCGAGGCGCTCCAGCCGGTCCGGCAGGGTGGCCACCGCCGCACGCAGCTCATGGATGGCCTCACCCATGCGCACCGTGCCGTTCTGGTAGTCATCCAGACGCTTGGCCAAGTCCTTGATGCGCTGGTCACGCAGCGCATCGCCCTCGGCCTGCTGCGCAGC
Source organism: Pseudomonas sp. 2,4-D (assembly GCF_030418155.1). Taxonomy (NCBI): domain Bacteria; kingdom Pseudomonadati; phylum Pseudomonadota; class Gammaproteobacteria; order Pseudomonadales; family Pseudomonadaceae; genus Pseudomonas; species Pseudomonas sp. 2,4-D. Next base: position 12,777 of record NZ_JAUHUI010000026.1, read on the forward strand.
CAGCTCGCGCTGGCGCTTGCTGTAGTTGAGGAAAAACCACAGGCTCAGCGCCCAGGCCAGCGCCAGGAAGATGACAGCAACCTCTAGGATCAACTCAGATGTTCTCCAGCTCGGACCACTCTTCCTCGGTCATCATCTTGTCCAGTTCGACCAGGATCAGCAGTTCGCCATTCTTGTTGCACACGCCCTGAATGAACTTGGCCGACTCTTCGTTACCCACGTTCGGCGCGGTCTCGATTTCGGACTGGCGCAGGTAAACCACTTCGGCCACGCTGTCGACCAGAATGCCGACCACTTGCTTGTCGGCTTCGATGATGACGATACGGGTGTTGTCGGTCACTTCGGTCGGCATCAGGCCAAAACGCTGACGCGTGTCGATCACCGTCACCACGTTGCCGCGCAAGTTGATGATGCCCAGCACGTAGCTCGGCGCACCCGGCACCGGGGCAATCTCGGTGTAGCGCAGGACTTCCTGCACCTGCATCACATTGATGCCGTAGGACTCGTTGTCCAGACGGAAGGTAACCCACTGCAGGATCGGATCTTCGGAACCTTGTGCAGACGACTTTTTCATTCCCCTACCCTCAAAATCCGCCGTTGGCGGTATGTTCTGTGTCATTTCTGTTTGGCGTGCATCTGCTTGACCGCACCGCTGGCGATCAGCTCGGCCAGTGCGGCGACGTCGAGCAGTGCGCACATGTGTTCGATTACGGTGCCGGCCAGCCACGGGCGCTGGCCACGCTGGCTGCGCCACTTGATCTCCGACGGGTCCAGGCGCAGCGAGCGGCTGACCTGATGCACCGCCAGCCCCCATTCGTAGCCCTGCACCGAAATCACGTATTGCAGGCCCTGGCGAAAATCATCGCGGTAGCGGTCGGGCATTACCCAACGCGCAGTGTCCAGCACCTTCAGGTTGCCGGCCTGGCAGCTCAGGATGCCGAGGAACCAGTCGGGCTGGCCGAACAGTGGCGTCAGCTCCTGGCCAGCCAGGGTGTAGATCGAGCCCAGGCACACCAACGGCACCGCCAGGGTCAGGCCGGCAACGTCGAACAGCAGGCATTCGAACGGCTCGGCCGCCCACACCGGACGACCGTCGACAGTGGCCGGGGGCACGGGCAGGTTGGGTGCCGGCAGATGCACATCGACCAGCGGCACAGCCGGTTCCACCGTTTGTTCTTCGATCAGTACCGGGATGCTGGCTTCGGCCACGATCTCCTGCTCGACCACCGTCACCACCGGGGCTTCCACCGGTATCACGCTGGGCAGTACCGCCAGCCGGGGTTCGGCGAACGGCCGCGGGGCAAAGCTGGCGGCGGCTTCGGCGGGCTCTGGCCGGGCTGGCTGCCGGGCATCGCGAGCCTGCTCCTCGCGCACCGCCTCGGCGAACTCATCCGCCACTGCCGGCTGCTCGCTCAGGTCTTCGGCCTCGGTGGCCTCCTGCAGCAAGCCGTCCAGGTACGATTGCAGTGCCATCTGGGGCCGGGTGCTGGTTTGCCGGGTTTGAGTCATCAGGCCACCTGCACTGCGTTCTTGTAGGTGAGCAGGTGCTTGAGCAGCGCCCTGTAGGCGATCAACCCACGGCTCTTGCTGTCGAACTGCGAAGGCGTGACGCCCTTGCGACTGGCATCGCGCAGGCGCGTATCCACCGGTATGTAGCCCTGCCACACATGTTGCCCATAGGTGTCACGCAGCAGCTTGAGGGTGCCCAGCGACGCCTGGGTACGACGGTCGAACAGGGTCGGCACGATCTGGTACGGCAGCGCCTGCTTGCGCGAACGGTTGACCATGGCCAGGGTGCCGACCATGCGCTCCAGGCCCTTCACCGCAAGGAATTCGGTTTGCACCGGGATCACCAGCTGCTGGCTGGCGGCCAGGGCATTGACCATCAGCACACCCAGCAAGGGTGGGCTGTCGATCAGGGCATAGTCGAAATCCTGCCACAGCTGCGCCAGACTCTTGGCGATTACCAGGCCCAGGCCATTCTGCCCTGGCGACTGGCGCTCCAGCACCGCCAGCGCGGTACTCGACGGCAACAGCGAAATGCGCTCATCGCTGGTGGGCAGCAGCAGTTGCCCGGGCAAGCCTTCGGGCACCGTGCCCTTGTGCAGGAACAGGTCGTAGCAGCTGTGCTCCAGGGCATCCGGGTTGTGCCCGAAGTAGCTGGTCATCGAGCCGTGCGGGTCGAGGTCGACGACGACCACGCGCTTGCCGGCCTCGGCCAGCAGGCCGGCCAGGGCAATGGTAGTGGTGGTCTTGCCGACACCACCTTTTTGATTGGCTACTGCCCAGACTCTCATCAAGCAAACTCTATCTATTGATTTGGCAGGGACACTGTAGAAACAACCGTCATGCGCAAAACTTCAAAGCTCGCACTCCCCTCTGTGGGAGCGGGCAAGCCCGCGAACACCGGCGTAGCCGGTGCCATTCACCGAGTCGCTGGCTTCGCGGGCATGCCCGCTCCCACAGCGGACGGCGGCACATTCAAAATCGTGTTCGTATCAGCGACGGGGAATTGACGTATCACGGCCTCGCTACCGTTGCTTGTATTGCCGGTGCACTTTGTGTGCCAGCCCGGCGCAATGCGGCATCCGGTGTGGCATTGGCACTGCCCGAGCCTGTCAGGCTGCGGCGCACTTCCAGGTTACGGGAAATCACCAGCACAACCCGGCGGTTGCGTGCGCGCCCTTCGGCGGTATCGTTGCTGGCCACCGGCTGGTATTCGCCGTAGCCCACCGAAGCCATGCGTGCCGGGTTGACGCCCTCCATGGCAAGCAGGCGCACGATGCTGGCCGCGCGCGCCGAGGACAACTCCCAGTTGGTGGGGTACTGCGCGGTGCGGATCGGCAGGTTGTCGGTGAAGCCTTCGACGTGTACCGGGTTGGCGAACGGCTTGAGAATGTTGGCCACCTTCTCGATGATCGCAAACGCCTTGTCACTGGGCATCGCATCACCGCTGCCAAACAGCAGCGATGAGTTGAGCTCGATCTCGACCCACAGCTCGTTGCCGCGCACAGTCATCTGGTCGCTGTTGATCAGGTCACCGAAGGCATCGCGCACGTCATCGCTGATGGTTTTCAAGGGGTCGACATTGGTCGCCGCCAGGCCCGCTTCAGTCTGCTCGCTGTCTTTGACCAGCGGTTCGGCCGGGCGCACGCTCAGCGGCTGCTCATCGCCAATCGGGATCGGCTTCATACTGCGCTCGGGGTCGTTGAATACCCCGAGCAACGCCTGGGAAATAACCTTGTACTTACCCTCGTTGATCGAGGAAATGGAATACATCACCACGAAGAAGGCGAACAGCAACGTGATGAAGTCGGCGTACGACACCAGCCAGCGCTCGTGGTTTTCGTGTTCCTCGGTATGACGACGGCGACGCATGGGTTACTCCATGAAGCCTTGCAGCTTCAGCTCGATCGAGCGCGGGTTTTCACCTTCGGCAATCGACAGCAGGCCTTCGAGCAGCATTTCGCGGTAGCGCGACTGGCGCATGACGATAGCCTTGAGCTTGCTGGCGACCGGCAATAGCACAAGGTTGGCACTGGCCACACCGTAAATGGTCGCGACAAAAGCCACGGCAATGCCATTGCCCAGTTGCGACGGGTCGGCCAGATTGCCCATCACATGGATAAGGCCCATGACCGCGCCGATGATGCCGATGGTCGGCGCATAGCCGCCCATGCTTTCGAATACCTTGGCTGCCTGGATGTCACGGCCCTCCTGGGTAAGGAGGTCGACCTCGAGGATGCTGCGGATGGCTTCCGGCTCGGCGCCATCCACCAGCAGTTGCAGGCCCTTGCGCGCATAGGGGTCGGGCTCGCTGTCCGCTACCCCTTCCAGGCCCAGCAGGCCTTCTTTGCGAGCGGTCAGGCTCCAGTTCACCACGCGGTCGATGCCGCCCGCCAGATCAACCCGCGGAGGAAACAGGATCCAACGCAAAATCTGCAAGGCGCGCTTGAACGACGACAGCGGCGACTGCAACAACGCCGCCGCCAGGGTGCCTCCCAGCACGATCAGAGCCGCCGGACCATTGACCAGTGCACCGACATGACCGCCTTCAAGGAAGTTGCCACCAACGATGGCAACGAAAGCCAGGATCAGACCGATCAGGCTGAGGACGTCCATCAGACGCACGCCTCCACCAGGTGCTTGCCGATTTCGTCCAGGCTGTACACGGCATCCGCCAGGTTGGCCTTGACGATGGCCATGGGCATGCCATAAATCACGCAGCTGGCTTCATCCTGGGCCCACACCGTGCTGCCCCCCTGCTTGAGCAGGCGTGCGCCCTCGCGGCCATCGGCGCCCATGCCGGTGAGCACCACCGACAACACCTTGTCACCATACGACTTGGCCGCCGAACCGAAGGTGATGTCCACGCACGGCTTGTAGTTCAGGCGCTCGTCGCCCGGCAGGATCTTCACCGTGCCACGGCCATCGATCATCATCTGCTTGCCACCGGGAGCCAGCAGGGCCAGGCCCGGGCGCAGCATGTCGCCGTCTTCGGCTTCCTTGACGCTGATGCGGCACAGCTTGTCCAGGCGTTCGGCAAAAGCTTTGGTGAACGCCGCCGGCATGTGCTGGATCAACACGATCGGCGCCGGGAAATTGGCCGGCAGCTGGGTCAGTACCCGCTGCAGCGCCACCGGCCCCCCCGTGGAGGTACCGATGGCCACCAGTTTGTAGGGTTTGCGCTTGGGTGCCGGCGACTGCGAGGCCGCCGGTGTCGGGGCCGCTGCACGGGCAGGCGCTGCCGGGCGCGTCTGCGCCTGGCTGGCGAAAGTGCTGGCGGGCGCTGGCGCGGCGACCGGCGCCGTTCTGGCATAGCTGCCGATCCTGCGGTTGCTGCGCGAAATGGTGTGCACCTTCTCGCACAGCAACTGCTTGACCTTGTCAGGGTTGCGCGAGATGTCCTCGAAGTTTTTCGGCAGGTAGTCCACAGCGCCGGCATCCAGCGCGTCGAGGGTGACACGGGCGCCTTCATGGGTCAGCGACGAAAACATCAACACGGGCGTCGGGCAGCGCTGCATGATGTGCCGCACGGCGGTAATGCCATCCATCATGGGCATTTCGTAGTCCATGGTGATCACATCGGGCTTGAGCGCCAGCGCCTGGTCGATTGCTTCCTTGCCGTTGGTCGCGGTACCCACTACCTGGATCGTTGGATCCGCCGAGAGGATTTCCGAGACACGGCGGCGGAAGAAACCAGAATCATCCACCACCAGGACCTTGACTGCCATAAACACTCCATTAGGCGGCGCAACCCGCCAGGGCGCGCCACCGAAATCAAATACGCCGCGCGGCGTAACGCTTGAGCATGCTCGGGACGTCGAGAATCAACGCGATGCGACCGTCGCCGGTAATGGTGGCCCCGGACATGCCCGGGGTGCCTTGCAGCATCTTGCCCAGCGGCTTGATGACCACTTCTTCCTGGCCCACCAGCTGGTCAACGACAAAACCGATGCGCTGGGTGCCGACCGACAGAATCACCACGTGGCCCTCGTGCTGCTCTTCGTGCACCTGGCCCTGGACCAGCCAGCGCTTGAGGTAGAACAGCGGCAGCGCCTTGTCGCGCACGATCACCACTTCCTGGCCGTCCACCACGTTGGTGCGCGACAGGTCGAGGTGGAAGATCTCGTTGACGTTGACCAGCGGGAAGGCAAACGCCTGGTTGCCCAGCATCACCATCAGGGTGGGCATGATCGCCAGGGTCAGCGGCACCTTGATGACGATCTTGGAGCCTTGGCCCTTGGCCGAGAAAATGTTGATCGAGCCGTTGAGCTGGGAGATCTTGGTTTTCACCACGTCCATGCCCACGCCACGCCCGGACACATCGGAAATCTCGGTCTTGGTCGAAAAGCCCGGAGCGAAGATCAGGTTGTAGCAGTCCGACTCGCTCAGGCGCTCCGCGGCGTCCTTGTCCATCAGGCCCTTTTCCACGGCCTTGGCGCGCAGGATGTTCGGGTCCATGCCCTTGCCGTCGTCCGAGATCGACAGCAGGATGTGGTCGCCTTCCTGTTCAGCCGACAGCACTACGCGGCCGGTACGCGCCTTGCCAGACGCTTCACGCTCGTCGGGCATCTCGATACCGTGGTCGACCGCATTGCGCACCAAGTGCACCAGCGGGTCGGCCAAGGCTTCTACGAGGTTCTTGTCAAGGTCGGTCTCTTCGCCGACCAGCTCCAGATTGATCTCTTTCTTCAACTGGCGCGCCAGGTCGCGGACCAGGCGCGGGAAGCGGCCGAAGACCTTCTTGATCGGCTGCATACGGGTTTTCATCACCGCGGTCTGCAGGTCGGCGGTGACCACGTCAAGGTTGGACACGGCCTTGGACATGGCCTCGTCGCCGCTGTTCAGGCCCAGGCGCACCAGGCGGTTACGCACCAGCACCAGTTCACCGACCATGTTCATGATCTCGTCCAGGCGCGCGGTATCGACGCGTACCGTGGTTTCCGCTTCGCTGGCGGCATGCTTTTCGGCGGCCGGGGCCGGCGCGCGAGGCGCCGCGGCAGGTTTGCTGGCCGGCGAAGGCGCTGGCGCGGCAGCGGGCTTGGCCACCGGCTGGCTTTCGGCCTTGGCGGCAGCCGGCGCTTGCGCCTGGACAGCAGCCGGGGCTTCTACAGCGGCAACATCGCCACCGAACTTGCCCTTGCCGTGCAACTGGTCCAGCAGGGCTTCGAACTCATGCTCGCTGATTTCATCGCTGGTGGCGCTGTTGTCTGGCGCGGCAGGTGCTGGTGCCTGGGCGGCTGGCAAGGCGCCAGCCTGGAAGGTGCCCTTGCCATGCAACTGGTCGAGCAGCGATTCGAATTCGGCGTCGGTGATCTCATCACTGACCGCTTCGCTGCTGACGGCAACCGGCGGCGCGGCGACCTCGGCATTGAACTGGCCCTTGCCGTGCAACTGGTCGAGCAGTGATTCGAACTCGGCGTCGGTGATTTCATCACCAGCACCGCTGACAGTCTCGCCCTGCATCTGCTCGTCGGCCGCCGCTTGCGCCTTGACCGCATCGAGCGAATCGAGCAACTGCTCGAACTCACTGTCAGTGATGTCCTGGTGTTGCTCCTCGGCCTCGGCCGGTGCTGCAACCACCACGTCGGCAACCGGCGCCGGTGCAGGCGCTGCAACAGCTTCGGCTGCGCCAGGTTCGGCCAGGCGCGACAGCGCTGCCAGCAGTGCGGGGGTGGCCGGTGTCACTTCGGCACGCTCGCGCACCTGGCCGAACATGCTGTTGACCGTATCCAGTGCCTCGAGCACCACATCCATCAGTTCCGCATCGACCCGGCGCTCACCTTTGCGCAGGACGTCGAACACGTTCTCGGCGATATGGCAGCACTCCACCAGCTCGTTCAGCTGAAGGAAGCCGGCGCCCCCTTTTACAGTGTGGAAACCGCGAAAGATCGCATTGAGCAGGTCGGCATCGTCAGGTCGGCTTTCCAGCTCGACCAGTTGCTCGGACAATTGCTCAAGTATTTCGCCGGCTTCTACCAGGAAATCCTGGAGGATTTCTTCATCGGCGCCGAAGCTCATCAAACGTGCTCCTTAAAAACCAAGGCTGGACAGCAGATCATCGACATCGTCCTGACCGGACACGACGTCTTCACGCTTATCGGCATGAATCTGCGGACCTTCACCCCGAGTCGGATGTTTTTCTCGATCTTTTTCTGCACGCAATTGATCGTGGTCATGTTTTATACCGGCAAAGCGGTCGACCTGGCTGGCCATCAGCACCAGCTTGAGCAGGTTGCTTTCCACCTCGGTCACCAGTGTGGTGACGCGCTTGATCACCTGGCCGGTCAGGTCCTGATAGTCCTGGGCCAGCAAAATATCATTGAGGTGCCCGGAAACCTTGCGGTTACCCTCGGCGCTGTGCGTCAGGAAACTGTCGACTCGCTTGACCAGATCACGAAATTCCGGCGCAGCCACTTCGCGGCGCATGAAGCGCTGCCAGTCGGTGCTCAGGGCCTTGGCCTCGCTGGCCAGCTCATTGAGCACCGGCGTGCTTTCCTCGACCAGGTCCATGGTGCGGTTGGCCGCGCCCTCGGTGAGCTTGACCACATACGACAGGCGCTCGGTGGCGTCGGTAATCTGCGACACCTCTTCTGCCTGCGGCATGGTGGGGTCGATCTGGAAACTGACGATGGCACTGTGCAGCTCGCGAGTCAGCTTGCCGACTTCCTGGTACAGGCCGCGGTCGCGGGTCTGGTTCAGTTCGTGAATCAACTGCACCGCCTCGCCGAAACGGCCCCGCTCCAGGCTTTCGACCAACTCCTGGGCATGCTTCTTCAGGGTCGACTCGAACTCGCCCAAAGACGTTTGTGATGAATCCATGACGCGCCCCCCTGACGTGACTCAGCCGTTGACGCGTTCGAAGATCTTCTCGATCTTCTCTTTGAGCACCTGAGCGGTGAACGGCTTGACCACGTAACCATTGACGCCGGCCTGGGCCGCTTCAATGATCTGGTCGCGCTTGGCTTCGGCGGTCACCATCAAGACCGGCATGCTTTTCAGCTTGTCGCTGGCACGCACTTTACGCAGCAGGTCGATGCCGGACATGCCCGGCATGTTCCAGTCGGTCACCAGGAAATCGTAGTGGCCGTTTTCCAGCATCGGCAACGCCGTGGTGCCGTCATCGGCTTCATCGGTGTTGGTGAACCCCAGGTCACGCAACAGGTTCTTGATGATCCGCCGCATCGTCGAAAAATCGTCAACGATGAGGATTTTCATGTTCTTGTCCAATTAGACCTCCAAGCAGTCTCAAACGCGCTCGGCCTACCGAGCACGCACTCATTCAATTCGGTACAACGTGGAAAACGACTGCAACGACAGTGGGCTCAACGTGCCCGCCATTCCCCCAGGCGGCTGCGCAGGCGCGCGGCACATTGGCTGTGCAACTGGCTGACCCGCGACTCGCTGACACCCAGCACCTCACCGATTTCCTTGAGGTTCAGCTCTTCGTCGTAGTACAGCGCCAGCACCAGGCGCTCACGCTCCGGCAGGTTGGCGATAGCCTCGGTCAGGGCAGCCTGGAAGCGCTCCTCCTCCAGGCCACGCGCAGGTTCGACCTGGCCACTGGCGCCATCCTCATGCAGCCCTTCGTGCTCGCCGTCCTGCAACAGGTCGTCGAAGCTGAACAGGCGGCTGCCCAGGGTATCGTTCAAGATCCCGTAGTAATCATCGAGACTCAATTGGAGTTCGGCAGCAACTTCATGATCTTTAGCGTCACGGCCTGTTCTGGCCTCAACTGCACGCATGGCATCACTGACCATACGGGTGTTGCGGTGTACCGAACGCGGTGCCCAATCGCCTTTGCGCACTTCGTCCAGCATGGCCCCGCGGATGCGGATGCCGGCGTAGGTCTCAAAGCTGGCGCCCTTGCTGGCGTCGTATTTGTTGGCCACTTCCAGCAGGCCGATCATGCCGGCCTGGATCAGGTCCTCGACCTGCACGTTGGCCGGCAAGCGCGCCAACAGGTGGTAGGCGATGCGCTTGACCAGCGGGGCGTAGCGTTCGATCAGCTCGTACTGGGCGTCCTTCGCCGCCCGGCTGTACATCTTGAAGCCGCTGGCGTTCATAGTACGGGTCCCGCGCTGGTGGGTTGCACCAAGCGCTCGACAAAGAACTCCAGATGGCCGCGCGGATTGGCCGGCAGCGGCCAGCTGTCGACCTTCTGGGCAATCGCCTTGAAGGCCAGCGCGCACTTGGAGCGAGGGAAGGCTTCGTAGACGGCACGCTGCTTCTGCACCGCCTTGCGCACGCACTCGTCGTAAGGCACGGCACCCACGTACTGCAGGGCAACGTCAAGGAAGCGGTCGGTGACCTTGGTCAGCTTGGCAAACAGGTTGCGCCCTTCCTGCGGGCTCTGCGCCATGTTGGCCAACACACGGAAACGGTTCATGCCATAGTCGCGATTGAGCAGCTTGATCAACGCGTACGCGTCGGTAATAGAGGTAGGCTCATCACACACCACCAGCAGCACTTCCTGGGCGGCGCGAACGAAGCTGACCACCGAGTCACCGATACCCGCAGCGGTATCGATCACCAACACATCGAGGTTGTCGCCGATCTCGCTGAACGCCTGGATCAACCCGGCATGCTGGGCCGGGGCCAGATGCACCATGCTCTGGGTGCCCGAGGCTGCCGGTACGATACGCACACCGCCGGGGCCCTGCAGCATCACGTCACGCAGCTCGCAACGCCCTTCAATCACATCGGCGAGGGTACGTTTGGGGGTAAGGCCCAGCAACACGTCGACATTGGCCAGGCCCAGGTCGGCGTCCAGCAGCATGACCCTGCGGCCAAGCTCGGCCAGCGCCAGGGACAAGTTCACTGAAACGTTAGTCTTGCCGACGCCACCTTTGCCACCGGTCACGGCGATCACCTGTACGGGATGCATGCTACCCATGTCTGTTCTTTACCTTGTCTCGCTGGGACTCAGGCCACACGTAGGGCAATTCTGCGTGCCCCTTGGCATAGCGACTTTGCACACGCTTCATGGTCAACCCGCTCGCCGTGGGTTGTGATAGAGATCAGCGAACATGTCGGCCATGGCCTCTTCGCTGGGCTCATCCTGCTGCTGCACATTCACCGCCCGCGTGACCAACTGGTGGCCCCGCGGCAGGTGCAGGTCGTCAGGAATGCGTGGGCCATCGGTAAGATAGGCCACTGGCAGTTCATGACTGATGGCAAGGCTCAGCACATCGCCAAGGCTCGCCGTTTCATCGAGTTTGGTCAGGATGCAGCCGGCCAGGCCACAGCGCTTGTAGCTGTGGTAGGCGGCGGTCAGCACCTGCTTCTGGCTGGTGGTGGCCAGCACCAAGTAGTTCTTCGCGGCAATGCCACGCCCGGCCAAGGTTTCCAGTTGCATGCGCAGCGCAGGGTCGCTGGCTTGCAGGCCGGCAGTATCGATCAGCACCACGCGCTTGCGCAGCAGTGGTTCCAGCGCTGCTGCCAGCGACTGGCCCGGGTCGACGTAAGTCACCGGCACGTTGAGGATGCGGCCCAGGGTCTTGAGCTGCTCCTGGGCGCCAATACGGAAGCTGTCCATGCTCACCAACGCCAGGTTCTGCGCGCCGTACTTGAGCACGTAGCGCGCGGCCAGCTTGGCCAGGGTGGTAGTCTTGCCCATGCCCGCCGGGCCGACCATGGCGATCACCCCGCCCTCTTCGATCGGCTCGATTTCAGGCACTTCGATCATCCGTGCCAAGTGAGCCAGCAGCATGCGCCAGGCCTGGCGCGGCTCTTCGATCTCGGCGGTCAGGTCCAGCAGCTCGCGGGCGATCGGCCCGGACAGGCCAATACGTTGCAGGCGGCGCCAAAGGTTGGCCTGCTGCGGCTTGCTGCCCTGCAGCTGATTCCAGGCCAGCGAACCGAGTTGCACTTCCAGCAGCTCGCGCAGGCCCGACAGCTCGGAGCGCATGGCATCGAACAGGCGTGGGTCAACCGGCGCAGCAGCCGGTACGGCCGCGGCCTCCGGGGCCTCGACGTGCGGCTCGATCAACGGTTCGGCAGCGGTCAAAGATTGCCCGGCGAACAATTGGCGGTTGTTGTCGCTGCTGTCCTGACGCTGGTCCAGCTCGGCCTGGGCAGTGGCAATGCGCGTATGGGTCTTGCGCAGCTCTTCTTCCAGCTCGGCGTTGGGCACACGCGGGGCCAGGGCGGAGAGCTTGTAGTCCAGCGCGGCCGTCAGCTCGACACCACCGGCAATGCGGCGGTTGCCGATGATCGCGGCATCGGCGCCCAGCTCGTCACGGACCAGTTTCATGGCCTGACGCATATCGGCGGCGAAAAATCGCTTAACTTGCATTATCCCCTACCTCAGCCGTTAGGGCCCACGGTGGCAACGATGGTGACTTGCTTGTTGTCAGGTATTTCCTGATACGCCAGAACATGCAAATTCGGTACAGCCAGGCGACCGAAACGCGACAACATGGCGCGGATCGGGCCGGCGACCAGCAGAATGGCCGGCTGACCCTGCATTTCCTGGCGCTGGGCCGCCTCGATCAGCGAACGTTGCAGCTTCTCGGCCATGCTAGGTTCCAGAAGAACACCGTCTTCCTGACCCTGCCCAGCCCTTTGCAGACTATTCAGCAAAATCTGTTCCAACCTTGGCTCCAGGGTAATCACTGGTAGCTCCGACTCAACGCCGACAATGCTTTGCACGATGGCGCGACACAATCCGACGCGCACCACCGCCACCAACGCGGCGGTATCTTGACTCTTGCCTGCGTTGTTCGCGATGGCCTCGGCAATACTGCGAATATCGCGCACTGGCACCTGTTCCGACAACAGGGCTTGCAGCACCTTGAGCAGCCCCGACAAGGAAATGACACCCGGGACCAGCTCTTCTGCAAGTTTAGGCGATGCCTTGGCCAGCACCTGCAGCAGTTGCTGAACCTCTTCGTGGCCGATCAGCTCGTGGCAGTGCTTCTGCAGGATCTGGTTGAGGTGGGTGGCCACCACGGTGCTGGCATCGACCACGGTGTAACCCAGCGACTGCGCCTGTGAGCGCTGGCCGACGTCGATCCACACCGCCTCCAGGCCAAACGCCGGGTCGCGCGCGGCAATACCGTTGAGGGTGCCAAACACCTGCCCAGGGTTGATCGCCAGTTCGCGGTCCGGATAGATCTCCGCCTCGGCCAGAATCACCCCCATCAGGGTCAGGCGGTACGCGCTGGGTTGCAGGTCGAGGTTGTCACGAATGTGCACGGTGGGCATCAGGAAACCCAGGTCCTGCGACAGCTTCTTGCGCACGCCCTTGATCCGCGCCAGCAGCTGGCCGCCCTGGTTGCGGTCGACCAGCGGGATCAGCCGATAGCCGACCTCCAGGCCGATCATGTCGATGGGGGTGACGTCGTCCCAACCCAGCTCCTTGGTTTCCAGCGCGCGCTGAGGCGAGGGCAGCAGGTCCTGCTGGCGCTGCGCCTCCTGCTGGGCTTTGACCTTGGCCTGCTGCTGCTTCTTCCACACCAGGTAGGCGCCGCCGGCAGCCATCAGGCCGAGGCTGAGGAAGGCAATGTGCGGCATGCCCGGCACCAGGCCCATGACGATCATCAACGCGCCAGACACCGCCAGGGCCTTGGGCGAATCGAACATCTGCCGATTGATCAGCTTGCCCATGTCCTCGGAACCCGACGCGCGGGTCACCATGATCGCGGCGGCGGTGGACAGCAGCAGTGATGGCAATTGCGCCACCAAACCGTCACCGATGGTCAGCAGGGCATAGACCTTGCCGGCCTCGCTGAACGACATATTGTGCTGCAGCATGCCGATGAGCATGCCGCCGATCAGGTTGATGAACAGGATCAGCAAGCCGGCGATGGCGTCGCCGCGCACGAACTTGCTGGCACCGTCCATCGAACCGTAGAACTCGGCCTCCTGCGCCACCTCGGCACGGCGATGCTTGGCCTGGGCCTGGTCGATCAGGCCGGCATTGAGGTCGGCGTCGATGGCCATCTGCTTGCCAGGCATGGCGTCGAGGGTGAAACGCGCACTCACTTCCGAGATACGCCCGGCACCCTTGGTTACCACCACGAAGTTGATGATCATGAGGATGGCGAACACCACGGCACCGACCACGTAGTTACCGCCGATCACCACTTCACCGAAGGCCTGGATCACTTTACCGGCAGCGCCATGGCCCTCCTGGCCATGCAGCATGACCACACGGGTGGACGCCACGTTCAGAGCCAGGCGCAACAACGTGGCCACCAGCAAGATGGTCGGGAACGCGGCAAAGTCGAGCGGGCGCAAGGCGTATACACAGACCAGCAGCACCACGATCGACAGGGCGATGTTGAAGGTGAAGAACACGTCGAGCAGGAACGGCGGTATCGGCAACATCATCATTGCCAACATCACCAGCAACAACAGCGGCACACCCAGGTTGCCCCGGCCGAGCCCGGCCAGGTTGTTGCGGGCGTTGCTGATTAACTGAGTGCGATCCACCGCGAGTCCTCTTGATGCAAAACTTTGACGCCCAGGGGGCGCCTGGGCGTGGCTTTGCAAGAAGCTTTCCAACTTTGCTCGACGGGGGATTTATGTTGCCGCCGCTACCGTATTCGCGGGTAAACCCGCCCCTACGACGGACTATGCCCACCAATGTGCCCCCAGATCAGTGTAGGAGCGGGTTTACCCGCGAAAGGGCCAGAAGCCATGACACAAGGTCAACTGTCGCGGCGCAGGTCCGGCGGGATCGGCAGGTCGTCCTTCAGCGGCTCTGGGCGTTTGCCCTTGCCGGCGCGGTATTGGCGAATCTGGAACACATACGCCAGCACCTGGGCCACCGCCAGGTACAGCCCCGCCGGGATTTCCTGCTCAAGTTCGGTGGAGTAATAAATCGCCCGCGCCAGCGCCGGCGATTCGAGGATCTGGATGTTGTGCTCCACGCCAATTTCACGAATCTTCAACGCCATGAAATCGCTACCCTTGGCCAGCAGCAACGGCGCCGCACCGCCTTTCTCCGGGTCGTACTGCAAAGCCACCGCATAATGCGTCGGGTTGGTGATGATCACGTCTGCATCCGGCACCGCCGCCATCATGCGCCGCTGCGACACCTCGCGCTGCAGTTGGCGAATACGTTGCTTGACTTCGGGCTTGCCTTCGCTGTCCTTGTACTCGTCGCGCACTTCCTGCTTGGTCATCTTCATTTTCTTGTGCGTCTGGTACAGCTGGAACGGCACGTCTGCCGCGGCAATCAGCAACAGCCCGGCTGACATCCACAAGGCACTCCAGCCCACCACCTGCAGGCTGTGGATGATCGCCTGCTCCAGCGGCTCATTGGCAATCGACAGCAAGGCCTGGCGGTCACCGGAGAGCACCACCACCGCCACCACCAGAATCACGAAGAACTTGGCCAGCGCCTTGAGCAATTCAGTCAAGGCCTGCATCGAGAACATGCGCTTGATCCCCGACAGCGGGTTCATGCGGCTGAATTTTGGCTGCAACAAGCTGCCCGAGAACAGGAAGCCGCTAAGCGCGATGGGCGCCACGAAGGAAATCACGAACAGCAGGATCAGCACCGGCTGCACCGCCCATATGGCCATCTTGCCCGAGGCCAGCAGGAAGGCACCCATGGCCCGTTCATCGACGATGATGTCGCGGGTCAAACTGAAGTTCATGCGCATCAACGCCAGCAATGTCTCGGCCACGTGGCCGCCGAACGCCAGGAGGCCACCGGCACCCGCCAGGGTCACAGCCACCGTGTTCAGCTCCTTGGAGCGGGCGACCTCGCCCTTCTCGCGGGCGTCGCGCTTACGCTTTTCAGTGGGGTCTTCTGTCTTGTCCTGACCGCTCTCGCTTTCTGCCATGCTCAGCGCGCCCTCGCCAACTCACGCAGCCATTGCAGCGTTTCGCTGGCCAATGCCTGATAGTGGGACAGGACATCGGCCAGGCCGACCCAGAAGATGAACATGCCCATGACCAAGGTCAGCGGGAAGCCGATGGAGAAAATGTTCAGCTGCGGCGCGGCGCGGGTCATTACGCCAAAGGCAATGTTCACCACCAGCAGCGCAGCGATCACCGGCAGAATCAACAGCAGGCCGGCACCGAACACCCAGCCCATGCGCCCGGCCAGCTCCCAGAAGTGATTGACCACCAGTGCACTCCCCACCGGCAAGGTGGTAAAACTTTCGGTCAGTACCTCGAACACCACCAGGTGGCCGTTCATCAACAGGAACAACACACTCACCAGCATGGTCATGAACTGACTGATTACCGTGACGTTGACCCCGTTGGCGGGGTCGACCATCGAGGCGAACGCCATACCCATCTGTACCGCGACGATTTGCCCGGCAACCACGAAAGCCTGAAACAGCAACTGCAAGGCCAGGCCAAACAGCGCACCAACGATGATCTGCTCGGCGCACAGCAGCATACCGCGCAGGCTCAACGGGTCGAACTCGGGCAGCGGCGGCAATGCCGGCACGATCACCACGGTCACCGCCACCGCCACGTACAGGCGAATCCGCGCCGGCAACATGCGGGTACCGAAGATTGGCATGGTCATCAGCACCGCAGTCACCCTGAACAACGGCAGGATGAAGGTGGCGACCCAGGTGCCAATCTGCGTGTCGGTCAGCTCCAGCATCGCCGCATCAACCAATGAGCTGCGGGATGTTGGTGTAAAGGGTGGTGAAGTACTCCATGAACTTCTGCACCAGCCACGGCCCGGCGATGATCAGCGTGATCAGCATCACCAGCAGGCGCGGCAAAAAGCTCAAGGTCTGTTCGTTGATCTGCGTGGCAGCCTGGAACATCGCCACCACCAGGCCCACCAACAGGCTCGGCACCACCAGCACGGCGACCATGAGGGTGGTCAGCCACAGGGCATCACGAAACAGGTCGACAGCTACTTCAGGTGTCATCGGCGGCTCTCCTTGACGGCGTCAGACGCCGCCGAAACTGCTGGCCAGGGTGCCCATGATCAACGCCCAGCCATCGACCAGCACGAACAGCATGATCTTGAACGGTAGCGAGATGATCAGCGGCGACAGCATCATCATACCCATGGCCATCAGCACACTGGCCACGACCATGTCGATGATCAGGAACGGGATGAAGATCATGAAACCGATCTGGAACGCCGTCTTCAGCTCGGAAGTGACGAACGCCGGCACCAGGATCGTCAGCGGCACCTGGTCGGGGCCGGCGATGTCAGTACGCTTGGACAAGCGCATGAACAGGTCGAGGTCGCTTTGCCGGGTTTGCGCCAGCATGAAGTCCTTGAGCGGCCCCTGAGCCTTGTCGATCGCCTGCTGGGCAGTCATCTGCTCCTTCAGGTAAGGCTGCAGCGCGTCCTGGTTCACCCGATCGAACACCGGCGCCATGATGAACATGGTCAGGAACAGCGCCATGCCAGTCAGCAACTGGTTGGACGGCGTCTGCTGCAGGCCCAGCGCCTGGCGCAAAATCGAAAACACGATGATGATGCGGGTAAAGCTGGTCATCAGAATGACGAACGCCGGGATGAAGCTCAGCGCGGTCATGATCAGCAGGATTTGCAGGCTGACCGAATATTCCTGTTGCCCGTCCGGGGTGTTGGACAGGGTGATGGCCGGGATCGACAGCGGGTCGGCGGCCAGGGCCAGCGGCGCAGCCAGCAGCAGCGCCAGAGTCAACAACGTACGCAGCGCGCCGCTCATCACTTGTTGTCCTTAGGGTCCTTGCCCATCAGCTCCATCAGCCGCTGGGCAAACTCCGGCGTCGCCTGACGGGCGCTTGCCGGCACTTCCACGGGTTCGGCCAGTACGTGCAGGGCCTCAATGGTGCCGGGGGTATGGCCGATCAGGATCTGCTCCTTGCCCACCTGCACCAACAGCAGGCGGTCACGCGGGCCGATGGCACGGCTGCCGACAATCTCGATCACCTGCCCACCCTTCACTGCGGTGCTCTGCAGCCGCCGCAGCAGCCAGGCCAGGAAGAAGATCAGGCCCACCACCAGCAGCAGGCCCAAGACCATCTGCGCCAGCTGCCCGCCGAGACTGCCAGGTTGAGCCGCCGGGGTGGCTGCTGGCGTGGCCGCAGCCAGGCAGGCGTGGCTGGCGAACAGCACCGCTGCCGCGGCGATGGCGCGCATCGTGCCCTTCACTCAGCGCAGCTTCTTGATACGTTCGCTGGGGCTGATCACGTCGGTCAGGCGGATGCCGAACTTTTCGTTGACCACGACCACTTCGCCATGGGCGATCAGCGTGCCGTTGACCAGCACGTCGAGCGGCTCGCCGGCCAGGCGGTCGAGCTCGATCACCGAGCCCTGGTTGAGCTGCAGCAGGTTGCGGATGTTGATCTCGGTGCTGCCCACCTCCATGGAAATGTTCACCGGGATGTCCAGGATCACGTCCAGGTTCGGGCCTTCGAGGCTGACATTTTCGTTCGGCTTCGGCGAGCTGGCGAATTCTTCCATCGGCAGGCGGCCCGGGCCGCTGCTGCCGGTGTCCCCGCCCAGCAGCGCATCGATGTCGGCCTGGCCGGCAGAACCGGTTTCTTCCAACGCTGCGGCCCACTCATCGGCCAGTGCCTGGTCCTCTGGGGAGGTGATCTCGTTTTCGTTAGCCATGATTTCCTCGACAGGCATTCAATTCGTTGTAAGCGACCGGCACACCGTCAGCGGCGTTCGATCGGGTCGATGATTTGCAGGGCCAGGTTGCCCTTGTGCGAGCCCAGCCGCGCCTTGAACGCTGGCACCCCGTTAGCGCGCAGCACCAGGTGCTCGGGCAGCTCGACCGGGATCACGTCACCCGGCTGCATGTGCAGGATGTCGCGCAGCTTCAGCTGGCGTCGCGCGACCGTGGCGGTCATTGGCACGGCCACGTCCAGCACGTCCTCGCGCAGGGCCTTGACCCAGCGCTCGTCCTGGTCGTCCAGGTCCGACTGGAAGCCGGCATCGAGCATTTCCCGCACCGGCTCGATCATCGAGTACGGCATGGTCACGTGCAGATCGCCGCCGCCGCCGTCCAGTTCGATGTGGAAGGTGGACACCACCACCGCCTCGCTGGGGCCGACAATGTTGGCCATGGCCGGGTTGACCTCGGAGTTCATGTACTCGAAGCTGACCGGCATGATCGCCTGCCAGGCTTCCTTGAGGTCGACGAAACACTGGTCCAGCACCATACGCACCACACGCAGTTCGGTCGGGGTGAACTCACGCCCTTCGATCTTGGCGTGGCGGCCATCGCCGCCAAAGAAGTTGTCTACCAGCTTGAACACCAGCTTGGCGTCAAGGATGAACAGCGAGGTGCCGCGCAACGGCTTGATCTTGACCAGGTTGAGGCTGGTCGGCACGTACAGCGAGTGCACGTATTCGCCGAACTTCATGACCTGCACGCCCCCCACGGCCACGTCTGCGGAGCGGCGTAGCAGGTTGAACATGCTGATACGGGTATAGCGGGCGAAGCGCTCGTTGATCATTTCCAGGGTCGGCATGCGACCCCGCACGATACGGTCCTGACTGGTCAGGTCGTAGCTTTTGATACTGCCAGGCTCGGATGCACTCTCGGTCTGCACCAGCCCGTCGTCGACACCATGCAACAGGGCATCGATTTCATCCTGGGACAGCAGGTCCTGTACGGCCATTGCGGACTCCTACTGCAATACGAAATTGGTGAACAGCAACTGGTCGATGACCGGCTTGCCGACTTCCTTCTGCGCCACTTCCTGGACCACTGCGGTGGCCTTCTGGCGCAGCATCTCCTGCCCTACCGGGCTGCTGGCGAGGGTGTCGAACCCTTGCCCGGAGAACATCATCACCAGGTTGTTGCGGATCACCGGCATGTGCACCTTGAGGGCATCCAGGTCGGCCTGGTTACGCGCCTGCAGGGTGATGCTCAGCTGCATGTAGCGCTGGCGGCCGTTCTGGTTGAAGTTGACCACGAAGGCCGGGGTCAGCGCCTCGTAGATCGCCCCTGGCTTGACGTTGCTGGCCGTGGCCTCGGCGGCCGGAGCCGGCTCGCTCTTGTGCATGATGAACCAGGTAGCGCCCACCGAAAGGCCGATCGCCAGCAACAGGCCGACGACAGCCAGCAGGATCAGCTTGAGTTTGCCTTTAGTGGCGGGGTCTTTGACTGCTTCGCTCTTCGCCATGCCAATAATCCGTCGTCCATCGGGGGTTCAAAGGAGAATGGCTTGGCTTGAGCAAGTGTTATGCCAGATTTTGCAGGGGATGGATTCCAGCAGGTTTTGCGGTGCTGGCTTCTTCGCGGGCACGCCCGCTCACACAGGTACCGCACAGGGCTCGAAATCAACGAAATTCCTGTGGGAGCGAGCTCGCCCGCGAAGAAGCCAGCCCAGGCCAACAGTTATCAGGCGTAGTAATCGACCGCACTGTCGCCGACAACCACCTGCTGCTCCAAAGGCCGGGCACTATCGACCGCCTCGGCCGCACCCTGCTCGGCCCGGCGCGCCGCCACCCCGGAAAGGTTGCTGCCCTGGGCCTGCCCCTGCTGCTGTTGCTGCCCGCGCGACTGGTCAGCCACGTTGACATCCGGCTGCGCCAAACCCTGCTGGGCAAACAGTTCGCGCAGGCGGTGCACCTGGCTGTCAAGGGCGTCACGTACGCCGGCGTGGCCGCTGATGAAGGTGACCTGGGTGGCCTGGTCCGCCGCAACATTGACGCGAATGTCGAGGCGACCGAGTTCTGCCGGTTCCAGCTGGATATCAGCCGACTTGAGGTTCTGGCTGGACAGGTACATGACCCGGTTGACCAGGCCCTCGGCCCAAGCGTTCTGGTTCATCGGCAATGGCTGATGCAGCGGGTTCGCAGTGGCCGGTACGGCGTTGGCGGTCTTGGCCGTGGCCGCCTGGGTCAGGCTGGCCAGGCGGTTGGCAAAATCATCGATGCGGGTGTCGCTGCTGGCGCTCTTGGTGTCTTTCAGGCCGTCTTCAAGCAAGGCGCCAAAGGCCTTGCCACCGGGTTCGCCACTCTCGCCATCGGTATTCTCGACCAGATTCGCCAAGGTATTGACGGCTGCCTGCCCTTCCTCGCCCTGAGCCTGGGCAGCATCAAGGGCATGTGCCGAGGTGCCACCTTTAGCCTGGGCACTGTGCTCCAGCGCCAGGCGCAGGGTCGGCAGGTTGGCCAGGGGGTCAGCATCCGGATCGAAGGCCTCCTCCGCGGACGGCTCTTCAGGCAGTACCGCGGCAACCTGGGTTTGCGCCGTGGCCGCCTGCAGCACGGGCGCCACCGCCTCGGCCTGCGCCTGGATCAGTTGTGCGCCGGGCTGGGCATCAGTGACCTGACCGGCCACCAGGCTGGCATCACGCACACCCGTATCGGCCTGGGCCGAATCCTCTTCTGGCAACTTGTTGCCGTCATCGGCAACTGCAGCTTTGCCAGCCGGGTCTTTCTTGCCGCCAACTGCCGCATCAGGTTTGTCCTTGGGCTTGGCCTGAGCGACCTTGTCGTCCTGCCCGGTAACCTTGTCGCGGCCCTGCCTGGCCATCACCTGGCCAAAGGCATCGCCCTTGTCACCCAGCGCCTGCAGCGGTTTGTCCGCCTGCACGGTGGCCGAGCGCGAGGTTTTGGCAATGGCATTGGCTTGCAGCAAAGGGTTGGGTGCGACAGGCATCGAGCGGTCTCCGCGCCAGAAACAAAAAATCATCGAGGCAGAGACAGGCAAGACTCGCGCCAACTCACGTATCAGCCTGCGGAAATACGTTGCTGCTCACCGCGGTAAAAGTGCTGCACCACGACGAATTCCATGTCGATGCGGCTGATCAAGTCTTCAATACCGTACAACGGGGGCCGCCGCGCGCGCTCTTCGAGCTGCTGACACAGGCTGGCCAAGGCCACCGCGCCCATGTTGCTGCTGCTGCCCTTGAAACTGTGAGCTGCCGCGCCAAGTTCCTCGGCGCTTTTGGCCGCGTGCAACTGCCCAAGACGCCGCTCCGAGTCGTCCAGAAAAGTCTGCACCAACTGCAGGTAGCCATCTTCCATGACCTCACGCAGGTCACTGAGTACCTTGTGGTCAATATGCATGTCAGTCACTTGTTCACTCCTTGATCAAGCCAGATTATGCCCGAGCCAACCCGTGGCTCACCATACGAACTCCACATGCGCGCAACGCCCGCCTTCACTCCAGCGCGCGTCACTGGCCAACTGCCGCACCAGATTCAGACCGCGGCCGCTCAGCCCCTGGTCCGGCGAAGGCCGCGCAAGCACGCGCTGCACGTCGAAGCCGGCACCGCTGTCGCGCACCTTGATCATCAGACGCCCACCGCCACCATGCGGTTCAACCTTGAAATCGATGCTTACAAAGCCTTCGGTCAGCGATTCCAGGCGCCGGGCACGCTCCTGGTAATAGTCGGTAAAGCCTTGCACATCGCGCTTGAGCTGTGAGTCCAGGCCCAGCACACCATGCTCCAGCGCATTGGAATACAACTCGCTAAGCACACTGTGCAGGTTGCCGGTACGTGCGCGCAGGCCATGAATTTCCTGCAACAACTGCACCAGGTACGGCACAGGGTTGAAGCGTTTCAGGCTTTCGCCACGCACCTCGAAGCTCAGCGACCAGTCCAGCGGGCTGGAGCGGCCACTATCAGAGTAGATCATCGGGGCCGCCACCCGCTCCTCGGCAGTGAACATGCGAATATCGCACAAGCTGATGTCATCGCGTGGCTGCCCACCAAAACGCTCCAGGGCCAGCATCAGCTCATCGAACAACTTCACCGGGTCGCGGTTGTCGGCCAGCACCGCTCGCAGGCGCTGTACGCCAAACAGACGTTCCTGGTCGTCGGCGGTATCGATCACACCGTCTGACAGCAGCAACAGGCGCTCGCCCGGTGCCAGCGGCAACACCTCCGTGCTGTCATCGAAACGCTCAGCGGCCAGAATGCCCAGCGGCAGGTGCCGCGAACTCAGTGCCGACAGCACTTGGCCATCCACCGACAGGCGATAGCCATCAGGCATACCGCCATTCCACACCTCCACCGAGCCGCGCTGCATGCTGAGGTTGAGCAACAGCGCACAGCAGAACATGTCCACCGGCAGGATGCGCTTGAGCTTGGCATTCATCTCGCGCAGGATCTGCGCCATGCCGTAGCCCTTGGCGGTCATGCCGTAGAACACCTCTGCCATCGGCATGGCGCCGACCGCCGCCGGCAGGCCGTGACCGGTGAAATCGCCAAGCAGCACACGCATGTCGCCGGCCGGGGTAAATGCCGCCAGCATCAGGTCGCCATTGAACAGCGCGTAGGGCGATTGCAGGTAGCGAATGTTGGGCGCAGAAAGGCAACCAGAGTGGGCCACCTTGTCGAACACCGCCTTGGCGACCCGCTGTTCGTTAAGCAGGTGATGGTGATGCCGGGTGATCTGGTCACGCTGTTCCAGTACCGTTGCCTGCAAGCGGCGCAGACGATCCATGGCGCGAATCTTGGCAGCGAGGATCACCGCACTGTAGGGCTTGGCCATGAAATCATCGCCCCCCGCCTCCAGGCAACGCACCAGGCCTTCTTCTTCATTCAGCGATGTCAGGAAAATGATCGGCACCAACGCTTCGCCAGCCAATGCCTTGATCTGCCGCGCCGCCTCGAAGCCATCCATGACCGGCATCAGGGCGTCCAGCAGCACCAGTTGCGGGCGCCGCTCGAGGTACAGCGCTACCGCCTGCTCGCCGTTTTCCGCAGTGAATACCTGATGCCCCTGGCGGCGTACGATCTGCGCAAGCAGAAGGCGATCGACAGCACTGTCTTCGGCGACCAGCACGGTTAACGCCTGTTCGGCCGGCATGTCGGCGCTCAACTGATATCGAAGAGTTTTTCGAAATTGGAGATAGCGAGAATCTTGCGCACGTCGGAGCTGGCATGCACTACCCGCACATCCGACTCGTCGCCGCCCGCGTGGTCGCGCAGCAACAGCAGCATGCCAAGCGCGGAGCTGTCGAGGTAGGTGGTGTCCTTCAGGTCGACGACCACCGAATCCGGCCGCCTGGGCTGGCGTTCGTAGGCGTCGCGAAACTCCTGATGCTTGCCGAAATCGAAGCGCCCTTTGATCTTGATGGTCAGCTTTTTCCCGTCCTGCGAAAAATCAGTCTCGACTGCCATGCTAGCGATTCCTTCGATGATGGCGGATGCAACTGCTTTAAGGTTTAGCAGGCGATGGTGGGGGTGGCAAGTGTTCACCCTGGTACCTGCGGCGCCCGTGCGGCGCATTCGCGGGCAAGACCTCTCATTTGTTTCGGGCCAATTATTCCGCTGCAAGGCCTGCGGCGAACACCTATAGATGGTTTTGCCGCGGCAGGCGCTGCGACAGCTCATCCAGCAAGCGCTGCTCGCGCTTGTCTTCAGCGCGCCGGGCCTCGTCCTGGTAGCGCTGTACCAGCTTGCGCAAACCCTCCACCCGGGCATAGGCCTGCTGCCAGGTACCCCGGGCGTTATTGAGGTTGTTCTGGTGCCAGACCAGGCTCTGGCGCTGCTGGGTCATGGCCGTTTCCAGTTGGCCGAGAAAACGCTGGTAATTGACCAGCCAGCTGCCATTGACCCCTTGCCCGCCGCGGTTGATCCACTGCAGCTGGTAATCCTCGCGAAAGCGCTCCAGTTCGGCCAGCTTGGCCTGGGCCGTGGCCACCTGCTGCTGGAAATGGCCAAGGCGCTGAGCCGCCTTGCGCTCGGCCTCTTCGGCCATGTCCACCACCGGCGCCAGGCGCGCGGCACGTCCGGGCAGCGCCACGGCCTATCAACCTGCCGGGGGCGTGAAAATCGCCCCCAGCTGTTCGCGGCTCTGCGCCATGCCCACGTTCTCGCGCAGGCCCTGGCGCAGAAACTCAACCAGCTTCGATTGCAAGGCAATGGCCAGGTCGGTCTCCGGATCACCGCCGGCGACATAAGCCCCCACGCTGATCAGGTCGCGGCTTTGCGACAGACGCGACCACAATTGCTTGAACTTCTGTGCCTGGCGCAAATGGTCGGCATCAACCACTTGGGGCATGACCCGGCTGATAGACGCTTCGATGTCGATGGCCGGGTAATGGCCTTCCTCAGCCAGCCGACGCGACAGCACAAAGTGGCCGTCAAGCACGCCCCGCGCCGAGTCGGCGATCGGGTCTTGCTGATCGTCGCCTTCAGACAGCACGGTATAGAACGCAGTGATCGAACCACCGCCAGGTTCGCCATTGCCTGCCCGCTCCACCAACTTGGGCAGCTTGGCGAACACCGAGGGCGGATAACCCCGGGTGGCCGGCGGCTCGCCGATGGCCAGGGCAATTTCCCGCTGGGCCTGGGCGAAACGGGTCAACGAGTCCATCAGCAACAGCACATTCTTGCCTTTGTCGCGGAAATACTCGGCAATGCGTGTGCAATACATGGCGGCGCGCAGGCGCATCAGCGGCGCATCGTCGGCCGGCGAAGCCACCACCACCGAGCGCTTGAGGCCCTCCTCACCGAGGATGTGCTCGATGAACTCCTTTACCTCGCGCCCCCGCTCACCGATCAGGCCGACCACGATGATTTCGGCCTCGGTGAAACGGGTCATCATGCCCAGCAATACCGATTTACCCACCCCGGTACCGGCGAACAGGCCTAACCGCTGGCCACGGCCGACGGTAAGCAGGCCATTGATACTGCGAATGCCCACATCCAACGGCTTGCTGATAGGGTCGCGGTTGAGCGGGTTGATCACCGGGCCGTCCATCGGCACCCAGTCCTCGGCCTTCATCCCGCCCTTGCCATCCAGCGCACGGCCGGCGCCGTCGAGCACCCGGCCCAGCATGCTCATGCCCATGGGCAAACGGCCGCCGTCATCCAGCGGCACTACCCGGGCCCCCGGAGCGATGCCGACGATGCTGCCCACCGGCATCAGAAACACCTTGGGCCCGGAAAAGCCCATGACTTCGGCCTCGACCTGCACCGGGTGATAACTGTCATCGTTGATCACCAGGCAGCGGCTGCCCACTGCTGCGCGCAGGCCTTCGGCTTCCAGGGTGAGGCCGACCATACGCAGCAAGCGGCCTTCGACGATGGGCTGGGCCGGCAGCTCGATGGCCTCAGCGTAAGTGCCCAGGCGCTTGCCGAAGCTGGTGCGTTCAAGGCGCATCTGGGCGGTCCACGGTACGCTCGACCGGCGCATCCAGGTCTATCGACATGTCTGGCGCCGCCGGGTGCAGGGAATGATCGTGCAACTGGTCGAACAGCTGCGCCACCGCTTTTTCGATACGCGTTTCCATGGTGGCATCGATACGGCTGTGGGCCGTCTCGATGCGGCAACCACCCGGCAGCAGCGCGCTGTCTTCCAGCAGCCGCCAGTTCTCCTCATGGCGTTCGCGCAGGGCCTTGGCCAGCTCGAAATCCTGCGGGTTGAGGTGGATGCGGATATTGTCCGCGCCCATGGGCAGCAGCTTGAGCGCTTCGCGCAGCACCTGAGTGATCTGACTGGAATCGTTGCGTAGTTCGCGACCAATCACCTGGCGGCTCATGTGCGCGATCAGGTGCACCAGGCTTTTCTCGATCTGCGTGTCTTGCTCGGCGATAGGCTCCATCAGGTTGGCCATCAGCCGTTCGAGGCTGTCGAGCTTGGTTTTCAGGGCCTCTTCGGCCTCCTGCCGGACCTTGAGCTGGGTGCTGTGGAAGCCCTCGCGCTCACCGGTGGCGAAACCCTCGTTGTAGGCCTCCTGACGGATGGCTTCGAGCTCTTCCAGGGTCAGCGGCTGGACTTCTTCCAGCGGCACTTCCTCGACTTCCTCGATGACCTCGGGCTCAGGCTCAGGCTCCGGTTCGGGCTCCGGTTCCGGGTCGAAGCTGGGCAGCGCCCACACGTCCACGCCCTCAAGGTCGCGGGCGCGGATCAAGTCGCTGGGGTGGTGTTCTTTAGTGGACATGCTGTCATGTTCTCAAACCATGTTCGGCCGACACGGCCCCTTGTAGGAGCGGGTTCACCCGCGAATGCGTCGGCAGCGACAACCTCGATTGCCAGGACCGACGCCTTCGCGGGTAAACCCGCTCCTACAAAAGGCGACGTCGGCTATGGGATCGCGAATACCTTAGATCATTTCCTCGGCGCCCTTGCCGCCGAGGACGATTTCGCCGGCCTCGGCCATACGCCGGGCAATGGTGAGGATTTCTTTTTGCGCGGTTTCCACGTCGCTGACCCGTACCGGCCCTTTGGCCTCCAGATCGTCGCGCAGCAGCTCCGAAGCACGTTTGGACATGTTCTTGAAAATCTTGTCCTTGACCCGCTCGTCGGCGCCCTTGAGCGACACTACCAACACGTCGGAGGACACTTCGCGCAACAGCGCCTGGATGCCCCGGTCGTCGACGTCGGCCAGGTTGTTGAAGACGAACATCAGGTCTTCGATCTGCTCCGACAGGTCGCTGTCGATTTCGCGGATCGCGTCCATCAGTGCGCCTTCCACCGAACTGTCGAGGAAGTTCATGATGTCCGCCGCCCGCTTGATGCCACCCAGGGTGGTGCGCGCGGCGTTGGAGTTGCCCGAGAACTGCTTCTCGAGAATCTGGTTCAGCTCCTTCAGCGCCGCGGGTTGCACGGTGTTCAGCGATGAGACGCGCAAGACGATGTCCAGGCGCACCTTGTGGTCGAAGTTGCTCAGCACTTCACCGGCCTGGTCAGGATCGAGATAGGCCACCACGATGGCCTGGATCTGCGGGTGCTCGTAGCGGATCACGTCGGCCACGGCACGCGGTTCCATCCACTTGAGGCTGTCCAGGCCGCTGGTATTGCCACCGAGCAGGATGCGGTCGACCAGGCCGTTGGCCTTGTCCTCGCCCAGAGCCTGGTTGAGCATCTTGCGGATGTACGCATCAGAACCGACGCCCAGGCTGGTCTGGTCGCCGACAATGTCGACGAACTCGCTCATCACCTGTTCGACCTGGTCACGGTGCACATTGCCCATCTGCGCCATTGCCACACCTACCCGCTGCACTTCCTTCGGGCCCATGTGCCGCAGCACTTGGGCCGCATCGGTCTCGCCCAGCGAGAGCAGAAGGATCGCCGCCTTGTCGACGCGGCTCAGCTTGGCGGTAACGGCTCGGTTATCACTCATCGGCGTTGATCCAGTCTTTCACGACCTGAGCCACACGGCCCGGGTCTTCGGCCACCAGGCCTTTGATTGCGTTGAGCTGTGCCTCGTAACCCTCGCTCGGGCTAGGCAGCAGAATGCTTGTCGGGCCACCCAGGCTGACGCGGTCGTTGGCCAGTTCGCCATCCAGACCCATCATGCCGCCCAGCTCCATGTCGCTGTCCGGGGCAGCCTGCTTGCCGCCCCCGGTAATGTTGTTCAGCACTGGCCGAAGCACGCCGAACACCAGCACCAGGATGAACACCACACCCAGCACCTGCTTGACGATGTCCCAGAACCAGGGTTGCTGGTAGAAAGCGATATCGGCGATTTCCTCGCCACGGTCGGCGGCGAACGGCACGTTGATTACCGTCACGCTGTCGCCACGGCTGGCATCGAAGCCGACTGCGTCCTGCACCAGGCGGGTAAAGCGCGCCAGGTCCTCGGCACCCCACGGTGCCCGCGTGGTATCGCCAGTGGCCGGGTCGATCTTGACCTGGTCGTCCACCACCACCGCTACCGACAGGCGAGTCATGCGCCCCTGCTGCTGACGAGTGTGGCTGATGGAACGGTCCAGCTCGAAGTTCTTGGTGCTTTGCTGACGTTTGTCTGACGGGTACGGCGCGAGCATCGGCTGGCCGGTGGCCGGGTCCATGATCTGCTGGCCGTTGGCATCCACCAGCGGTTGGCCAGGCTGAATGGCAGCAGCCGGGGTAGCCGCGCCACCGGTGGTCTGCGGTGCCGAAGCGGCCCCTGGTGGCTGGTTGCTCAGCGCGCCAGGCACGCCTTGCGGGCCTTGGCTGCTGGCACGTTGTTCGTCAACCGACTGCTCGCTGCGCAACGCCGGCTGGTCGGGGTTGAACTGTTCGGAGGTGGACTCGACCGCGCTGAAGTCGAGGTCGGCGGACACTTCGGCCTTGTAGCGGTCGTTGCCCAACACCGGCTGCAGAATGTTGTGCACACGCTGGGTGAGCATGCTTTCCACCCGGCGGCTGTAGTCGAACTGCTTGCCGGCCTGGGTCAGCGCGGAATCCTGAATCTGCTCGGACAGCAGGTTGCCTTTCTGGTCGACAACGGTGACCTGGGATTTGTCCAGTTCCGGCACGCTGGTGGCGACCAGGTTGACGATGGCCATCACCTGCCCGGCTTCCAGTGCACGGCCTGGGTACAGCTCGACCAGTACCGAGGCGCTGGGCTTGCGTTCATCACGCACGAACACCGAACTTTTCGGGATGGCCAGGTGCACGCGCGCGGCCTTGACGTTGTTGAGGCTGGAAACGGTACGTGCCAGTTCGCCTTCCAGGCTGCGGCGGTAGCGGGTGGTTTCCATGAACTGGCTGGTGCCCAGGCCCTGCTCCTTGTCGAGCAGTTCGAAGCCGACATTGCCGTCGCTCGGCGCCACGCCGGCGGCTGCCAGTTTCAGGCGCGCACGGGAGAGGTCGTCGGCCTTGACCAGCAGGGCACCCGAGTTGGGCTCCACGTTATAGGGGATGTCAGCAGCAGCCAGGGTGTCCATGACCTGCTTGGTGTCCATGCCCGACAGGCTGCCGTACAACGGACGGTAATCGGGTTGTTGCGACCACAGCACCACGGCAAAGCCGATGGCCACGCTGGCCGCCAGGCCGACCATGAGGCCGATCTGGCGCAGCATGGGCATCTGCGAGATGTTTTCCAGAAACGCCATGCCAAACAGCGGCGGCTTGGCCGCTGGCGAGCCAGCTTTGGCGGGGGCGTTTTCGACGACTGCTTCAGCCATGGGTTACATCCGTCCTCAAACCGGCATCTGCATGATGTCCTGGTACGCCTGGACCAGCTTGTTGCGTACCTGGGTCATGGCTTGCATCGACACGCTGGCCTTTTGCGAAGCGATCATCACGTCAGTCAGGTCGACGCCGCTCTTGCCGATTTCGAACGCGTTGGCCAGTTGGGTCGAGGCCTGCTGCGTCTCATGCACCTTGCCGATGGCCTGGCCGAGCATGTCGGCGAAGGTGCTTTGCCCTGGCGCCAGCTCGGGGGCGGCAGTGACCTTGGGCAACGACATGGCATCGGCCTGCATGGCCCGCATGTCCAACATCAGACGATTGAATTCAACACCTTGGCTCATGACCCTTCTCTCTCCTGCGGCCGCATTTTTTTGACAGTCATGCGGCGAATGACCTACCTAAAGCAACAAAGGTGCCAGCCTTCGCGACTAATTTCCCTGGGATCACACAATTCCTGTGGGAGCGGCCTTGCGTCGCGAATGGGCCGCAAAGCGGCCCCGGCGATCTTTGCGGCGGAGCTGAAGACCTGGGGCCGCTTCGCGCCCCATTCGCGACACAAGGCCGCTCCCCAGAGGTCCGCGCCAGTTGCAGATGATTGGCCAATCAGCCGAACAGGCTGGCCTCGACGTCAAACCCGGCATCGCGCATCTGCGCCAGCTTGTAGCGCAACGTCCGCGGACTGATCCCCAGGCGTTCGGCCGCCTCTTTGCGGCGGCCGCGCTCGGCGCGCAGGGTGTCGATGATCATCTGGTACTCATGGCGACGCATGTCATCCCCCAGGCCGCCGGCATCAGCAACCACCTCGAGAGATGGCTCGGTGCCAGCCGACAATGGAATGGCGCCTGCCAGACAAAAATCCGCCGCCTCGATCACGCCACCCTGCTGCAGAATCAACGCCCGCTGCAGGGCGTTGTCCAGTTCGCGCACGTTGCCCGGCCAGGCATAGGCTTGCAGGCAGGCCCGAGCCGCTGGCGAGAGGCGCACCGGGGCATGCTTCATCTTGGCCACATGGCGCGCCAGCAGGCGCTCGGCCAACTGCAGGATATCGCCCGGCCGCTCACGCAGCGGGCGCCAGGCCAGCGGGAACACCGACAGGCGGTAGTACAGGTCTTCGCGGAAGCGCCCGGCCGCCACCTCGCCGGCCAGGTCGCGGTTGGTGGTGGCCAGCACCCGAATGTCCAGGCTGATCGGCTTGCGCCCGCCTACCCGCTCCACCTCGCGCTCCTGCAGCACACGCAGCAGCTTGGCCTGCAAGGCCATGGGCATTTCCGAGATTTCGTCGAGCAGCAAGGTGCCGCCTTCGGCCTGCTCGAACTTGCCTGCCTGAGCCGCGATAGCACCGGTGAAGGCACCCTTCTCGTGGCCAAAGAGGGTGGCCTCGAGCATGTTGTCGGGGATCGCCGCGCAGTTGATCGCCACGAAGGGCTGCGCCGCACGCGGGGACTGCTGGTGAATGTAGCGCGCCAGCACTTCCTTGCCAGTACCGGACTCGCCGGAAATCAGCACGGTCGAGTCACTGCGCGCCACACGGGCAGCCAGCTCCAGCAACTGGCGGCTGGCCGGCTCGCAGGCCACCGGCCCTTCTTCGCCGCTCACACGCCCGGCAGCATGTCGCTCCACGAGGCTGAGCAGCGCCTTGGGCTCGAACGGTTTGACCAGGTAGTCGGCGGCGCCTTGACGCATGGCCTCGACCGCACGCTCGACGGCGGCATGCGCCGTCATCAACAGCACCGGCAACTGTGGCTGCTGGCGGCGCAGCTGGCTCAGCAACTGGTGCCCGTCCATACCGGGCATGTTGACGTCACTGACCACCAGGCTGAACGCGTCTTCGAGTACGGCCTCCAGCGCTTCTTCGGCACTGCCCACTGCCTGATAGGCGAAACCGCCGATTTCCAGGGTATCGCCCAGCGCCTGGCGCAATACGCGGTCATCCTCGACCAGCAGCACCTTGATTGCCATTACACCCCCTCCGCCAATTGCCCGTCGATCAACGGCAGCTCTACCCGCACGCAGGTACCACGGCCGACTTTCGAGCGCAGGTTGATCGTGCCCTGATGCGCACGCACCACCGCCTTGACCACGGCCAGGCCCAGGCCGGTACCAGTGGCCTTGGTGGTAAGGAACGGCTCGCCCAAACGGCCGAGCAAGCCTGCATCGATACCGCTGCCGGCATCGCTGACGCACAGGTGCAAGCTACGTTCGCGGCGGTACAGGTGCACCTTCAGCCGTGCCGGGCCATCGCTGGCCTGCAGGGCATTTTCAATCAGGTTGAGCAAGGCGCCGACCAGGGTGTCGCGGTTGCACAGCAACTCACCCAGATGACTGTCGCACTGCCAGCGCACGGCGTGCCCCTGCACATGTGCCTGGGCCGCCTGTTGCAGGGCCTGGAATAGCGCTTTCGGGGTCACCCGATCCCCCAGCGGCAACTCGCCACGGGCAAACACCAGCATGTCGCGCACCTGGTGTTCCAGCTCGTGCAGGCGTTCCTTCAAGGTCGCGGCGAAACGCAGGCGGGTTTCCGCGCTCAGCGCTTGCTCGCTATCGGCCAGGTGGCTGGCATACAACATGGCTGCCGATAGCGGTGTGCGGATCTGGTGGGCCAGCGAGGCAACCATGCGCCCCAACGACGACAGCCGCTCGTGGCGAGCCAGCTGGTCCTGGAGGCGACGGGTTTCAGTCAGGTCGTTGAGCAGCACCAATTGGCCAGGCTCGGCATCCAGCGAGCGGGTGGCGATCGACAGGCGGCGACCGTCGCGCAGCGAGACTTCGTGGCCGTCGTCCTTGCGCGGGGCAAAGCTACGGGCGATCACCTGGCGCCACAATTGGCCGATCAGAGGCTCACCGAGCAACTCGCAGGCGGCCGGGTTGGCTTCGCGCACCAAGCCCTGGCCGTCAATCACGATCACCCCGCCGGGCAGCAAGTCCAGCAGGTTCTGCAGGCGGTTGGCCAGGCGTTCCTTTTCACTCAGTTCGTCTATGCGCTGGGCGCTGACCACGGCCAGCTCACCTTTGAGTTCACTGACCCGGGCTTCAAGCAGGCTGTAGGACTGGCTCAGCTGGCTGGACACCTGATTGAACAGGGCGAAGGCTTGCGCGATACCCTGGCCGCTGTCCTGCGCGACCAGGGTTTGCCCCTGCTGATCGGGGGCTCGGGATACGTGGGCGGCCTGGGGCATCGTGCTCTCTCGCGTGGCTGACCGTCATAAAAACGGTGTGTTGCCAGCGGTGTAGCAATAGCCGTGCCGGAGATGGGGGTTGAGTTACCTGTGCCGGTCTCTTCGCGGGCTTACCCGCTTCATCAAACATAATGCAACCCATTGTTTTCTAAGCACTCAAGCGGCCACCAGCCGATACCCCAGTTTCCGGGCTTTGCGAAGCAAAGCCCGGACCTGCCGGTCTTGGCTTCTGGTTTCGAACTCCTCAAGACCTTGTTCAACATAAGCCTGCTTCTTGGTTAACAGGTTGTACACCAGACGTGCCAACTGATGTGCAGTGGCCTTGATGGCGCAGCTGGTATCCATTCGAGTCAGTCTGGCTCGGTGCGATACACCAATGAAACCCTTGTCGTTACGGGCATTGGATGCGGCCTGCTTGAGTGCTTGAGCTGCTCGATTGACTATTTTGGGCCCGCCACCTGCCAGTCGATGACCGCCGGAAATTCGGGTAGGGGGAGCCAGTCCCAACCAAGAGCAGAAGTGCTGTGAGGACGGGAAGCGTGATAGATCTGTACCGATCTCCCCTGCCAGCACTAATGCAGTGTCCACCCCAATGGTTGGAATTGCGGTTAGGTCCACGCCAAGAACTTTCCACAATGTCTGATGCAATTCAGTCTGTTGGGCACCGTTTCGGTGTGGGCTCCGTAAAGGTTTATTGGATGGCTCTGGCTTGTTTTGCAGCACCGGCAACTGCTCTAACGCGGCTTTTATGGCGTCGTCACAATCAGCAATTTGCTGCTCCAGGAAGTCATAGGCAGACAATTCCTGAGTTAGCGCATACAAATGCTCGCGCCGCCAATTGCCATGAAGACTCCGAGCGACAGCCTCCTTGCCTGCCTTGATGCGGCGGTCGGTCAGTTCAGCCAGTTGCACTGGGTCCCGCTCACCTGCGCAGATGGCTCGCAAAATCTTCATGCCAGTTACGCCGGAAATATCACTGATGACATTGGCCAGTTGGATGTTCATTTGGCTCATGGCCTTTTGCATCCGGTTCAGCGTCTGCGCCTGGTCTTTCACTTTGGAAGCACGCTGCCTGACCAATGACCGGACGCAGCAGGTCAGATCATCGGGGCGGAATGCGCCTCTGAGCAGTCCATGAGTCATCAGCTGCCAAATCCACTGGCAATCCAGCACATCTGATTTACGGCCCGTGATTTGCCGAGTTGCTCTGGCATTGACGAGATAAACCTCAAAACCGCGCTCGCTGAGAATCTCGTAAATTGGAATCCAATAAACCCCCGTGGATTCCATGGCAACGACCTTGATCCCCAGGTTTTCAAGCCAGTTAGCCATCTTGAGCAGGTCGTCAGTGAACGACTGGACGGGATTTTCGTGCCGGGGATCGACCGCCACGAAATGCTCTCGACCACCGACATCGATCGCCGCGCAATCGGGATGAACGACGGTAAAGCGTTGCTTGGAAGGCTTGCGCGCCATGATGAATCCTCGCAGGATAAAGGGCGCGCGGGACACACGGTGGCGAAAGGGTTCACTCTCTCATACGTGGTCACAGCTGAATCAGCTGATGCCTACGGGGACTTCACGCCGATACCGTGCGGATCGCTCTCCCACGCGGGTGTGCGGACACACATCAGTGCTGGCTACGATCTCTGTCCCGCGCACAGGAACCGTAACAAAGCAAAAGGCGGCTGGCCCTACCGGGCCAACCGCCTTTTCTTTATCAAAATGTCAGCGTCGCTGCGGATCTAAAGCCGTACACCTCATGTTTGCTGCGCGACAGCGCAGCCCGGAAGGGCTGGGTGATCTCCCACAGGTACAGCGCTGGGCTTGACTCCTACGCTGGCCCTGTGGGAGCGGGCAAGCCCGCGAAGAGGCCGGTCCAG
Organism: Pseudomonas sp. 2,4-D; assembly: GCF_030418155.1. Classification (NCBI taxonomy): domain Bacteria; kingdom Pseudomonadati; phylum Pseudomonadota; class Gammaproteobacteria; order Pseudomonadales; family Pseudomonadaceae; genus Pseudomonas; species Pseudomonas sp. 2,4-D. The sequence continues at coordinate 47,090 of NZ_JAUHUI010000026.1, forward strand.
GCCTACGACAATGTATCAGTCCGGCAGCCAGGCCTTGCGCCAGTTGCTCAGGTTGTCGCCTTCGAGCATCCAGCCGCCCAGCACTGCATTGCGCAGTGCATCGCCCGCCTTCGCCGTGGCATCCAGATCAGAGATGTGCATGCGAATGGCATCTACCCAGCCTCGGAAACGGTTCTTCACCAGTGTGACCGGCAAATCGCTATAGCCCTGGTAGCAACGCAGGTCGCTGGCGATTACCGGGAAACCACAGGCGCCGTACTCCAGCAAACGCAAGTTGCTCTTGCACTCGTTGAACAGGTTCTGCTCGACGGGCGCCAGGGCCAGGTCTAGGTTCATGCTGGCCAGAACCCGCGGGTATTGTTCAATCGAAACACCCTCGTGGAACTCATGGGCATAAGGCCGCAGCTTGTCTGGGCACATGCCGAAGAACACCCACTCCACCTCGTTGGCCAATTCCTTGACCACGTCCGCGATCACTTCAAGGTCGCCCGTATGGCTCGCCCCACCCGCCCAGCCGACGCGCGGTTTGCGCGACTGCCGGCGCAGGGCCTTGAGGTCGCTCCAGTAGCGGGTATCCAGCGTGTTGGGTACCACGCGGATATCGCCATGCACGCCGGCGAAGGCTTCGGCCAGCGGCTGCGTGGAGACGACAAAGCGGTCCACATAGGACAGACCACGACGTATGGACCGCAGAATGTCCTTGGGCATGTGCGTCCTGTGCACGCTCTTGAGTGGCAGGTTGGGCAGGTAGTCGTCCAGCTCGAAGACCTTGAAGGCCCGCGAAAACGCATGCATCCGGCGTATATGCTCAATCTGCTCATCGCCAACCTGGCGCTGCAGGATGATGCTGTCCGGCTGATAACGCTCAAGTTCGGCAGGCGCCAGATAATTCCACGCCACCACCCCCTCGGCCAGCCCCTCGCGGTTGAGCGTATCCAGCGGCTGGATGACCCGGTAGTTGCCACACCCCCCTCTGTCCGCCGCATGGGCGAGGACAGTCGGCAGCGGTTTCCAGGACGACAACGGTCGCCAGCTCAGACCGGAGGGCGCCAGGCCGAGGCCATTGTTGGAAGACAGCGAGAAGTTCGGGTTGTGGAGCGGGTCGCGTGCCAGTACAGGCAGCCAGCGGTCATACAAGGCATCTTCTTCTGCGGTGGTGGCCGGCGTTACAGCATCCTCACTTAGCAGCAACTGAACACGCGGCGTCCACACGTTCAGGTAGCCGCCACGGTGCAGGCGCAGGCACAGATCAACATCCGTCCAGCGCTGCAACTCGGGGGCCTCGTCGAAACCGCCCGCCTCTAGGAACAGGCTTTTGTTCACCAGCAGGCACTTGCCGCTCACTGCGACATAGTTCTGGTCCACTTGCAGGCGCTGCAGATAGCCGGACGCGTCCATCGGCTGACCGGCAAAAGCTTCGCCAACAGGGCCATTCAGGCCGAGCACGAAACCGGCATGACTGATGGTAGCGTCCCCCGCCACCAGTTTGCACCCCACCACGCCGACTTCTTGGCGCATGCCGTGATTGAGCATCTGCTGCAACCAATCGTTGTCGAGCACCGCAGCGCCTTCGTCCAGCCACAATAGGAAATCACCACGGGCCTGCCCGGCGGCCTGGTTGCGCATTTGCACTGGCGCCATGGTGGCGGGGAATCGCAGGCAACGAATGGCATCGGTGCCAAGCCGGGCAACGTTGTCGAGCCAGCCGTTTACTGCCTGGCCGGCATTATCACGCGCCAGCAGCAGCACCTCGTAGTTTCGATAGGTCGTCTTCTCCAGAATGGTTTCCATGCAACGCTGCACCCGCTCGGTGCCGCTGCCCTGGAGCAGGATCAGGATGCTGACCGGTGCGTCGCCGGGGGCGCCATAGTCCAGATCATAACGCCCGGGCAGACGAGACTCGACCCGCGCCTGGGCAAAACCGCGTGCATGCAAATGGCGCTGAATGACACCGCGCTCGTCTGGGCAGTCGCGCAACGAAGGGACATCACAGATCAACAACGGCTCGCTGATGTGCCCCAGCCCCTCGAAACCGGCAGACTCGATCAGGCGCAGAATGTAATCCAGCTCGAACGCCTGCCCCGCCTCCTGGTGAAAGCCCCCCATATCCAGCCACACCTGACGGTTGAACAGCCAGTGACGTGACATGCTTGCTGGCAAACTGAGCAGTAGATCAAGGTTGAGATCAGGGCGCAGCGCAGCGCCCATTTCTGACCCATCGGAACGCAAACCCTCATCACCATAAACGGCCCGACAGCCCGGCGCCGCTAACAGGTCAAGCGCGGCGATCAGCAAGCCGCTTGCAGTGAACTCACTCCCCGCCTCTACCAGCATGAACCAGTCGAACTCACCCGCCTGAACAGCCAGGTTCAGCTGATCGCTCAAGCTGGCATCGGTCAAACGCATGAAATGCAGCTCGTCCTGCGCTGAAGTCGCGGGGGCCTCGCCCGGCGTCAACACCACAATTTTCAAAGTGGAATAAAGGCAGTGATCGCTACTCAGGCTTTGCAGAGAAGCTTTCAACCCCTCTGCGTGCCCGTCAGCGTCCACCACGATAATGCCGATCACAGGGCCGCCCTGATGGGCCTGCAGACGCTGTGCGATCAAGCGGCTCTGCATCGCATCCGGAACGCGCTCGGCCAGCCAGGTTTGCAGTGTCAACGCCTTGGGCTTGCCACCCAGATGCTCCAGCATTTGCTGACGCCCGCGGCTTACTTCTTCGCTGCCAACGTCGCTATGGCGCGCATACAACTCGCGATAAAGCGCGGGGTAATCTTTCAGTGCCTGCTCGGAGCGTCGTGCAGGCGCACTGTCATCCAGGCGCATACGGACTTCCACCGTCTCGCAGCGAACATGATGGAAAGCGCTTCGCGCGCTCAGGCGCATGAGGAAATCCCAATCCTCCAAGCCTGCCAGCGACTCGTCGAAGTCCCCCACGGAAAGTGCAAGCGCGCGTGGGCAGGCAAACGTGTTGATCGGGATATAGTTGTTGACCAGCAAAAGCTCCCTGGAATAAGCCTCGTGAGGATAGCGTTGCTCGCGCGCCACCTCAGTCCGCTTGCCAGCCGCAATCGTTTCCTGAATGAAGACTGCATCTGTGTACACCACACTGTCGGGGTGGGTATCCAGCGCTTTGGCCAATGTTTCAAGATGGTCAGGCAGGTACAGGTCGTCGTCGTCCAGATACACGACATACCGACCACGGGCCAGATGCAAAGCGGTATTACGGGCCGCGGCAGGACCGCGATTACGGCCCTGGCGGATATAGGTGATGGGGAAATCGTAGTCAGCCAGCAGCGACTCGACCGGGTCGCCGTTGTCGTTGACCAGAATGACGTCAAAGTCCTTGAAGGACTGATGAGCAATACTGCTCAGCGCATCCTTGAGCAATTGCGGGCGGTTGAACGTGGTCAATATGATGGAGAACAGCGTTCTCTCGGCGTCTTGCGCCAAGGCTTCGAGACGCCCACACAATTGCCGAATCCGTTTGCCCAGCCCGGTATCCTGCTCTTGCGGATAAAGCGCCAGCCGCCGCTTGAGGTGCGCAGCAACTTCGCGCTCATAGCCTTTCAGCCGCCCTTCGTTACCACGCTCAAATACGCCTTCGAGAATACAGGTGTGCCCTTCCAGCGGTGCGGAGGAGACATAAAACTCATGGGAATGTTGTGCAGCATGTACGCGATAGCTCACACCAGGCACAGCGCTGAACGCGAAGTCAGGGTAAAGTTCTGCAAGCTGAACCATAAGCTGCCAGTCACCAGACCCTCGAATTCTGACATCACGCCGCCAGGCCTTGAAAAAAGCATCTCTACGAATGATGGCTGCAGAGGGCGTAATGTAGCTGTCGTAAATCAGAAGATCCGCAACCTCATTACGCCCGCCAAAATAATCTGCACCACGATGCCCCGGGTGGCGAGGCCCTGGTAGGGGCTCTCCTTGCTCGCTGACCCAACATATCGGACTGTAACCCAGGGCAACCTGCGCATTGCTTTCCATCGCAGGGAGAAGGCGCTGAACATGGCCTGGATTCATGAAATCGTCGGCCATGAACAAAATTATGTATTTGCCTTTGGCTGCCCAAAAGCCATTTTGAGAGCTGTTGCCTGCCCCAAAATTCCGCCGGTTACGCATATAGCGCACCCGCGTATCAGACGAAAATTCCGCCATGACCAACTGCGTGTTGTCCGTCGAGTCATTGTCCAGAACAAGGACTTCAACCTCCTCGACACCCTGGTTCAACACGGACCGCACTGCCTGCCCCAGATACCGACCATAGTTATAGGCTGGAATGACGACGCTCAACAACGGCGCTGCGCCACGCACCGCTGTTGCATCCAGTGCAATGGCGGAGGTCAACGCATTGATCCAGAAGTCTACGGTATAGGGGTAAATACGCTCATCCGGGCGAGCGCTGCCTTGCATGAGAAACGACCGCAGGCGACTCGCCAGCGCCTCGTACTCCACCCACTGCATACCATCAAGAAAAGCGAACAAGTCTTCGCTGTTACTAAACGCACTACCGTCTACATAGCAGTCACGCGGAAACCATTCTGGCACCGAAGCGGTTGCGGTATGCACAGGAACGGCACCAGACAACAGGCAAGACTGCCACTCAGGTGAGAGCCAACCCGACAACTCGGGCTCAAGGCCACATAAAGCGAAGTGTGCTCCCGCCAACTCGATAGCGTCCCGGCCATGCACACATGCCTTTGCGCTGAAAGCAGAGCGCAGGCTCAATTCGGCAAGCGGTAGTTCCAGCGGCTGATTGAGCCGCACCAGGTCTTGGCCTGTGAACGCCTCTTTGGCAGGTAGAAACACCCGATCAAACTGTTCGAGTAGCTGTGCGCCGTCCCTAGAGTTCTCCAACTGCATCAGATAGCGTCGAGTATCGGACGAGAATGTCAGCACTTGCGAGCCTGCATGAACCTGCTCAATCAAGAGGACACTGTCATAGTGACCAGTGACGACGTCGGCTACAGCCACCCGCTCGAAGACAAGACCGTTGGCATTACCGTAGGTCTGCAGTGGGCCAAGAGGAAATAGAGCATGCAGCTTCTCCCATTGCTCATCGCTTAAAAGAAAAGCCTTCTGCTCCTGCCCTAGCTGAACCCCGGCGATACCCACTCGCCAAGGCTTCCCCTGGCAACTACCGCCTGCAATTGAGGCCCAATCCATCACGCATCCCCTCTGTCACGGCCTCGCCTACACGGAGCCTCGTTGAAATTCAATTTCGTTCACCCAGGGATTTCGCCCAGGCAGCCATGCTGTCGATCGATTGGTCCAGGCTGGTCCAGACGTCCAGCCCCAACCTACGGGCATGGCCAATATCCGGTACATAAAAGGAACGTTCCGAACCCTCGGGGCGCCCCATGATCCGCACCTGTTTTCCTTGAGCCACTCGCGAAACAACCCGACGCGCCAGATCGGCAATGCTGATCGCCTGATCGGAGCCAACGTTGTAGGCTTCGCCGGATTTGCCTCGTGCCAGCAACACCAACAGCCATGCAGCCAGATCTGCACCGTGCAAATAGCTACGCACCGCCGTCCCACAAGAGCGGATCACCACCTGATCCGCAAACAGGGCGTCACGAACAAAGTTGCCAATGGCGAAGTGGCCATCAAGCGGCAGACCTGGCCCCGAAAAGGCGAAGCAGCGCGCCATGATTACGTCAATGCCATGCGTCTGTGCATAAATCGCGCCCAAGGTTTCCTGTGCTCGCTTACCTTCGGCATAAGCACTTCCCGCGCTATTGCTGACACAAGCGCTAGCGAAGCCTTCCACAACCCCGGAGACCTCATCAGCTCCTCCCCGCAGAACCCCGTACTGCGCACCGGAGCCAGTAAAAAGCACGCGCGCCTGATCCCTTACTGCCAGGTCGAGCACCCGACGCGCACCGGTCATGATGGTGTCGAATATTTCCAACGGCTTGCCATGGGCAGCCGCGGAAGTTTCAGTTGCCGCATGAATAATCAGATTTACAGGCTGACCCGGAACGGTCAGCAGATCACGCACATCACCACAGACCCAATGCAGCCAAGCGCACTCACGGTAACAAGGCTGCGCATCCAGAAACCGGGATGGGTTGCGTGACAGAACGGTGACATTCACCCCTGCGCCTTGCAGGTTTAGTTGCTGAAACAACGCCAACAACCATGATCCAAAAAAACCTGTACCACCGGTCAACAGCACATGCTGCCCCGCCAGGGCGTTGTGCAAACCAAGCGTGGAGGGGACGGCAAGCAACGCGTTTCTGATTACGGGTGAAAGCGAGGAAAATCCGGGCATTGGCGTCAGGACTCATGGGTAGGTTAAACGCGGGAGTGGAGACGCAGCAGCAGTTCAGGCGCCCCCAAAAAATGGCCGCCTGGCCACAGGCCTAATAGAAATACAGGGTAATGTCTTCCAGAATGTCCGCGTACAAGCGCATGCCTACCTTGTAATCGCTGCGAATGGACTGCACTTCATCGATCAAGCACCAATAATCGTCAGAACGATGATAAGCACAGACTGCCAAAGCGGGCCTGTCGCGCTCGATGATCATACGTGCGCCCCGCAAGGCAGATGCCTCCATGCCCTCGATGTCGAGCTTGAACAAGCCAACCTTGCCCGGCACCACGGCATCCAGCGGTACACCCTGAATGAACGAGGTGATGCTTGCGGGCACATCACTGCTTAATTCTCCAGCAATATCATACGAAAGCTCTGGCTGATAGATGGCCCGGCTGGGCACTTCGTCCAGCCCCATGTTGAACAGCCAGACACTGGGCCGGTCCGAGACACTCTTGAGCGCCTCGTAGTAAGCGGGTAATTCGGGCTCAAACAGCCAGGCCTGCTCGACCGGACCAAAGTGTTTCTCTAGCCGATGCAGGGTATCGCCCGCTGCCGCGCCGGCGTCCACAAAGCGCGCCGCCTGTTCAGGCCGTACAAATGCCTTGTCGAAATACTCTTCATCCCAAGGCGACTTGGCCTGCTCGGCACACGCAATTGACAGGCGTGTGCGCATACCAATCAACGCATCAAAAACCTTGCGTGATGGCTCATCGTCCAGGCACAAAAAAGCAGAAATGAACCGCCAGGGATCACGTAATGGTGCTTCTGCAAAACTGGAGAACTTCTCGCATCCAAGGCCAGGCCCCGCGCCATCCAGCGCGTATAGAAATTCATGCATGTTGACCAGGCGAATCCCCGGCACCTGACCCAATTGCCTGGAAATGGCGTTGCCATGCCTGCCACTCGCGACAACGACGACCGCGTTGTCCAGAGAAAGGCTGGATGGGTGAGCGATCAAGATCCCCTCCAATGAACCGCCTTCCTTCGCGCAGTCATTGTCGAGAAAACCTTTGACCTCAACGCCTAGCGTTTGCGCGTGAAGCGCCAATCGTAAACCGACCTTGAAGGCACCAAAGATATAGAACCCCTCACTCAGCCAGCCGAGCACCTGCTTCTTTAGCGCCGCCAAATCGGCCAGGCCAGTGTTCGAGTCCAGCAAGCGCCTGATATTGGGGTAATTATCCAGACGTGATAAAGCCTCCAGCCGAGACGGGTGCCTGATCACGATGTAATCTTGAGCATCACGCAGAGGCGCATCCGACCAGCAAACCGGCACACGCTCGCCAGACGGAAGTGCAAATGAATAGATGCAACCTTTCTGCATCGCTGAAAAATTGGCGCCGAGCAAGGACAAGCCAGCATTCATCATATTACCTGCCTAACCGATTGGAACGGCCACGAACTGCCATCCCGCAACATAAAATAAAACCAAGCACCTGAAAAATGCGTTTGTCACTCGATAACGATATTGAACAGTGCATCTGCGCGCTGCGGGTACAGTGCCGCCAAGCGCGGCCTGATACGCTCCAGTCGCTCAGCGATCCACTGATTCAACGTCAAGTTCGGATCAATCAGTAGCTTTTCTTTTGCAGACGTGGTGCTGCCGTTAACATCGACATAGTGCCGCGCAATTCCCGACACCTTTGCATCATCGAGATAATTCAGCATGACCGAAATATCAGGCGGCGGTACATCCAGGCGGTCAAGCGCATACTCGATCGCCAAAATATCGTTGATGCTTTGCAGGTAGGTACGTAGCCTGACATTGCCCTCATCGACAAGATAGTGCTGAAGCCGGCCGTAAGTCGTTACGAAGCGGCGCTTGCAAAAGTCATAGACTCGAAGCAGTTTTTTCATCTCTGCGAAATTTTCACGCACGCTACCCAAGCGATCCGTCAACACACCGTTGCCGTAATAGAACATATCGGAAAAAATCGAGGCAACCTTGGGAGAGCTGCAACCAGGCACAACAGTGATATCAAACGCGGCGTCATGAACGGTCAGAGAGTTAAGATGATGAGGGTATGCCTGCGAAAATACAGCCTCTGGCATATCCATAAATTTCAAAGCACACAGTTCAATATCAGCAAGCAACAAGTTTACCTGCCCTGCAACGTGCTCCGCACCCAGCAGCGGCGTCTTGTTATTGAGAACATCATACTGCTTGGAGGTTATTGCCCGCTGCGGCTCGTAAAACGCAAGCAGGTCATAATCAGACGAAGCATTCCCCATACCAAGAGGAATAGAGCCCATCAGCGAATAGCACAAAACGCGTACCGGGCAGTGCTGCTCCATTCGCTGGATAACATCGTCCACCTGCGCCTGCAAGTCAGGCTTCGCACACACATCAATCAGTTGCGCACGCATTATCGAGCCACCCACTCATCCAGTAAAAAGTCATACGCTTCGAGCGCAGCGGCCGACTGTGCGAAACGATCGGAAATGCGGTACAAATCCCTGACGCCACGGTCAAACTCGCTTTCTTGATAAGCATAGTGAATCGAGCAACCTAGCAGCGCAAACGCCTGGGCCAGAGGCTCGAGATCAGCGCTTTCTGCCCGCAGATGAACGCCACGGAGGCTGACCCTGCCGGTTTCGCTAAAGTTTCTCAGTACCAACACACGGCACAACTTCAGCAACGTCTCATAGTAGGCACTTTCTGCCCGATACGGCGCTCTCAGAAAATACGAGTGCATTACTGGATAGGGCAATTCGGTGATGCCTGATCGCACCATGCAATCAATCAGCGCTTTCAAAGCAGGGTGATTAAGGTAGGCCTCATAGTCCGCACTCGACAGCTTCAGCGGAACCAGTGACCGCTTGCGATGAATCTGGAAGGCGGCACGGTGTTTGCCGCTGTCCATGTTGAAGTGGTTTTCTTCACTGTTCCAGTCCGCCTTCACCGCATGGTTCAAAAAGAACAAGGGATCGATAGATTCCGTTTGCCGCATGCGCTCATACACCTGCCTACGGCTTCTCAGCACGTTATCCACCCACGCGGCCGTTTGCGCGATACCAAATTGATCAGCCGCGTTGCGACAGTAAAGGTCCATGTAGTGGTCCGGTGTTGCGCCCGCCTCACCGTCAAACCACTTGAACAGCTCTAGGTAGGGGAACAGGGTAAACACCGGACTGTCCTGGAACAGGCCATTCCCGTTACGGCGCGCACAGACCAACAAGGCCGGTATCCACGCCAGCACGTCCCCCGACGCGTCACTGATGAGCGCATCATCCTTGTAGTCCGGATGAAAAAGCCCTCTCAGTGCAGGGATCTCAACGGGCAAGGTCAGCTGTTCGTCAATGATATGGTTATGAAGCTTTGCCATCTGCGCCCGGTCTTCAGCAGATCGCCACGACATGTTGGACCCATTCACCGGGCAAAAAATGACCCGTTCGAACCCCTCCGCGGCCAAGCCAAGCGCAATGCTTTCGTGCTCAAAAATATTGTTTACACAAATGATCACGAGTGCAGATTTGTCTGCATGCCCGACACTTGTGACTGGCAGCCCCTCGTGACGCTCTATTTCGGCAGCACGCTTGTCAATAAAGCCTGTGACATTGCAGCTAGCCCTCAGATAACGCGAAACCATCGTCCCACGATGGGCGGCACCGTACAGAACTATCGGCGTCTCGGCAGTCCAGATCATACCGGGCACACTCCCTTGAGCAGGCGCAAGAACTCCGCGTCTGGCTCACGCTCGCGTACAGGGAACGACATGAAAGCAGGATGTGTAACGACAACAGGAAGCGACTGCAGCTGCCTGCAATAATCCATCAGCGCCTGTGCCTGGTACGCTCTGAAATAAGCCTCCCACTCCGCCCGCTTCATTTTAAGCGGAATGCCGTCAAACCCCTGGCGCTCCAGATAGAAGGCGCGATGAGAGCCATCGAGAATATTGAAGCGGTGCGCGGCGCTATCAAACACGGCGACAGACGCAGCCTCTCGATAATAATCCCCCATATCGAAAAAGGTTTTCGCGCGATAAAAATCCAGCTGCGCTTGGGTAAACAATTCATCAAAAGGAAGCAGTGCCTTGACCACCGGATCATCCAGTCGGACGTTGGTCGCCCTGTCGATAACATCTTGTTCCTGATTTTGCCACTTGAAGTAGTCAGCGTAATCGTGATCAATGCCATCGTAAGATCGCCTTACGGTATAGACATAGTCCTTGTGCACAATGGCAGTCACATAATCTGACAACGCGCTCAGCAGGTAGTCACCTGCGTGCACCGTATACAGCTCGTCAAAACTGGCAAAGGGCACCGCATAATCACCCGAATAAAATGCGTTCCATGCGCGCGTCATGGCGGCCGCTTTTTCTCCACGGAGAAACGCGGGCAAGTGCAGTATTTTCGTATAGCCGACGCTTCGCAAGGTACGCGCAATCGGGGGGTGGGCAAGGCCATTTCCTATTGCCACGAACACCAGCGCATCACCGTGCATTTGAATGCACGTCTCCACATTCATCACCGGTACAGGCGCATTCGACACGCCTTCCGGATTACGATCAATGATGGCGCAAACATTCACACCGCATTGCATCAAACGCCGACAAAAGCCAACACCTATCTGACCGCCACCATAAATGACAACAGGCTGTTCTATCGTGGAAATTTTATTCATTGATCGCACATCCGATTTCCTTGCACAGCGACCGCTACGTATTTCGCTGATGAAAAAGCATATGAGCTACCGTGACATGTGGCACTCACGGCCTCTCAGGCACAGCGTAGAGCACTGCATCAAAGGTACTGGGCGAGTGACAGCGCAGGTAAAAGCGGTAGCCCAAATCAAAGCCTTGCAATTGCTCGGCTATTTCCCAGAGGTGTTCCGCACGGTGATAGATACTAATGGCCAGGTGGGGACGATGTGCACGCAGCAGGCCCGCCGCGCCGCGCAAGGCTGCCGGCTCTTCGCCTTCGATATCCATCTTGATGAAGTTCGGCGCGAATCCGGGCAAGGCATCATCCAGGCGCACACAACACACAGGGTTCCCGCCGGACTCTACAAGATGTCCCCCCGCCCCCAAGGTGGGGTCATACCCACTCAAACGGCTGCTGCCTGACACGCCACAGGGAAAATGGATTGCGCCCGGGACCTGGCCAAGTTGCGCCGTCAGATGACGATAGTTATCCAGGTCCGGCTCGAATGTCGCCAGGCTGGTGAAACGAAAACCGGCAGCCAGCAACGCCTGAACAGTGTCGCCGATGTATGCACCGCAATCGATGAACCGCAGCGGTTCAGGCAAACCCGGCACGTCTGCCGGGAAATACTGCTGCCCTGCTACCGAAGGAAGGCAACGCGGATCACCCAAGGTGCGGTACTTCACTATCGCGTCCAACAGCTGTTTGCTCGCCTCATCCTCCAGCGCAACCCGCAACGCTGCAATACGTGCTGCATGCTGTTCGTAAAAGCTGGGGGCAACCAGCCAGTAACGAAACGGCTGGTCTTCTGGATAAAGGCGAACGAATTCGACCAGGCTGACTATGCGACCAAACCCCAGCGCCTCCAGATCATCGAAAATGGTCCTGGTATCCACATGGGCGTTGAACAAACCTATCAACACACAGGCTTTAGTCGGGTCATGGTTAGCAGCCCAGTCTTGTGCACTAAAGACTGGTAAGCCGTCCACGTCGTGCAGGCTCTCATCGCGGTCGAGAAAGGCATCCACGCGCTGCCCTCGCGCAACGAGATAATCCCGCACGCACCGCCCGGCAAGCCTGGCCCCATACACCAACAGTTGGTCGAAGCCGAACTCATTCGCCATGATCGGCTACCTTGATCAGGACGGCATGCCCGTTGAGATTATGAAGGAAGCGGTATCCGCTGTTCTGCGCCACGAACTCGTTGACCATGCGCGTTACCCCTTCACAGCCAAAGAACCCGTAATCGTCGAAAACCACCACGGCTCCACGCACGAGCCTGGGCGCAGCCCAAAGCAGTACATCGCGAGCAGACTCATAGACGTCAACGTCAATATGCAGCAACGCCAGCCGGTCACTGACCTGTTCCGCGTTGTTCTCCGGGAACATGCCGACCAGTACGCGTACGTTATCTGCCACCCGGCAACGCTTGGCCATTTCCAGAACCAGGTCAACACCGGTATCAGCATGCTCGCCGCCGCTGTAGCTGGTGTCATGTGCCCCGGCCTTGACTACGCCAGTGAAAGTGTCCGCCAAAAAAACACTACGCCCCTCGCGCTGGCCGGCCATTGCCAGCAAACACCCCGAGCCACCGCGCCATACGCCAACCTCGAGAAAGTCGCCCTCAACGTTGTCAAGTTGGCGCGCCAGCGTCCACAACTCGTACAGCCGCATGATGTCGACCAGGGTGGCGTGGCGCACGGTCTGGTACACCTTCAAAAACGCGGCGTCATTGACCCACGGCGCGTGGCTGGCCATGGGCAGTACGCGGGCATGACGCACCTTGGGCGATTTATCATGCGCCCAGTCGTGCTGGCTACGCAGGTAGCCGTAGCACAACCCGGTCAAGCGACGCTTGAGCCACACCTTCATCTCTGAGGGTCCAGCGAAACAGCCATCTGCTGTGCCAGCTCTTCGCGGCTGAGGAACGGATACAAGTCTTCGAGCGCACCGGTTACCGGCTTGCCGTTCTCGTCCATGCGCGTCATCACCCGTGGAACACGCGGCTCCTCGATCTGCACAAGTACCTCACAGATCACCGGGCCATCGCGCTCCAGCACTGCCTGCAAATCAGCCTGCAAATCTTTGTGCGACTCGATGCGCGCATAACCCACACCATACGCACTGGCCAGTTGCGCCAGGTCCGGCAGCTGCAAGCCGCTGCTGGCATCGGCACCCACCAGCAGTTTGAAATGAGCACTCTGCGAGGCACGAATCGAGGCATAGCCCTGGTTGTTGATGACGAAGCATTTGACCGGCAGTTTCTGCGCGGCCAGGGTCGCCAGCTCCTGAATGTTCAGCTGCAAACCACCATCGCCTTCAACACACACGGTCGGCTGGCGGCCAGAGGCCAGACACGCGCCGATTGCCGACGGAATGCCAAAGCCCATCGACCCCGTGCCACGGTTGTGGAAGCAACGCTGGCCCTTCTTCAGGCGCAGGTTGAGCAGGAACAACTCGGAGGCGAAACCCGAGCTGCCCGGTGCGATCACGTCGCCTTCGTTGAGCAGCGAGGACAGCTGGTCAGTGAAGTAGTACATGCTCACGCCCTGGCTGTCGTCGGCGTGTTCGCTCTGCAACAGCGGGTATTGCTTGCGCCATTGCGCGATGCGCGCCAGCCAGTCGGCGTAGGACGGTAGGCGATCACGGGAAACCTGCGCAGCCAAGGCTTCAATGAACGGTTTCACATCCGAGACGACGGAGACCTCGATGGGCATCTGCAACTTGGCGATTTCCGCCGGATCGATATCCACCACAACTTTCTTCGAATAAGGCGCGAAGTGAGCATGGTTGTAGGCAGTCAGCGCCATATCCAGACGCGAACCAAGCACGATCAGCAGGTCGCAGTTCTGCAGCGCAAAGTTGGCCCAGCGCGGTGCTATGGAGCCTGGACGGCCGCCATAGAGCGGGTGCTCGTCTTCGATGATGTCCATGGCCAGCCACGTGGGCATGACCGGTACGCCTGCGGCTTCGATCAACTGGTTGAATGCATCAACCGCACCCGCCATGCGAATGCCACTGCCGGCGATGATGCCTGGGCGCTTGGCCTGGCGCAGTAAACTCACGGTTTGCTCAACCGCCGCACGGATGTCCGGTTGCTCCGCAGCCACGGGGCGCTGCGCCCGGCGCAAGGTCGCCGGGTCAATCCGGGCAGCCTGAACGTCCAGCGGTACATCCAGCCATACCGGGCCACGACGCCCGCTGAGCGCGGCATGTTCGAGCTGGTCGAAGACTTCGGCGACCGCCTCGGGATCGGTCAGGGTGAACGCCGCTTTGGTGATCGGCTCGACAATCGACACGATGTCGGCTTCCTGAACGCCCAGCATGCGCAGGCCGGTACCGGCTTTAAGGTCGGCACTCTTGACCTGGCCAGAAACGAAGAATACCGGCGTTGAGTCCAGCCAGGCACCCAGCACTGCCGTAACCGTATTGGTCGCACCTGGGCCACAGGTCGTCATGCATGCTGCCGGGCCACCCGTGAGCTTGCCGGCTGCTTCGGCGGCAATAGCCGCCGCCTGCTCGTGCAGGCAAAGCACCGGCTCCAGCTCGGGGTGGCGCCCCAGGGCGTCATTGAGGTGCATCGCACCGCCTCCCGGCAGAAAGTAGACCTGCCCCACGCCCAGACGCGCCAGGCGCTCCATGATGTAATCTGCTACACGGACAGTCTGTGTCACCTTGAATACCCTCTCGAAACCGGCACTTAAGCAAGCCGCGTCAAAAACTGCAGCGCCGACCAGAAGCCGGCACCATGATCCTTGTGCCCTTGCCAGACTTCAGGAATGAAGCTGACTTCGGGATGATTGCGAATCTGCGCCCAGGTGGCCGGCCAGTCGATGTCGCCGGTACCCATCACTACGCCTTCGCCGTTGGTACCCTTGGCATCGGCCACGTGCAGGTGCGCCGAATGCGGCAGCAGCAGCGCCAGCGCGGCCTGGAAGTCGAGGCCGAAGTGGAAGCAGGTCATCTGCAGGTGCGACAGGTCCAGACACAAGCGCAAGCCGTGCTCGCGGGCCTGGGCCGCCAGTTCGTCGGGCATCATGAAAATGTTCTGGTGGCGCTGGCCGCCGAAATGCCAAGGGAACGGCGCCATGTTCTGCGGGATCAGCTCGGTACCGGCGAAGTCCACCAGGCGGCAGGCTTCATGGAAGCGCTCGTAGAGTTCGGGGCGCATGGCCAGCGGGCGCGGCGCGTCGGCGGAGAAACCGCCGATGTTGGCGACGATCAGCCGGGCATCAGCCCCAGGGAAGAACTCGCCGATCTGCAGGGTGGCATCGACCACGCGCTGCAGATTGTCGATAGAACGCCGACGGTAGGCCGGGTCGTCTGCAACCAGATCCAGCAGCTCACTGTTCTCGAACAGCTCCGGCGCATGCACCACCAGACGCGAACAGTCCACTTCGGCCAGGAATGGCTGCGGTTTCAGGCTGAGGTCGCGATAAGACAGATGGAACTCGAACAAGTCCGGCTCGATGCGTCGCCGGTAGTCGCGGAAGTCGTGGTAGCGCACCGGCACCCCCCAGCGAACCGGCATGTCGAACGCCAGCTTCTGCTCGGGTTGCTGTTCCTGCAGGTCGCTCTCGAACAGGAAGTCACCCTGGACGATGTCGCGCCGTACCGGCTTGCCCAGCAGTTCCGGCAGCCGGTACGGCGGCAGGCCCTGGCCGGGGCTGGCGATGCGCAGCATGCCCTGCTCCAGTAACGCACCACACGGGATATCGCGGGCAGCGATCACGCTCTTGCCGAGGTTCTCGCGGTTCAGCAATTCGCCCTGACTGGCATGGCGACCTGGCCCTTGCCAAGGCAGCGCCAGTTCCAGTTGGCGGATGCCGTCCACCAGTTGGCGAAATTCGGTGGGCTCTAGGCTGGCGAGGTGATCCGGCCCTTCCATGTTGCGATCCAGGGTGATGTGGCGCTCCACCAACCGGGCGCCCAAGGCCACTGCGCCGAGGGTGATGGCAATACCGCGCTCATGGCCGGAATAGCCGATCAGGCCATGCAGCTCCTGCAGGCGGCACAAGTAGCCGAGCTGGATATCCGCTTCCGGTGCCGGGTAGGCGCTGTTGCAGTGCAGTAGCGCGAAAGGCGTGCCCAACGCGTTGAGCTGTTCGATGGCCCGGATGATTTCGTGCTCGAAAGACATGCCGGTGGACAGGATCAGTGGCTTACCCAGGCTGGCGGCCTTGGCGATCAAGTAAGGGTTGCACAAGTCTGCCGAGGCAATTTTCAAGGCAGCCACATCGAAGTGGGCCAGGGCATCGACGCTAGGCTCATCCCAGGGAGTGCACAGATAGGTGATGCCCTTTTGCGCACAATAAGTACGCACCTGGCGGTGCTCGTCGAGGCTCAGCTCAACCTTGTCCAGCAGATCCTGGATGTACTCCACGCCAAGATCTTCGGCACGCGAGCCATCAGCCTTGCGCCGGTACAGCGCCTCGCGATTGCGCAGCTGGAATTTGACGCAGTCGGCTCCAGCCGCAATGGCTGCATCCACCAGTTGCCTGGCCAATGCCAGCGAGCCGTTGTGGTTGTTGCCGATCTCAGCGATGACGTAGACACGCCCGCCACCCAGGGCAATGCCGTCGAGAAGAATTGGGGTCATTGAATTTTCGTCCGCCAAGAAGTTACACCACAGGACTCAAAGCGGAAACCTTGAGTCTGGCAGCCCAGTGCGCGCACCGCATGCACCACACGCTGGCGATGCTGGGGCTGTACGTAGAACAGGAAGAAGCCACCGCCACCGGCACCCAGCAGCTTGCCGCCGAGCGCGCCTGCAGCCAGCGCCGCGGCGTAGATTTGATCAAGGTGGCCATGGCTAATGGCCGAGGAAAAGCACTTTTTCAGGCGCCAGGCTTCGTCCATGCACAGGCCGAAATCGCGGAGCTCACCGCGAATCAGATAGCGGTGCATGCGTCGACAGAGCGCTACGCTGGCGTGGAGCAGGTCTGTTTGAGAGGACTCGGCCTGCATCTCCTCACGCTGCAGGTCGTGCAGGCGGCCTGAATCGTGAGAAATGCCGGTGTCACACAGGACCAGGCAGGATTCCAGCTCATTGCGGATCGCCTCTTCCAGGCGAATCGGATGGACTAGATTGCGCTGGTTCTCGAACTCGATCAGGTTGAAGCCACCGAAGGCCGAGGCATACTGATCTTGCCAGCCACCGGCAATACCGAAGCAAAGGCGCTCGGCCTGGAACGCCAGTTCGGCAATTTCATAGGTGCTCCAGCGATCCTGGCGCAATTCATTGAATACCGCGATTGTGGCTGTGGTGGCAGCGGAGGAGCCGCCCAGCCCGGAGCCCACGGGGAAATCCGAACGCAGGTAAAGATCGAAACCGTATTGCGGCTTTATCAGCGAAACGATGGTCGCCAACAGGCTTTTTTCACTGGCGGCTAGCAGGTCAGCCAGTGAGTCGTAGTCCTCCTCACGCCCCAGATCTTCGGAGAAAATGCGGATGCCACGGTCACTCCGTGGAACAAGGGTGGCGTGAGCATAAAGACCGACAGTACAGCTGAGCACCGCTGCCGGGTGGTCAATGAAGAAATATGTCAGGTCCGCACCGCCGCCGCAGAAGCTCATGCGCACCGGCGCGCGGGCCCGCGCCAGTACCGGTACTTCCGGGCTGGCCGCCATCAGGCGGGTAAAGACTTCCACCAGGCGCCCCTGCTCATCCACGGCCGGGATGGCGTTGAAACCCAGGTCGAAAGCCTTGAGCAACTCCTCCCGCGACGCACCGGCTTGAACAGCGCGGTAGTGGGTGTTCATGCAAGTTGTTACTGGCAGGTCGGTCTGGCCGCCCTGCAGCAGGTGGCGACGCACATCGCCGTTGGTCACCACGCCCAGCAGACGGCGGTCGTCAGCAACCACAAAGGCGATCTGCAAGGCGCCTGCCTCAATGCACTTGACTGCATCGAGAATGCTTTGGCGATCGCCAATGCTGAGGGTCTGCACAAGCAGGCTCATAGCGAAGTATCCGGAAGAAATTCGTGGGTGTAGCGCGCAAGCGACTCTGGCGTGCCGATATCGATGAAACGCCCGCTGTAATCGACAACTGTCACGGCCGCTTGCTGGAGCAACTCAGGCAACAGATCGTGCTCCATGGAGCATGCACGAACAGGCGTAGTGGTGAAGGCCGACGCGGTGAAGGCATACACCCCTGCATTGATAAGGCCGGCGCCTGGCACGCCCTTTTCCTGCAGCGCAGCCATGTGCCCGGTTGCAGTCAGCGCCAAGCTGCCATACCGGCTGCGGTCACTGACCCGAGCCGCCAGTACCGCGTTACCTTCGCTCTGGAGCATCTGACGGTAACCCTGCACCTCCACAAAAGTGTCGGCATTGAGTACCAAGTACCTCCCCTGCGCAGGTTGCTCGCGCAACGCGTTGAGCAGCGCCCCGCCGGTTCCCAGAGGGTTCTCCTCCACCACCATCGACAGCGGCAGACCGGCCTGGCGAGACAGCTCGGCAAGCTGCTCGGCCACCTGCTCGGCGCGGTAATGCGCGCACAGTACACCTTCGCTGACGCCAGCACGGGCCAACTGGCTTAGTACGCGCGCCAGAAAGGGCTCACCGCGAACGGGAACCAGGGCCTTCTGCGAGTCAGTGACACTGCGCAGACGCGTACCGAAACCACCACACAGGACGTAAGCGCGCATCAGCACGGCCTCTGCAGGTAGGTTTCCAGGCAGCGCGCCGCGTGTTCCAGATGGTCGTCGCTCAAGCCCGGCCACAGGCCAATCCAGAACGTGTCGTTCATGATTTTGTCAGTCACCGACAGCTCACCGGAAACCCGGTAGTGCAGCCCCTGCATGTAGGGCTGGCGCGTCAGGTTCCCGGCAAACAGCAAGCGCGTGCCCACATCCTGTTCATCCAGGTAGCGCAACAGCTCGACGCGATTGATGCCGCAGCCATCGCGTAGGGTGATCGGATAACCGAACCAGGAAGGGTCGCTTTCGCGGGTGGCCTGCGGCAGGATCAGTTTGTCCGCACAACCGGCCAGCCGGTCACTGAGCCAAGCGAAGTTGCGCTTGCGCGCGGCAACGAAATCATCAACCCGGTCCATCTGCGCCAGCGCGCAGGCGGCCTGCATGTCGGTGATCTTCAGGTTGTAGCCCAGATGCGAGTAGGTGTATTTGTGGTCGTAGCCCTGCGGCAGCCCCCCCATTTGCCAGCAGAAACGCTTGCTGCAGGTGTTGTCCTCGCCCGGCGCACAGTAGCAATCGCGGCCCCAGTCGCGGAACGACTCGATGATGCGCTTGAGCAACGGCGAGTCGGTAAACACCGCACCGCCCTCGCCCATGGTGATATGGTGCGCCGGATAGAAGCTGAGGGTGCCAATATCGCCGAAAGCGCCAACCATGCGACCCTGGTAGGTGGAACCCAGGGCATCGCAGCAGTCTTCGATCAGCCACAGGCCATGCTTGTCGCACAGGGCGCGCACAACGCTGAGGTCGAAGGGGTTGCCCAGGGTATGGGCCAGCATGATGGCCTTGGTCTTCGGGCCGATGGCCGCTTCGATCAGCGCCGGGTCGATGTTGTAGGTGCCCATCTCGATATCGACGAACACCGGAATCGCGCCGAACTGCAGGATCGGGTTGACGGTGGTCGGGAAGCCGGCAGCAACGCCGATCACCTCGTCACCCGGCTTGATCGCCCGGTCGCCGAGGCGTGGCGAGGTCAGTGCGGAAAACGCCAGCAAGTTGGCCGACGAGCCGGAGTTGGTGGTGAGTACGCAGCGACGCCCCAGGTACTTGGCCAAGCGCTTCTCGAACGCCTCGTTGAAGCGGCCGGTCGTCAGCCAGCCATCCAGCACGGCCTCGGTCATTGCCTGCAGCTCGCCGGCACCGATCACCTTGCCCGAAGGCGGAACATTGCTCTGCCCCGCCACGAAGGGTTTGGGCGCCATCTGCAGCTCGGCATAGCGCCCGACCAGCTCGGCAATCTGTTGGCGCAACTGCTGCGCCGTACTGTCACTCATGGATTCCGCCTTGGTGAACCGCGATCTGCTCGCGGGTAACGATGTTCATGTCACGCCCTGCGCGCCAGGCCAGGTGCCAGTCCAGGGTATGTTTCAGGGTGTCATCCAGCGACCAGCGCGGTGCCCAGCAAAGCACTTGCCGCGCCTTGCTGGAATCCAGTGCCAGCAAACTGGCTTCATGCGCCTGGACATCGCCGGCGACCGACCAGCGCGCATCGCCTGGCCAGCGCAGGGCAAGACGACGGACGATTTCGCCGACGGTGGCCAGCCCTGCGCTGTCCGGGCCGAAGTTCCAGGCTGTTGCGTATCGCTCGGCGTCCGTGAGCAAGCCCTGCGCCAGCTGCAGATAGCCCATCAGCGGGTCGAGCACGTGCTGCCAGGGGCGGGTCGCATGGGGATAGCGCAAGACCACTTCTTCACCGTCTTGCCAGGCGCGGAAGATATCCGGCAGCAAGCGCTCGGCAGACCAGTCCCCGCCACCCAGAACGTTGCCAGCACGTGCCGTGGCCAAGGCCACGCCGGCGGAGCGCAGGAACGAGTCGCGGTAGCTGGCGCACAGCAGTTCGACACAGGCCTTGCTGCTGCTATAGGGGTCGAAGCCGCCCAGGGCATCCTGCTCGCGGTAGGGCCAGGGCCACTCGCGGTTGTCGTAGCACTTGTCAGTGGTCACCACCAGCACTGCGCGCACCGAAGGCGTGGCACGCACCGCTTCCAGCAGGTTGAGCGTACCCATGACGTTGGTGGCGTAGGTGTCGCCTGGTGCACGGTAGGACTCGCGCACCAGCGGCTGAGCCGCCAGGTGCAGCACCAGTTCGGGTTGGAAATCCTGCATGGCACGCGCCAGGGCCGAGGCATCACGGATATCGGCGAAATCACCTGGAATCTGCTGTTGCAGTTGCGCGACCTGCCACAGCGATGGCGTGGTGGCGGCAGGCAAGGCGAAACCGCGCAGCTCGGCGCCAAGCTGGCGCAGCCACACGGCCAGCCAGCCGCCCTTGAAACCGGTATGCCCGGTCAGCAGGACGCGGCGCCCTGCCCAGAATGCCGGGTTCAGCGCCATAGCTGCCATGCTGCGTCGCCGTTTTTCCAGTGGGTTTCAAGCAACGTGCGATCACGCAGGGTATCCATCGGCTGCCAGAAGCCACGGTGCAAGTGGCTCATCAGCTGGCCGTCTTCGGCCAGACGGCGCATGGGCTCGTCTTCCCAAGTGGTGGCATCGCCCTGGATGTATTCGAGCACGGCCGGTTCAAGCACGAAGAAGCCGCCATTGATCCAGGCACCGTCGCCCGCCGGCTTTTCCTGAAAGCCACGCACCTGTTCGCCGTGCACGTCCAGGGCGCCATAGCGACCCGGCGGCTGTACAGCGGTAACCGTGGCCATCTTACCGTGCTGGCGGTGGAATTCGATAAGGCGCGGAATATCGACGTCGGACACACCGTCGCCGTAAGTCAGGCAAAAGGTTTCATTGCCGACGTAGTCGCGGACACGCTTCAGGCGGCCGCCGGTGGCGGTGTTTTCCCCGGTATCCACCAGCGTCACCCGCCACGGCTCAGCGTGGCGGTTATGGATATCCATGCGATTTTCCGCCATGTCGAAGGTCACGTCCGACATGTGCAGGAAGTAGTTGGCGAAGTACTCCTTGATCACATAGCCCTTGTAGCCCAGGCAAATGACGAAGTCGTTGATACCGTAGTGCGAGTAGATCTTCATGATGTGCCAGATGATCGGTTTGCCGCCTATCTCGATCATCGGCTTGGGGCGCAGGTGGGATTCTTCGCTGATGCGTGTGCCCAGCCCCCCGGCCAGAATTACTGCTTTCATTGTGTTGTTGGTCCGCATTGGTCGGAGGGGGCGGCGACAAAAAACTGGCCCCAGGCCCTTTATGCTGGTCAAAGCAAAACGCATGCCTGCTTTAGGGTCGCCCTGGGTGCGGCATCGGTTTTGTTACTGGGGGCTTTTCAAAGAGCGCTCAACTCATGCCAGCGCCGATTCGGACCGGCTAGCGAGCGCGGAAGAAGAAAGAATGGAGGGTGATTTGGGCGGCCTCTTCGCGGGTAAACCCGCGAAGAGGCTATCTCAGGCGCCCTACCAAGCGTCAATCCTCCGCCTGGTCCTCGCCGCCCTGTCGGCTCATACCGTACTTGCGCATCTTCTCGACCAGGGTAGTACGGCGAATACGCAAACGTTCAGCCGCGCGCGCAACGATACCGTTGGCATCGTCCAGCGCCTGCTGGATCAGTCCCTGCTCCAGGCTACCCAGGTAGTCCTTGAGGTCCAGGCCTTCGGGCGGCAGCATGGCGTGGTTGCTGAAGTTTGGTGTGTGGCCATTGATCGCCACGCGCTCTTCCAGGTCGCTGCGCAGGCTGTCGACCATCTGCTCGTCTTCGTCATCGACATAGCGGAATTTCTTCGGCAGTTCCGACACGCCAATGACCCCGTACGGGTGCATGATCGCCATGCGCTCGACCAGGTTGGCCAGCTCGCGCACATTGCCCGGCCAGCCGTGACGACACAGCGACATGATCGAAGCGGAATTGAAGCGAATGGAACCGCGCTTCTCGTGCTCCATGCGCGAAATGAGCTCGTTCATCAGCAACGGGATGTCTTCCACCCGCTCACGCAGCGGCGCCATTTCGATAGGGAACACGTTCAGGCGGTAGTACAGGTCTTCGCGGAAGGTGCCGTCCTCGATCATGGTTTCGAGGTTCTTGTGCGTCGCAGCGATGATGCGCACGTCGATGCTCTGGGTCTTGTTGCTGCCCACGCGCTCGAAGGTACGCTCCTGCAGCACACGCAGCAGCTTGACCTGCATCGGCAACGGCATGTCGCCGATTTCGTCGAGGAACAGGGTACCGCCGTTGGCCAGCTCGAAACGCCCGGCACGGCTGGTGATGGCCCCGGTAAAGGCGCCCTTCTCGTGGCCGAACAGTTCGCTTTCCAGCAGCTCGGCCGGGATCGCGCCACAGTTGACCGGCACGAACGGCGCTTCGCGGCGCTTGGAATGGTAGTGCAGGTTGCGCGCTACCACTTCCTTGCCGGTGCCGGACTCACCCAGGATCAGCACGCTGGCGTCGGTATCCGCCACTTGCTGCATCATCTGCCGCACGTGCTGAATGGCACGACTGGTGCCAACCAGGCTGCGGAACAGATTGGGTTCGCGCTGGCGACCCCGCTCGCGCGCCTGGTCATACATTTCGCGGTAGACCTGGGCACGGTGCAGCGAGTCCAGCAATTGGCTGTAGCTTGGCGGCATTTCCAGGTTGGAAAGCACCCGGCGGCGAAGGTCTTCCGGCAGCTCGGCGGAAGAAATTTCACCTAAAAGCAAAACCGGAAGGAACTCATCCCAGGTAGCCACTGTCTTAAGCAGCCCAAGCAGATTGCCCGGAGCATTCACGGTGCCGATGAGCACGCACAGCACTTCGCGGCTCGAGGACAATGGCTCGACCGCCTGCTGCCAGTCATGGCTGGCACACGCGAGGTTTTCTTCGCCGAGGAAGTTCAGCACCACCGCAAGGTCGCGGCGGCGCGCGCTGTCGTCATCGATCAGCAGAATCTTGGTTTCACGCCACATGCAATAGCAACTTCCCTAGTCATATCGGCGCCCTGCAGGGGCGTGCTCGACATCATTCCGACTGAATGGTCAGTGTTCGGACGTCTGAAATTCGAAAACAGCCACTAGTAAAGTCAAAAAGGCCCACACAGTCAAATTTATGGCGCCTTTTGTTAAGTCGTGCGCATCTTAACTGAAGAGATGGTAAACCTTCGATGCATTTTTCGCTTGATTGATCTGCATCATCTCTTCGGCAATTGCCTGGCGTTCACCGGTTGTCACATCGATCAGATTGCGGTAGAGCCGCAGCACCCCTTCCAGCTTCTCGCGCAGCAACGCCTGATCCATCGCATGGGTTTCCAGCACCTCGTCGATGCACGCGCGGCACGCCACATCCAGCTTGGCAATGGCTTCCCAGTCACGCTCACCCAAGGCCCCGATCAGGGCATCGCAGGTGTCATCGAGGCGTTGCAGTGCGGTCACGGTAATCTCCTTGCCATCAGCTGGCAGGCTGGGCGTCGGCAATGCCGTCCCAGCCACTTTTCACGGTAATCAGCAGCTGGGCAACTTCGTCGATAATGCTGGCATCGTTGTCCACATTGGCCTGCATCAGGCGGTTGGTCATGTAGACGTAGAGGGCGTCGAGCTTTTCGACGTACTCCGGGTTTTCGCTTTTTTCAGGCGACAAGCCATCGCGCAAGCCGATGATGATGTCGATCGCCTTGCCCAGCATCAGGCCTTTTTCCGCAATGTCGCCACGCGCCATCGCACCCTTGGCCTGCGCCATGCGATCGAGGCCGCCTTCCATCAGCATCTGCACCAGGCGATGGGGCGTGGCTTCGGAAATCTGGGCATGGGAATTGACCTTCTGGTACTGACGAAGGGCTCTCATGGGATTCATCTTGCGACCTCGTGACTGGCAGGCTTAAAGGGGAGATATTCCTTGTATCGGGCAGGCAGCGAAAAACTTTACCGACCGATGACATGAAGCCCGGCATCTTGCACGGACTTCATGCAAGGTTCACGGATTAATCGTCGCTGTTCGCCTTGTTCAGTGCATTGAGGGTGCTCAGCACCGAGTCCTGCTGCTGGCGCAGCTGGGTGACCAGGGTATCCATGTTGTTGTACTTGTCCTGCAGGCTCTTTTGCAGGGCTTCCATGCGGGCGTCCAGGGTGTCCTGCTCGGTCTTGAGTTTGGTCAGGCTTTCGCTCAGAACTTTGGAGCGTTCGGCGAGGGTGCCGGTTGCGGCCTTGGCGAATGGCTCGGTGACTTTTTGCAGGCGCGCCAGCAGGCCATCCTTGCCATTGAAAATACTGGTCAGGTCCGCCGCGTTGGTGGAAGCAACCTTGTCCCACTTCTTGTCATCCAGGCTCAGCGCACCGCCGTCCTGGGCCGAAGTGACACCAAAAGCAGCGAGCGACTTCAAGGTACCGTTGCCTGCTACCGCATTGAGTTCCTCACGAATGGAGTTCATCAATGTGCGCATTGTGGCATCACCCGTCAGCGCCGCAGCCGTCATGGTGCCATCGGCATTCTTGGTCACTTTGGTTTCGGCGTTCATCACCTTCAACAATGCGTTGTAGGTATCGATGAAACCTTTGAGGCCCGACTTCAACGTTGTGGAACTGGTAGTCAGGGAGAGGATGGTCGCCGTAGGCTCGCTACTGGTAGCGTTGATCGGTGAAACACCCACCAGCTTAATATTGAGACCACTGACAGCATCGGTAATGTCATTGGTCTTGGACTTCATGGCAATGCCGTCCAGGGTGTACTCGGCGTCCGTCGGCTCATCGACAACGGTATAGCCGGTATCGATGCCCGAATTGCCGGAAAGGGTAATGTCAGAGCCCTCCCCCATTTTCGTCGAGGTGACGATCAGGCGAGAACCATTGGCATCCGTCAGCACGTTGGCGCTAAGGCCCGCTACGCCAAACTGGCTATTGATGCTGTCGCGCACCTGCTGCAATGTGGCGCCGGCGGGCACACTGAGGTCGAAGTCCTTGCCGCCCTGACTGATGGTCAGCGTAGTCGATGTACTGCCACTATTGACTACCGATCCCGCACCATCTGCATACACTTTGGTCGAAACTTTTGACGCAGTCGCCAACTTGTCGACGATCAGCTTGAACGAGCCGTTCGCAGCCCCAGTCCCCATGGTGACGGTCGCGACCTTTTCATCCGAAGACTTCAGGCTCAGACCCCCAAAGCTGTTGGTATCGGTCATGTTGGTCAAAGCGCCGCGGAATGCATCCAGGGCTGACTGAATCTTGCCAATAGAGGACAACGTGGTGGTTGCCTTCAGCGTTTGGGTATTGATCTGGGCCTGCTTGGGCGCTTTTTGCGCGGCCACCAGGGAATCGACGATCGCCTGGGTATCGATGCCCGAGCCAATACCGCTGACTGTTGTACCTGCCATCATTGCTCTCCTTGTTCAGTAGCTGCCGGATCCTTGGCGGATAAATCCATCAAATAGTCGACAACAACAAAAATCATGCCAGCCTATGCCTGACCGTCGAACAGCAGGCTGCTGGCTTCACTGAGGCTCTGCGCCAATTTCAGCGCAGCTTCCGATGGAAGTTGCCGGATCACCTCACCGGACTGGGTAGCAATCACCTTGACTACAATCCGACCCGTGGAATCGTCAATGGAAAAGTCCAGCTGGCGCTGGCTCGACTGGACGAAATCACGAATTTCGCCAACCGCTTTTTCCAGGTCCTCGCGCGAGTGTGGCTGATTATCGGAGGCAGCGGCTTCCTGCACCTTGGCAGGCGTAGCCGGATCCCGCTCGCGATCAGCTCCTGGCACCTGGGGTAACACGGCTGGATACACCTGGTTCAGCTTGACACTCATGTCCATGTTTCGAACTCCTCATGTCAAAAAGGGTGAAAGGGCACGTAAACGCGCCCTTTCACCCTTCACTCAAGCGCCTGAATTACTGAAGCAGTTTCAGGACCGACGATGGCAGCTGGTTAGCCTGCGACAGGATCGCAGTCGAAGCCTGCTGCAAAGTCTGCTGCTTGGTCAGCTCGGCAGTTTCCGAAGCGAAGTCCACGTCCTGCACGGTGGAGCGGGCAGCGGTGGAGTTCTTCTGGATGTTCTGCAGGTTGTCGACGGTGGTTTGCAGACGGTTCTGGGTAGCACCCAGGCCCGAACGGACGCTGTCGATCGAACCGATGGCTTTGTCGATAACGGCCAGAGCGTTCTGGGCGTTGGTGGCGTCGGTAACATCGGTATCGGCGATGGTGGTCTTGGCCGAAGACTTGGAAGCTGCACCGAACAGGTCAGTAGCGCCAGTACCGGTTGCACCATCGGCTACCGAGTAACCTTTTGCAGAGTCCAGGGAGATCTGGCCAGTTACAACTGATGTGTCATTAGCAGTACCGGAAAGCGTGGTCAGCGTGCCCGGGAAATCACCATTGCCATCACGCGCACCCACAGAAATGGCATCAGCGCCGGCCTGCGAGGTGAATTTCAGGTTCTCACCAGTGTCCGACTTCACCGACAGGCTCTTGGTCGATTCGTCGTAGTTGACGCTGATACCCAGCTTGGCGGCGTTGGACTTCAGCTGATCAGCCAGGCTTGCAGTGTCAGTAACACCGATGAAGCTGACGGTGCTGCCACCAACGGTCAGGTCAAAGTTGGCAGGAGTGGCTGCTGCACCACTTGCAACAGCCAGCTTGACTTCAGTGCTGGCAGAGGCAGTCAGACCACCGATTGCGCCATTGAGTTTGGCAGCAATATCTTTGGCCGAAGCACCCTCATCATAGCTGACAGTCTTGGTTTGGCCGTTGCCGGTTACAACCAGATCTGCTGCTGCAACGCCGCTAGCGCTTGGCGCAATAGTGCCGGATTTAATCTGCTGCGAGCCAATGCTCTTGGCCGAAACGTTGTCCAGCGCCAGGTTGATGGTTTCGTTGGCGTTGGCGCCGACCTGAATGGCCTTGGTGCCGTAGGAACCGTCCAGCAGCTTCTGACCACCGAAGGTGGTAGTTTCCGAGATACGGTTCAGCTCAGCGGTCAGAGCCTGGTATTCGTCGTTGTTCGACTTACGGTCGTCGGCGCTCAGCGAGCCAGTAGCCGAGGACAGGGCCAGGGTACGCATTTTCTGCAGGATGTCGGTCGAGGCCTGCATTGCACCTTCAGCGGTCTGGGCGATCGAGATACCGTCGTTGGCGTTCTTCACAGCCTGGCCCAGGCCATTGATCTGGCTGGTCAGACGGTTGGCGATCTGCAGGCCGGCAGCGTCGTCTTTAGCGCTGTTGATGCGCAGACCCGAGGACAGACGCTGCATCGAAGTGGTCTGAGCGTTGCTCGCCTTGGTCAGGTTGCCCTGGGTGGTGATCGACGCAATGTTGGTGTTTACAGTTAAAGCCATGACGAAATCCTCGTTGGATGGGTACTGCGGCTTCCGGCCTTGGCAACCGCCGGATTGGCCTAGAGAACCTTCGTAATGGTTATCGTCGGGTGCGCGGGTTGCTTGAGGGTTTTTTCAAAAAAAAAATACTGGCATGGGGCCAGCCCTGAGAAATCAAGGGGTTAAGGGCGGTTTATTGGCGTCAAAAACTGTTTGGAATGGGCTGAATGCCTCATCCCGCCTGTAGGAGCGGGTTCACCCGCGAACACCGGCGAAGCCGGTGCCATAGACCGAGCTGCCTTCTTCGCGGGTGAACCCGCTCCTACAATGGGCTGCGTCAGGCAGACATTTATTTTCGGCAGAAAAAAAGCGCCGGGCGGTGGCCGCCGGGCGCTTTCAGGGTCTGACTGGGATCAGTCGCGGTACAGGATGGCCGAGCCCCACGACAGGCCCACGCCAAAGCCACTGATCGCCACGCGCTTCCAGCTGCCATCGAGCATGTGCTTCTGCAGCAGCAGCGGAACACTGGAGGACACCGTATTGCCGGTTTCCAGCATGTCTTTGACGAACTTCTCCGGGTGTTGCTCTTCAAAGCGTCGCGCCACGGCGTCGACAATCGCCGCACTGCCCTGATGGATGCAGAAGGCGTCGATATCCGACGACTTCAGGCCGCTGGCATCCAGCAGCTCGTGCAGGTGCGCTGGCACTTTGATCAGGGCGAAGTTGAATACCTGGCGGCCGTTCATGAAGAACTTGCCGTCACTGACTTTCAGGTGCTCGGCACCGGAACCGTCAGTGCCGAAACGCGCCTGGCCCAGGTTCCAAACCGCGTTTTCACCCATCCAGGTAGCGGTGGCGGCGTCGCCGAACAGCATGGTGGTGTTGCGGTCTTCCGGGTCGACGATCTTCGAATACGGGTCGGCGGTGATCAGCAGGCCGTTCTTGAGGCCTGCTGCTTCCATGAAGCCTTTGATCGCATACAGGCCATACACATAGCCGGAGCAGCCCAGCGACACGTCGAATGCCGCCACGCGGGTAGACAGGCCAAGTTTGCTCTGGACGATGGCTGCGGTGTGCGGCAGGCCTTCTTCGTCGCCGTTCTGGGTGACCACGATCAACGCATCGATCGATTGCGGATCAAGGTCGGGGTTGCTGGCGAACAGCGCCTGGGCGGCCTCTACGCACAAGTCGGAGGTTTCTTGCTCTTCGGCCTTGCGCGGCAGGAACGACGCACCGATCTTGCCGAACATGAACTCTTCGTCCTTGCCGAACTTCGCACCCTGAACGTAGTTGTCCAGGCCAGCGGTGGGCACGTAACTCGCAATGCTTTTGATGCCAATCATTCTGGCTTCCCAATGAAAACAGCCAAAGACCACCACTCGATGAATTGAGGGCGCCAAATACCGGAGCGGTCACCGCCAGGGGTTGTAGCCAGGGCTCGCCTGCGCACCGGTAACAAAATGCTGCAACAGCTGCTGCATAGAATACAGGGAAGATGAGCGTTTTGACTCATTGGTCACATTGAAATGCTACGAAAGCCGTGGCGAGGGTGTGGGGACTGGGGAATTTGCGGAATGACCGGGCGGGCACTGGACCCCGAATGATCAGCTTCGCAGCCCATATCGATGCGGCCGCTTCGCGGCCCTTTCGCGACGCAAGGCCGCTCCCACAAATTGGACTGCCCCCAAGAAGTTGGACACTAATCCAACCCTTGGGGGATCTATGGGTAAGTACACCGAGCAATTCAAGCT
>NZ_JAUHUI010000027.1:0-76272 GCF_030418155.1 Pseudomonas sp. 2,4-D
AGGTCATCGTCAAGATTCATTTCGCAAAACCCCTATCTGCGTATGCAGGTAGGGGTTTTGTCTTTGTGGGCAAAAAAACTCGACCTGTTCGAATCACTGCGGGAGCGGGCACGCCCGCTCCTGCGGCCTGATGGCGTTCGGCCGTTTCATGTACGCGTGATATCGTTCCCCTCTCAGCCATCAGCGCCTCCAGAGACCTTCCGATGCTCAACACCGCCCATCTCCATCCTGGCTTCATGATCGTCCACGGCAACCGCCTCGACGACCTGCGTAGCCTGGTAGTGAGCTGGATGCGTCGCTACCCGCTGGCGCCTCTGGAAAACGAAATTGCCCTGGTGCAAAGCAATGGCATCGCCCAATGGCTCAAGCTGGCCCTGGCTGAAGATCCGCTGGAAGATGACCAAGGCGGCTGCGGCATCGCCGCTGCAATCGATGTACAACTGCCCGGTAGCTTTATGTGGCAGCTCTACCGCAGCGTGCTTGGCCGTAGCGAAATCCCCGAAGTGTCTCTGCTCGACAAGGCACCCCTGACCTGGCGCCTGATGCGCCTGTTGCCAGCACTCATCGAGCGCCCGCATTTCGAGCCACTGCGGCGCTTCCTCACCGATGACAGTGACTTGCGCAAGCGCTACCAGCTCGCCGAGCGCCTGGCCGACCTGTTCGACCAGTACCAGGTCTACCGTGCCGATTGGCTCAAGGACTGGGCCACTGGTGAGCACGCCATCAACACGGCCCGCGGCGAGCGCAAAGTTTTGCCGCCAGGCAACCGCTGGCAAGCCGAGCTGTGGCGAGCATTGCTGGAGGATGTTGGCGAGCAAGGCATGGCGCAAAGCCGCGCCGGGGTACACCAACGTTTCATCGAGCGCATCAACAGCCTGGAGCAGGCGCCTGCAGGGCTGCCACCGAGGGTGATCGTGTTCGGTATCTCTTCGCTGCCGGCCCAGGCCCTGGAAGCGCTGGCAGGCCTGTCGCGTTTCAGTCAGGTATTGCTGTGCGTACACAACCCATGCCGCCACCACTGGGCCGATATCGTCGCCGACAAGGACCTGCTGCGCCACCAGTACAAACGCCAGCAACGCAAGCAAGGCATGCCCCTGCAACTGGACGACCAGACGCTGCACCAGCATGCCCACCCGTTGCTGGCAGCCTGGGGTAAACAAGGCCGCGACTACATCAACCTGCTCGACAGCTATGATGACCCAGGCAGCTATCAGGGCGTGTTCAGCGACGGCCGCATCGACCTGTTCAGCGACGGTTCGCCCACCACGCTGCTCAACGAACTGCAGGACGACATCCTGGAGTTGCGCCCGCTCGCTGAGAGCCGCGAACGGTGGCCGCCAGTCGACACCACAAAAGACCGCTCGATCCGCTTCCATATCGCGCACAGCCCGCAACGTGAAGTGGAGATCCTCCACGACCAGCTGTTGGCCCGCTTCAGCGCCGACCCGACTTTGCGCCCGCGCGACGTGATCGTCATGCTGCCGGACATCGACACTTATGCGCCGCATATCCGCGCCGTCTTCGGCCAGTTGCAGCGCAACGACCCGCGCTACATCCCGTTCACCCTGACAGACCAAGGCCAGCGTGGTCGCGAGCCTTTGCTGATCGCGCTTGAGCACCTGCTCAAACTGCCTGACAGCCGCTTCGCGGTCAGCGAAGTGCTCGACCTGCTGGACGTGCCGGCAGTCCGCGCCCGCTTCGGCATCCGCGAAAACGACCTGCCCACGCTGCACCGCTGGATCGAGGGCGCTGGCATCCGTTGGGGCCTTGACGCCGAGCAGCGGGCGAGCCTGGGCTTGCCCGCCGGGCTTGAACAGAACAGTTGGCGTTTCGGCCTGCGCCGCATGCTGTTGGGTTATGCCGTGGGGGTGGGTGAGGCCTGTGATGGCATTGAACCCTACGATGAAATCGGTGGCCTGGACGCGGCACTGATCGGCCCGCTGGTCGCGTTGCTCGATGCGCTCGAAGTCGCCTGCCAGGCCCTGTCCGAGCCTGCCACCGTCAGCCAGTGGGGCGAGCGACTACATGCCTTGCTGCACGTGTTCTTCCTCGCCGAGGACGAGGGTGATGAATTCCTGTTGATGCAGTTGCAGGATCTGCGTGATAGCTGGCTTGAGGTGTGCGAGACCGTCGGCCTGCACGACCCCCTACCGCTTACCGTGGTGCGTGAAGCCTGGCTGTCGGGCCTCGATCAGGGCAAGCTGTCGCAACGTTTCCTCGCCGGCTCGGTCAACTTCTGCACACTCATGCCCATGCGCGCGATCCCGTTCAGGGTGGTCTGCCTGCTGGGCATGAACGATGGCGACTACCCGCGTGCGCAGCCACCGCTAGACTTCGACCTGATGGCCAGCGACTATCGCCCCGGCGACCGCTCACGCCGCGAAGACGACCGTTACCTGTTGCTTGAAGCGCTACTGTCAGCACGTGATCAACTGTATGTCAGCTGGGTCGGGCGCAGTATCCGCGACAATAGCGAACGCCCGGCCTCGGTGCTGATCGGCCAGTTGCGCGATCACATCGCTGCGGGTTGGCATTTGGCCGACGCGCAGCAGGGCCAGCCCGCGAAACCGGGCGAGCAACTGTTGCACGCACTGACCCAGGAGCACCCGCTGCAGCCGTTCAGCCCTCGGTACTTCCAGAAGGGCAGCCCACTGTTCAGCTATGCCCATGAATGGCAGGTGCTGCACCAGCAGGGTGAGGCAGACGAGCAGAGCGAGCCGGGCTTGCCGCCTTATCAGGACGCTGAAGCCCTGAGTCTGCACCAGCTGAATGACTTCTTGCGCCACCCGGTACGGCACTTCTTCAGCCAGCGTTTGAAGGTGTACTTTGAGGCGCTGGAAGCGCCGACCCCGGACGAAGAGCCCTTCGTCCTCGATACCCTGCAACGCTACGGCGCCAGTGAAAGCCTGCTTGGCGCCGCCTTGGCCGAACCGGACAACGCCGAACAGGCCTTGCGCGCCCAGGCCCGACGGCTGCAGGCCTGCGGTTTGCTGCCGCTAGCAGGTTTCGGCGAACTGCTGCAAAACGAGTTGATCGAACCGCTGCCGGACCTGCTGCAACGTCACCAGCAATTGCTGCAACGCTGGCCACAGCTGGTCGAGGGCGCTTTGCCGGTGCATTTCGAGCACGGTCAGCACCGCCTGGAGGGCTGGCTGGGGCGGGTGTTCCAGGCGGAAGATCAGAGCCTTCTCAGCATCACCACAGTACCCAACACCATCAGTGCCGGGCGCAACAACCTCAAGTGGCATCGCCTTATCGCGCCCTGGGTTACGCATTTGGCGGCCTGTGCAGCGGGCTACCCCTATAACAGTGCATTGGTAGCCAGTGACCTGACCCTGTTGCTTGCACCGCTGCCGCAAGCGCTGGCCGCGCAACTGCTGGGCGACCTGTTGGTGGCCCGTCAGGCGGCAATGAATGCGCCGTTGCCAGTCGCGGCCAAGACCGCGTTCGCCTGGTTGGCCCAGGACGATGCCGTTAAAGCCATGGCCGCAGCAGCTCGCGCCTACGAAGGCGACGAACGCACCAGCTTTGGCGAGCGGAGTGAAAGCATTGCCTTGGCCCGCCAGTTCCGGGACTTTGCAGCACTCACTGCTGACGAAACGTTTGAAGGCTGGTGCGAAACCTTGTATCGCCCGTTGTTCACCGCCCCTTGGCAGACCTTGGGCAACCCGGAGAAAGGCGCATGACCCAGGACCGTCCTCTGGCACTGAGTTTCCCCCTGCACGGTAGCCAGCTGATCGAGGCCAGCGCCGGCACGGGCAAGACCTTCACCATTTCGGCGCTGTACCTGCGCCTGATCCTCGGTCACGGTGGCGAACAGGGCTTCGAGCGCGAGCTGCTGCCACCGCAGATCCTCGTGGTGACCTTCACCGACGCCGCCACCAAAGAGCTGCGCGAGCGTATCCGCGCCCGCCTGGCTGAAGCCGCACGGTTCTTCCGTGGCGAGCTGGAAGGCGCCGATCCGCTGTTGCACCAACTGCGTGACGATTACCCACAAGAGACTTGGCCGCGTTGCGCCGGCCGGTTGGAAATCGCCGTGCAGTGGATGGACGAGGCTGCGGTATCGACCATCCATGGCTGGTGCCAGCGCATGCTGCGCGAGCATGCCTTCGACAGCGGCAGCCTGTTCACCCAGACCCTGGAAACCGACCACAGCGAGTTGTTGGGCCAGGTCATGCGCGATTACTGGCGGCGCTTCTGCTATGGGATGCAAGGTGACGCACTGGCCTGGGTGCGCGGCAACTGGGGGAGCCCCGACGCTTTGCTGCCACGCATTCGCCCACTGTTCGGCCGTGTGCGCGCCCAGCAGAATGGGCCAGAGCCCGCTGCGTTGATCCAGGCATCGCTGCAGCAACGTGGCGCACAGTTGGCCCGGATCAAGGCGCCATGGGCACAGTGGGCCGAGGAACTGCGGCAAATCTGCCGCGATGCGCTGGCCGCCAAACAGGTCGACGGCCGCAAGATGCAAGCCCGTTACTTCGAGCCCTGGTTCGACAAGCTCTGCGCTTGGGCCAGCGATGAGCAACTGGTAGAGCTCGACTTGGGCACTGGCTTTACGCGGCTGACCCCGACGGGCATGGCCGAGGCCTGGAAGGGAGAACCTCCCGAGCACCCAGCCCTCAACGCCATGCAGCACTTGCAGCAGCAACTGCAGGCACTGGACAGCCCGGATGCTCCGCTGCTCGAGCACGCCGCCAGTTGGGTATCGGCGCGTTTCGAAGTGGAGAAGCGCCGGCGTGCAGAAATGGGCTTCGACGACATGCTCGTGCGCTTGCAGCACGCGCTCGCCAGCGAGGCCGGCGAGCGCCTGGCCAGCCTGATCCGTGAGCAGTTCCCGGTAGCGCTGATCGACGAATTCCAGGACACCGACCCGGTTCAGTACGGCATTTTCGAGCGCATCTACCAGATCAGCGAAAACCGCGCAGAAACCGGCCTGTTCATGATCGGCGACCCCAAGCAGGCGATCTACGCCTTCCGGGGTGCCGACATCTACACCTACCTTGCCGCGCGACGCGCTACCAGCGGCCGCCTGCACAGCCTGGACACCAACTACCGCTCCAGCAAAGCCATGGTGGCGGCGGTCAACCAGGTGTTCCTGCAGGCCGAGGCGCGTGAAGCGGGGCGGGGTGCATTCCTGTTCCGCGAGGCCGATGACAACCCGCTGCCATTCATCGAGGTGCGCGCCAAGGGGCGTGGCGAACAGCTGCTGATTGACGGTGAAGTCAGTGCAGCCCTGCAATGCTGGCAGCTGGAAAGTGAAGAGCCAGTCTCCAGCAGCGTTTACCGCCAGCAACTGGCCGCCAGTTGCGCCAGCCATATTGTGGCCTTGCTCAATGGCGGCCAGCAGGGCACGGCGGGTTTCCAGAATGCCGAAGGCGAATTGCGCGCTTGCTTGCCCTCGGACATCGCCATCCTGGTGCGCGATGGTCATGAGGCGCAGATGGTCCGCGCCGAACTGGCCGCACGCGGGGTGCGCAGCGTCTACCTGTCTGACAAGGACTCGGTGTTTGCCGCCCAGGAAGCCCACGACCTGCTGGCCTGGCTGAAGGCCTGCGCCGAGCCTGACTCAGAGCGCCTGCTCAAGGCTGCTTTGGCCAGCCTTACACTGGGCCTGTCGCTGGCTGCGCTGGACCGGCTTAACCAGGACGAGCGGGTCTGGGAAAGCTGGGTGATGCGTTTTCGCCTGTACCGCGACACCTGGCAGCGCCAGGGGGTGTTGCCGATGTTGCGCCACTTGCTGCATGACTTCCAGCTACCGCGCACGCTGATCCGCCGCAGTGATGGCGAGCGGGTGCTGACCAACCTGCTGCACCTGGCCGAGCTGCTGCAGCAGGCCGCCGGCGAGCTGGACGGCGAACAGGCGCTTATCCGCCACCTGGCCGAGCACCTCGCCAGTTCCGGTCAGGCCGGTGAAGAGCAGATCCTGCGCCTGGAGAGCGACGAACAGTTGGTCAAGGTGGTGACCATCCACAAGTCCAAGGGCCTGGAATATCCCTTGGTCTACCTGCCATTCATCTGCACCAGCAAACCGGTGGATGGTAGCCGTCTGCCGCTGGCCTGGCATGACAGCGAAGGTAATGCCCACCTCACCCTCACACCCGATCAGGAGCAGATCGAGCGAGCTGACGACGAGCGCCTGGCCGAAGACCTGCGCCTGCTCTACGTGGCCCTGACCCGCGCCCAGCATGCTTGCTGGCTGGGTGTTGCCGACCTCAAGCGCGGTAATTTGAAGAGCTCGCAGCTGCACCGCTCGGCGTTTGGCTACCTGCTGGGGGGCGGCCTTGCCTTGGCTGGTTCGGCGCAGCTGACGGACTGGTTGCAGGCTCTGGCGGCAAGTTGCCCGCACATCAGTTGCCCAGGCCTGCCGCAGGCGGATGAGCAGATGTATCGCATGCCACACGCCGAACGTGAGCTGTTGCCAGCACGCAGGCCACGCCATGCGGCTGCCGAGCACTGGTGGATCGCTTCGTACAGTGCCCTTCGTGTCGGCGACCAGACACTCGGCGCCGACAGCTCGCAGGCCCAGCAACTGCTGGATGACGAGGTGCCCGATGCCCAGGTGTTGCGCGAGGTCCCGGCCGACAGCGGCGATATCCATCGCTTCCCACGGGGGCCTAACCCCGGCACCTTCCTCCATGGTTTGCTGGAGTGGGCAGGTCGTGAGGGCTTCAGCGAGGTCAGCGCTAACCCTCAACTGATCGAGCGCACCGTTGGCCAGCGCTGCAACCGCCGTGACTGGGCCGGCTGGATCCCCACCCTGAGCCACTGGATGCAGCGTTTGCTGGGCGAGGCGTTGCCGCTGCCGGGCAGCGACCAGAGCGTAACGCTGGGCCAGCTGCGTCATTACCAGATCGAAATGGAATTCTGGTTCGCTAGCCACCGGGTCGACGCAGAACAACTCGATCGCCTGGTGGCCCGCCACACCCACCCCGGTCTGGCGCGCCCAGCAGCGCAGCCGACAGTGCTCAACGGCATGTTCAAAGGGTTCATCGACCTGGCGTTCGAGCTGGACGGGCGTTACTACGTGACCGACTACAAGTCCAACTGGCTGGGTGCGGACATCCAGGCCTACGATGCCATGGCCATGGAAAAGGCGATTCTTGAGCACCGCTACGACCTGCAGTATGTGCTGTACCTGCTGGCCCTGCACCGGCAGTTGCGCGCGCGGCTGGCGGACTACGATTATGACCGCCATGTTGGCGGCGCCCTGTTCATCTTCCTGCGCGGTGCCAGCAGCAGCGGCCACGGCGTGTACCACGCCAAGCCACCGCGTGAGCTGATCGAAAGCCTCGATGCACTGTTCCGTGGCGAGCACGCGCCGGTACAGCAGGACCTGTTTGCCGGAGTTGCGCCATGAGCCGAAGCCTTGTCGACCTGTTGCCCACCCCGTTGCACGCAGAGCACCTGCTGGCGCTGGCACCACAGCACAACAGCGCTGATCTGCTGCAATTACTCGACCGCTGGGTTGAGCGGGGCTGGCTACGTGCCCTGGACCGCGCGTTCGTGTCGTTCCTGGAGGAGCGTGCCCCCGGCAGTGATCCCTTACTATTGCTGGCAGCGGCGCTGGCCAGCCACCAACTGGGGCACGGACATGTCTGCCTCGACCTGCAACAAACCTTGGCCGAGCCGGATTTCGCCCTCTCGTTGCCGCCGGAAGGTGACGCCCTTATCGGCCCTTTGCTACTGCCATCGCAACTGCTGGCCAACCTTGACTTGAATGCCTGGCTTCAGCGCATCAGCGCCAGCCCGCTGGTGGCCGCAGGTGATACGCCTGGCCAGCAAGCGCGGCCACTGGTACGCAGTGGCGAGCGCCTTTACCTGCGCCGTTACTGGAGTTACGAGCGGCGCATCGACCAGGCCCTGCGCCAGCGCCTGAGTCAGGCCGAAGCACCGCCTGCGGACCTGCCAGAGCGCCTGGCGCAACTGTTCGAGGGCGGTGCGCCAGCTGGCCAGGTGGACTGGCAGAAGCTCGCCTGCGCCTTGGCCACCCGGGCCGGTTTCAGCATCATCACTGGCGGACCCGGCACCGGCAAGACAACCACCGTGGTGCGCCTGCTGGCGTTGCTGCAGGCGCCGGCAGTGGAGCAGGGCAGGCCACTGCGCATCCGCCTGGCTGCGCCGACCGGCAAGGCCGCTGCGCGCCTGACCGAATCCATTGGCCAGCAAGTCGAGCGCCTGCAAGTCAGCGCCGAAGTACGCGGGCAAATCCCCACTGAAGTCAGCACCGTGCATCGCCTGCTCGGCAGCCGCCCGGGCTCGCGGCATTTCCGCCATCATGCTGGCAACCCGTTACCGTTGGACGTGCTGGTGGTCGACGAAGCGTCGATGATCGACCTGGAAATGATGGCCAACCTGCTCGATGCCTTGCCGCCGCGGGCGCGTCTGGTGCTGCTGGGCGACAAGGACCAGTTGGCCTCGGTCGAGGCCGGCGCGGTACTGGGTGACCTGTGCCGGGATGCTGAGGAGGGCTTTTACTCGCCGGCGACTGCAGCGTGGCTTCAGCAGGTCAGTGGCGAGTCGCTGGCCGGCAGTGGCCTCAAGGCCGGCGATGAGCAGCGTCACCCGCTGGCCCAGCAGGTGGTGATGCTGCGTTTTTCACGGCGTTTCGGTGAAGGCAGCGGAATTGGCCAGCTGGCCAGACTGGTCAATCGTCAGGACGCTCACGCGGCGCGCAACCTGCTGGCCGCGCCGCCTGCCGACGTGCACAGCCTGTCGCTCAAGCACGAACAGGATCGTGCGTTCGACCGCCTGTTACTCGACGGCCTGAACCGCGGTACCGATGGACCGCAAGGCTACCGCAGCTACCTGCGCACCCTTGGCCGTTACCGGCCGGCACTTGATACCGCCTTTGACGACCCCGCCTGGGAGCAATGGGCGGGCAAGGTGTTGCGCAGTTTCGAGGATTTCCAGTTGCTGTGCGCGGTGCGCCGGGGCGCCTGGGGTGTCGAAGGCCTCAACGAGCGGGTGGCGCGGGTGCTGCACAATGCCGGTCTGATCGACAGTCATCAGCCCTGGTACGAAGGGCGCCCGGTGTTGGTGACCCGCAACGACTACGGCCTTGGCCTGATGAACGGTGACATCGGTATTGCCCTGCGCCTGCCGGATGAGCATGGCCAGCCGCTGCTGCGTGTGGCGTTCCCGCGCAACGACGGCAGTGGTGGTGTGCGATTCGTTCTGCCGAGCCGGCTCAACGAAGTGGAAACGGTGTTCGCCATGACCGTGCACAAGTCGCAAGGCTCGGAGTTCAGCCACACAGCCCTGGTGCTGCCGGAGGCGCTCAACCCGGTGCTGACCAAGGAACTGGTGTACACCGGCATCACTCGGGCCAAGCACTGCTTCAGCCTGGTCGAGCCACGGCAAGGCATTTTCGAAGAAGCGGTGGCGCGCAAAGTACGGCGTATTTCCGGGTTGATGCTCGAGCAGGTCTAGGGCCATGAGACCCATTACACGTGGCTGCAGGCTCATACAATAAAGCGGCCATGTGCTATCGTTGCGCCGATATCGGAAGGGGCTTAAAGGGATTTCCCACATGAACGTGGCCGCAAGGCGAGTGACAAGCTGTGCGCTTTCGCTATTGCTGGCCGTCCTGTTCCTTTCTGCAGGCGCTGCCCAGGCAGACCCCGGCACAACCGCCGCCCAGGCACAGCAACGCGCCAAGGCGGTCACCCAGGTAGTATTGGGTATCTTCAGTTACGCCCGCTGGCCCGTCGAACCTTATCCTTTACGCCTGTGCCTGGTCGGCCCGACCGAGTACGCCGACGATCTCATCAAGGGCCATGTCCAGGCGTCTGGCAGACCGCTGCAGGTGCGGCGCCTGCTGGCAGAGGACACCCAAGTCGCCCAGGCCTGCGATGCCCTCTACATTGGCAAGCTTGACCAGGGCCAGCGCGATCGGCTGTTCCAGCGTATCGGCGGCCACCCGGTGCTGAGCATCAGCGAGGCGGATGACCCCTGCACGGTCGGCAGCCTGTTCTGCCTGCGGGTCAGCGACCAGCAGGTGGCCTTTGAAGTCAATCTCGACTCGGTGGCACGCTCTGGCGTGCGCATTCACCCCAGCGTGCTGCAATTGTCGCGGCGCCGGGCGGAGCAGCCATGAAGCCGACCCGCAAGCGTACCGTACGCCCGACCCTGCGATCGGTGCTAGGCCGTGGCCACCTCAGCGTCGCTCTGCTTGCCGTTGGCCTGGCGGGTATCTCCCTCACCCTGCTGGGCGTGCTCGCCCTGCGTGTCTATGCCAACCATAACCTGCAGTTGATCGCCCGCTCGATCAACTACACGGTAGAGGCAGCGGTGGTGTTCGATGACAGCGCCGCCGCCAATGAATCGCTGGCGCTGATTGCCAGTACCGAAGAAGTGGCCGAGGCCAAGGTCTTCAACAACGAGGGCGAGCAACTGGCGCACTGGCAACGCGACAATACGGGCATGCTCGCGCAGCTGGAGGTGCAGGTTGCCAGCGCCTTGCTGGATGAGCCGGTCATGTTGCCGATCGTGCACCAACAACAGCAGGTCGGGCACATCGAGCTGGCAGGCCAGGGCAGGAGCCTGTTGCTGTTCCTGCTCAGTGGCTTGGCCGGTATCCTGTTCTGCACGGTCCTCAGCGCCTTGGCTGCCCAGTATCTGTCGCG
This sequence comes from Pseudomonas sp. 2,4-D, assembly GCF_030418155.1. Lineage (NCBI taxonomy): Bacteria > Pseudomonadati > Pseudomonadota > Gammaproteobacteria > Pseudomonadales > Pseudomonadaceae > Pseudomonas > Pseudomonas sp. 2,4-D. Next base: position 10,626 of record NZ_JAUHUI010000027.1, read on the forward strand.
GCGCCTGCTCAACGATATCACCCGCCCGCTGCGTGGCCTGGCCAGTGTCGCCCATGCCGCCCGCCGCGAGCGCAGCTTCGACCGGCGCGTGCCAGAAGCGCCGATTGCCGAGCTGAACGAGCTGGGTAACGACTTCAATGCCCTGCTGGATGAACTGGAGGTGTGGCATAGTCACCTGCAGAGCGAAAACCAGACCCTGGCCCATCAGGCCAGCCACGACAGCCTGACCGGCTTGCCCAACCGCGCCTTCTTTGAAGGGCGCCTAAGCCGCAGCGTGCTGAATGCGGCGCGTCAGCAGGACCACCTGGCACTGCTGTTCCTCGACAGCGACCACTTCAAGCAGATCAACGACACCCTCGGCCACGCCGTGGGTGACGAGGTGTTGATCAGCGTGGCCGAACGTGTGCGCGCCCAGCTGCGCGAGCAAGACCTGGTGGCGCGCCTGGGGGGCGACGAGTTTGCTGTGCTGCTGACGCCTTTGCATACGCGCAAGGACGCCGAACACATTGCCGAGAAGATAGTTGCCAGCATGAAGCTGCCGGTGCAACTGGACAGTGGCCTCAGTGTCTCCACCTCGCTAAGTGTCGGAATTGCCTATTACCCGGATGACGGCGCTGACCCCGCCAGTCTTCTGAATGCCGCCGATGCGGCAATGTACCAGGCCAAGCGCAAACGCCGTGGCCATTGGCAAGCGGCGCAGATGGAACGGTCCGCCAACGAAATCAGGAACAGGAGTTGAACCCGTGATGCAAGCTTTACGTTTTCCGCTTTGGGCCTTGTTGCTCGCCCTGCTGGCGCTGACGGGGTGCCAGAGCGCCCCCCCGAAAGGCCTTACCCCAGAACAGATTGCCGTGCTCAAGCGCGAAGGTTTCACCCCGACCGATGAAGGTTGGGCCTACGACTTGTCTGGCAAAGTGCTGTTCGGCAGCGATCTGGACAGCCTCAACGGCCAGAGCCAGGCGATTGTCGAGCGCATCGGCAAGGCGCTGCTCGGCGTTGGTATCCAGGGCGTGCGGGTGGACGGGCATGCCGACTCGTCGGGCAAAGCAGCGTACAACCAGCAGCTGTCCGAGCGCCGCGCGCAGAGCGTGACCAAAGCGCTGGTCGGGGTTGGCATGCAGGCGCAGAACATTCAGAGCCGTGGCCTGGGCAGCAGCCAGCCGGTGGCGGACAACCGCACCAGTGCAGGGCGTACCGAGAACCGTCGGGTGTCCATCGTGGTAGCGTCCTACTGATCGTTGCCGCTCGGGCTGTCACATATCCCCTGTAGGCGCTGGCAACGCGGCCTGGCACCGGCTTCGCCGGTGTTCGCGGGCAAGCCCGCTCCTACAGGGGCTGTGTTGCCTTCGGAAATGCGCAGGCCCATCAGTCCTGGGCGAAGCGCATCTCGCGGGTTTGCCCCATCAACAATGGCGCATTCGCCTCGGTCACCCCGCGGATGTAATCCCACAGCAGGGTAATGCGTTTCAACTTGCGCAAATCCTCCCGGCAATACATCCAGAACTGCCGCGTCACTTCGATCTCCTCCGGCAGCACCGTGACCAATCGCGGGTCCTGCGCAGCGAGGAAGCACGGCAATATCGCCAGCCCACGCCCCTGCAGCGCTGCCGTGTACTGCGCGATCACGCTGGTACTGCGCAAGTGCGCGCTGGCGTTGGGAATCAGGTTGGCCAGGTACAGCAGCTCGGAGCTGAACGCCAGGTCATCCACGTAACTGATGAAGGGGTGTTTGGCCAGATCCGTCACCTGGCGGATCGGCGTGTGGCTGTCCAGGTAGCCCTGGGTGGCATACAGCCGCAGGCGGTAGTCGCACAGCTTGCAGCACACATAAGGCCCGTGCTCGGGCCGCTCCAGCGCGATGACGATGTCCGCCTCACGCTTGGAGAGGCTGATGAAGTGCGGCAGCGGCAGGATGTCCACCGAAATCGCCGGGTAGGCGTCGACGAAGTGGCTTAGCTGCGGCGTGATGAAAAAGCTGCCAAAGCCCTCCGTGCAGCCCATGCGCACATGGCCCGACAACGCCACCCCCGACCCGGACACCTGCTCGCAAGCCATGTGCAGCGTGCTCTCGATCGACTCGGCATAGCCCAGCAGGCGCTGGCCCTCGGCGGTCAGCACAAAGCCGTTGGTCCGCGACTTTTCGAACAGCAAGGTGCCCAGCGCGCCCTCCAGCGAGCTGATGCGTCGCGACACGGTGGTGTAGTCCACGCTCAGCCGTTTGGCGGCACTGCTGGCCTTGCGGGTGCGAGCCACTTCGAGGAAGAACTTCAAATCGTCCCAGTTGAGCGCGCTCAGGGATGTGAGGTCTTTTTGCATGATGATCCGGTTTTTTTGTGCGTTCTTGTTGGATGTTTGCACATCTATACTCGAAACAAGCCTCAGGACGCCACCTTGCGTTTGCCCGGCGCTGGCGATCTCGTCCCGACAACAATTCCAAGGAGAACGCAGATGAACGCACCGCAATCCCCTAACAGCACCAAGGTCGAGCAGGTCAAGCTGCTGATCGACGGCCAGTGGGTCGAGTCCAAAACCACCGAATGGCGTGACATCGTCAACCCGGCCACCCAAGAGGTGCTGGCGCGCGTACCGTTCGCCACCGTCGAGGAAGTCGACGCAGCCGTGGCCGCTGCTCACCGCGCTTTCCAGACGTGGCGTAACACCCCGATCGGCGCGCGCATGCGCATCATGCTCAAGCTGCAGGCACTGATCCGCGAACACACCAAACGCATTGCCCAGGTGCTCAGCGCCGAGCAGGGCAAGACCCTGGCCGACGCTGAAGGCGATATCTTCCGCGGCCTGGAAGTGGTCGAGCATGCGGCGTCCATTGGCACCCTGCAGATGGGCGAATTTGCCGAGAACGTCGCCGGCGGTGTCGATACCTACACCCTGCGCCAGCCGATCGGCGTATGCGCTGGCATCACCCCGTTCAACTTCCCGGCAATGATCCCGCTGTGGATGTTCCCCATGGCCATCGTTTGCGGCAACACGTTCGTGCTCAAACCGTCCGAGCAGGACCCGCTGTCGACCATGCTGCTGGTCGAGCTGGCGCTGGAAGCTGGCGTACCGGCCGGCGTGCTGAACGTGGTGCACGGCGGCAAGCAGGTGGTGGATGCCATTTGCACCCACCAGGATATCAAGGCGATTTCCTTCGTTGGCTCTACTGAAGTCGGCACGCACGTGTACAACCTCGGCAGCCAGCATGGCAAGCGTGTGCAGTCGATGATGGGCGCCAAGAACCACGCGGTGGTGCTGCCTGATGCCAACCGCACGCAAACCATCAATGCGCTGGTCGGTGCTGCCTTTGGCGCGGCGGGCCAGCGCTGCATGGCCACCTCGGTGGCGGTGTTGGTGGGCAAGGCCCGCGAATGGTTGCCGGATATCAAGGAGGCTGCCAGCAAGCTCAAGGTCAATGCTGGCTGTGAGCCGGGCACCGACGTTGGCCCGGTGGTATCCAAGCGTGCCAAGGAGCGTGTGCTGGGCCTGATCGAAAGCGGTATCAAGGAAGGCGCCAAGCTGGAACTTGACGGCCGTGACGTCAAGGTGCCGGGCTACGAGCAAGGCAACTTCGTCGGCCCGACCCTGTTCTCGGGGGTGAAGACCGACATGCAGGTGTATACCCAGGAAATCTTCGGCCCGGTGCTGGTGACCCTGGAAGTCGATACGCTCGACGAGGCCATCGCCCTGGTCAACGCCAACCCGTTCGGCAACGGCACCGGCCTGTTCACCCAGAGCGGCGCTGCGGCCCGCAAGTTCCAGAGCGAAATCGATATCGGCCAGGTCGGCATCAACATCCCGATCCCGGTACCCGTCCCGTTCTTCAGCTTCACCGGCTCGCGGGGTTCCAAGCTCGGTGACCTCGGGCCGTACGGCAAGCAAGTGGTGCAGTTCTACACTCAGACCAAGACCGTCACTGCTCGCTGGTTCGATGACGACAGCGTCAACGACGGTGTGAACACCACCATTAGCCTGCGCTAAGGAGTACGTCATGCGTATCGCATTCATCGGCCTGGGCAACATGGGCGCGCCCATGGCCCGCAACCTGATCAAGGCCGGGCATCAGCTGAACCTGTTCGACCTGAACAAGGCCGTGCTGGCCGAGCTGGCAGAACTGGGCGGGCAGATCAGCCCCTCGCCCAAGGACGCGGCGGCCAACAGCGAGCTGGTGATCACCATGCTGCCGGCCGCAGCCCATGTGCGTAGCGTTTACTTGAACGAGGACGGCGTACTGGCCGGCATTCGTCCTGGCACGCCGACCGTTGACTGCAGCACCATCGACCCGCAGACCGCACGTGATGTGTCCAAGGCCGCAGCGGCAAAAGGTGTGGACATGGGGGATGCGCCGGTTTCCGGTGGTACTGGCGGCGCGGCGGCCGGCACCCTGACGTTCATGGTCGGCGCCAGTACCGAGTTGTTTGCGAGCCTCAAGCCGGTACTGGAGCAGATGGGCCGCAACATCGTGCACTGCGGGGAAGTCGGTACCGGCCAGATCGCCAAGATCTGCAATAACCTGCTGCTAGGCATTTCGATGATCGGCGTGTCCGAGGCCATGGCCCTGGGGAACGCGCTGGGTATCGATACCAAGGTGCTGGCCGGCATCATCAATAGTTCGACCGGGCGTTGCTGGAGCTCGGACACCTACAACCCGTGGCCGGGCATCATCGAAACCGCTCCGGCATCGCGTGGCTACACCGGTGGCTTTGGCGCCGAACTCATGCTCAAGGACCTCGGGCTGGCTACCGAAGCGGCACGCCAGGCACACCAACCGGTGATTCTCGGTGCCGTGGCCCAGCAGTTGTACCAGGCCATGAGCCTGCGAGGCGAGGGGGGCAAGGACTTCTCGGCCATCGTCGAGGGTTATCGCAAGAAGGAGTGATGCAAGAGGTGGACTTCATCGCGGGCCAGGTGGCCTTCCCTCTGTAACTGCGCACCAGAGGGAAGGGCGCCTGCTCCGCGATTTTTTTCGTCCACGCCCACAGGTATTGCGCGGCAGTGGTAGGAGCGGGTTCACCCGCGAATGCTGCAGAAACCTCACCGCCGCATTCGCAGGTAAACCCGCGCCTGCAAATTAGGCGAACACGAAATACTTACGTACAGTCTCGACCACTTCCCAGGTACCTTTCATGCCTGGCTCGATCACGAACACATCACCCGCTTTCAGGTGTTTCGGTTCTTCGCCTTCCGGGGTGATGATGCAATAGCCATCGAGGAAGTGGCAGAACTCCCATTTATCGTAGTTGACCTCGAACTTGCCCGGGGTGCAGATCCAGGTGCCCATGATCTTGCTGCCGTCGGCCGACAGGTAGGCATTGAGGTTGACGGTGTGCGGATCGCCGCCGATGCGCTTCCACTTGGTGGCGTCCACGACCGGCGTCGGGCAGGTTTCGCGCAGGACGGTGATGAAATCGGACATGGCACAACTCCTGGTGACTGGCTGAATGACTGGTCACCATAGGCCCAACGGCCGAGCCGCAGTTGCCTGGGCTCGACGTCCAGGTGTCTGACCGCGCTATGCCAGGCGGTTTACCTCGACAGTGATGTGCGCCAACTCTTCGTGCACGGCCAGGGCCTGGCGCACGCTGTCGGCGTTCAGCGCGGCGTGGGTGGCCAGACCAAGAATGCAGGCGTATTGGTCCTTGCCCACCCGCCACACGTGCAGGTCGGTGATGCTGGCCGGCACCGGCAACTGCGTGACCACTTCGCGGATTTCTTCCACCACTGGCGCGTCCATCTCCGCATCCAGCAGCACCCGCCCGGTATCGCGCAGCAGGCCGCGGGCCCACAGCGCCACCAGCAACGCACCCACCAGGCCCATGACTGGGTCGAGCCAGCTGGCGCCCCAGAACTTGCCGGCCAGCAGGGCCACGATTGCCAGCACCGACGTAGCGGCGTCGGCCATCACATGCAGGTAGGCCGAGCGCAGGTTCAAGTCGTGATGGTGGTAGTCAGGGTGATGATCGTCGCCATGGTGATCATGATGGTGATGGTCATCGCGCAGCAGCCAGGCGCAGATCAGGTTGACGGCCAGGCCCACCACCGCGATTAAGATTGCCTCGTCATAATGGATTGGTCCCGGTGCCAACAGCCGTTCCACCGACTGGAACACCATCAGCCCGGCCACGCCCAGCAAAAGCAAGGCGCTTGAGTAGCCGCCGAGAATCTCGATCTTCCAGGTGCCGAAGGCAAAGCGCCGGTCACCTGCATAGCGCCGAGCGGCAGCGTAGGCCAGCAAGGACAGGCCAAGTGCCAGAGCGTGGGAGCTCATGTGCCAGCCGTCGGCCAGCAGCGCCATGGAGTTGAAGTACCAGCCTCCGGCAACCTCCGCCACCATCATCACTGCGGTCAGCCAAACCGCCAGGCGGGTTTTGCGCTCAGCGCCCAGGTTGCTGGTGTGGAACTGGTGGCTGTGCTGCCAGCGGTCTGAGGTTTGTGTCGCCATGGTTTATCATGCTCCCGGAAGATCGAGAAGAATACTATACCCCAGTATACCTAGCATGGTGTGAAACCCAATGGCACATACCCTGAAGAGCAAGAAGCAGCTGTTGACCCGGGTGCGCAAGATCAAAGGCCAAGCCGCCGCCCTGGAGACGGCGCTGGAGCAGGACAAGGACTGCCTGGCGATCCTGCAGCAGATCGCTGCCGTGCGCGGCGCGGTGAACGGGCTGATGGCCGAGGTGATGGAAGGGCACATCCGCGATCACCTCGTGGCGGACGGCCTGAGTGCCGAGGAACGGCAGGACGAGGCAGACAAGGTGGCAGCGTTGCTGCGTTCATATCTGAAGTAGGAGGTCGCCGTACCCTTTCACGAATACCCCAGGGGGGTATCAATACCTTCACGGTCCGAGCGGTACGCGAACGAGTTTGTGGAAGCAGGCCAGCGAAGGCTGTCAGTGGGTAAGGGTGGATACCAGTCCGGCGGCATAGCCTGGTAATGCCGCGAAATCCCGCGCGCACACCAGCAGCCGGCGGTTGGCCCATGGCTCCTGCAGCGCCACCCAGTGCAACGGCAGCATGCCTTGCCAACGCTGCACCGCTGCCAGCGGCACCACCCCGATTCCAGCCCCGCCCGCGACCATGCGGATCACCCCATCAAACCCCTCCGCACGCACCCGAACCTGCATGCGCTGCCCCTCGTGCAGCGCTTGCTCTTCCAGGTACAACCCCAATGCACTGCCGGCCCCCAGGCCGACATAGCCATGGGCCAGGCTGTCGACGAAACTTGGCGCCAGCGCACTGGCCAGGGGGTGGCCCGGTGGAGTCACTAGCACCAGCGGGTCGTCTCGAAACGGCCGGGTCTGCAGGTGCTCGCTGGGGGCGGCTGTGGACACGATGCCCAAGTCGGCCATGCCTTGGGTAATTGCCTGCACGATGCGCAAACTCGGCAGCTCTTGCACATCCACGCTGACGCCCGGGTTTTCAGCCAGGTAGCTGGCCAGCAGTTCGGGCAGGTATTCGGTCAGCGCAGCGGTGTTGCACAGCAGGCGCACCTGGCCTTGCTGCCCTTGTGCGTATTGGCCCAGGTCGAACTGCAGGCGTTCGACCTGCTGCGTTATCAGCCGTGCATGTTGCAACAATGCCTGGCCAGCCGGCGTTGGTTGTACGCCACGGCGGTTACGTTCCAGCAAGGGAATGCCCAGCGATGCTTCCATGGCGCGGATGCGCGCACTGGCCGCTGGCAGCGACAGATGGCTGCGGCCGGCGCCGGCGGTAATGTTGCCGCACTCCACGGTGTGCTGGAACAGCTTGAGGTCGATCAGGTCGAAATGCATGTGGCTCTGTCCGGGCAAGAGGCTGGCTGAGTATATGGCAGATTCTAACGTCGCCCGGGGCACGGCATCATCGGCCCATGACTACCTTGCTCGCTTTCTACCAGAACATTGGCCCGGCACTGTCGTTGCTGGTTGTACTGACCTTTCTGCTGGCTGGCGCAGTGAAGGGGGTCATCGGCCTGGGCCTGCCGACCATTGCCATGGGCCTGTTGGGCCTGGCTATGCCGCCGGCGCAGGCTGCCGCGTTGTTGATCGTGCCCTCGACACTCACCAACCTGTGGCAGCTGGCCAGCGGCGGGCACCTGCGAGGGTTGTTGGTCCGCCTGGGGCCGATGCTGGCATTGATTCTTGTCGGCACCTTGCTGGGCAGCGCCTGGCTGGGAATCAACACTGGCCCCTGGGCTGCGCATGCGCTGGGGGGCGCCTTGCTGGTCTATGCGTTGTATGGGGTGGTCGGCCCGGGCTTGCAGGTAGCCCCGGGACACGAGCGTTGGCTGGGACCGCTTTGCGGTCTGGTCACGGGCGTTGTCACCGCGTCGACCGGGGTGTTCGTGATGCCAGCGGTGCCTTACCTGCAGAGCCTGGGCTTGAGCCGCGAGCAGATGATCCAGGCCCTGGGCCTGTCGTTTACGGTGTCGACCCTGGCCTTGGCCCTAGGCCTGGCCGGGCAGGATGCCTTGGGTGGCCAGGCGCTGGGGGCGTCGCTGCTGATGCTGGCGCCGGCCTTGCTCGGCATGCTGGCGGGCCAGTGGCTGCGTCAGCGGATCAGCGCGCTGCTGTTCAAGCGTTGCTTTTTCATCGGCCTGGCCGCCCTCGGCGGCCACCTGCTGATCAACGGTTAGCGGACGAAGCGCTGAGCATGTCGACCCTCTGGATATCGAAATCGCGCTCCAGGTAATCCATGCGTTTTTCGAAGAAGGCAGCCATGTGCGTGAGGGCCGAGTGCACGTCCAGCGCGGCCTTGTCGGCCCACACTTCGAAGAACACAAACAGGCTCGGGTCCTGCTGGTCGCGCAGCATGTGGTATTCGATGCAGCCGGGTTCCTGGCGGCTTGGCTCGACGTAGGGACGGAACAGGTTTTCGAACGCATCAGCCATTTCCGGGCGGGTCTTGGCTTTGAGGATAAAGGCGAACGGCTCACTCATGGGGCGCTACTCGGTGATGGGTGGAGACGGTATTTTAAGGCAATAATGTATTGCCCATTCGTGACTTCTGGTCAATTGTATTTTGCCCCGTCACCGCTGTATCCCGCCTCCGCGAGCCTCTAACCTTCCGGCATCAATTTTTGATTCGGCCGTGGAGGCCAGCATGAAAAAGATCCTTCTGCTCAACGGTGGTAAACAGTTCGCTCACTCCGAAGGCCGTCTCAACGCGACCTTGCACGAAGCGGCTATCGCTCACCTGGACCACGCCGGCTTCGACGTGCGCCAGACGTTCATCGATGGCGGCTACGACGCCCAGGAAGAGGTGGAGAAATTCCTCTGGGCCGATGTGGTGATCTATCAGATGCCCGGCTGGTGGATGGGCGCGCCGTGGACCGTGAAGAAGTACATCGACGACGTGTTCACTGCCGGCCACGGCAGCCTGTATGCCAATGACGGTCGTACCCGTTCGGACCACTCGCAGAAATACGGCAGCGGTGGTCTGGTGCACGGCAAGCAATACATGTTGTCGCTGACCTGGAACGCGCCGCAGCAGGCGTTCGATGACCCCAGCGATTTCTTTGAAGGCAAGGGGGTGGATGCCGTGTACTTCCCGTTCCACAAGGCCAACCAGTTCCTGGGTATGACCGGCCTGCCGACCTTCCTGGCTGTGGATGTGATGAAGCGCCCGGATGTGCCGGCGGCGTTGGCAGCTTATGAGGCCCATCTGGACAAGGTGTTTGGCAAGGCACAGTAATTTTATGTCTGTACCAGCCTCTTCGCGGGCTTGCCCGCTCCCACAGGTATTACGCAGGTTTCAAGGACTTTGCAGTACTTGTGGGAGCGGGCAAGCCCGCGAATAGGCCCGTACAGGCGCCGCTGGACTTGGCCTCGACAAGCGGTTATCTAATCCTTGCACAGACCAACCACAGGCCCTGATGTGAAAACCCGATCCGAAGAACTCCAGGTATTCGTCGCCGTCATCGACTGCGGCTCGATTTCCGCTGCTGCCGAGCAGATGGGCCAGACCCCGTCTGCCGTCAGCCGCACCCTTTCGCGCCTGGAGGGCAAGCTGGGCACCACGCTGGTCAACCGCACCACCCGGCGCATGGACCTTACCGAAGAGGGGCGCTACTTTCTTGAGCGCTCGCGGCTGATCCTGCAGCAGATGGACGAGATGGAAGAGCGTCTGTCGATGAACCGCCAGACCCCGACCGGGCGATTGCGCATCAATGCCGCTGCGCCGTTCATGCTGCATGCCATCCTGCCCTGGATCGGCGAGTTCCGCCGCCAGTACCCAGGCATCGAGCTGGAGCTCAACACCGACGATTTGATCATCGACCTGCTGGAGCAGAGCACTGATGTGGCGATCCGTATCGGAGAGCTGGCCGACTCCAGCCTGCACGCGCGCAGCCTGGGTTGCAGTCCGGTGCAGGTGCTGGCCAGTCCGGCCTACCTGGAGCAGCACGGCACGCCACGGCAGGTCGAGGAGCTGGCCGACCACTGTCTGCTCGGCTTCAGCCAACCTGAGTCGCTCAATCACTGGCCGCTACGCCACGCTCAGGGCGATCGCTGGAGCATCCGCCCGGCGCTGGTCGCTTCCAGCGGCGAAACCCTGCGCCAGCTGGCGTTGGCCGGGGAGGGCATCGTCAGCCTGTCGCACTTCATGACCCACGAAGATATCCGCGCAGGGCGCCTGCAGGTGCTGCTGAGCGAGGCCAACAATGGCTACCGTCAGCCGATCCACGCGGTGTATTACCGCAACACCCAGTTGGCGCTGCGCATCCAGTGCTTCCTGGATTTCATCCAGCGCAAGCTGGCGATGTACGCGTGCTGAGTTGCCTGATCGCGACAAATCCTGTCCACAGGCGGCGAAACTTCCGACGGTTGATTGCACAGTCGAAGCGCTTCGGCCTTACTGACTGCTCAACAAAAACAACACCAAGGAAGTGTCATGCGTATGGTCCCGTTCCAGTACCTGGCTCTCGCAGCCGCGATCCTGAGCTGTTCCTCGGTTTACGCCGCCACCCTGGAGGGTGGCGCGGTGGCCGCCCCCGATCAATATGGTGCACAGGTGGCCGCCGATATTCTGAAAAAGGGCGGCAACGCGGTGGACGCGGCAGTCGCGACTGCCTTCACCCTGGCGGTGACTTACCCGGAGGCCGGTAATATCGGCGGTGGCGGCTTCATGACCCTGTTCGTCGATGGCAAGCCTTACTTCCTCGACTACCGCGAAGTCGCGCCCAAGGCCGCCACCCGCAACATGTACCTGGACGACAAGGGCGAGGTCATCGAGAACCTCAGCCTGGTCGGGGCACGCGCAGCAGGTGTACCCGGTACGGTAATGGGCCTGTGGGAGGCGCACCAGAAGTTCGGCAAACTGCCTTGGAGCGAGTTGCTGACCCCGGCCATCGGCTATGCGAAAAACGGCTTCAAGGTGGCGGAAAAGCAGTACCAGTACCGCAACGATGCCCAGGGCATGTTCAAGACGGCGACCAACTTCAACGATTACTTCGGCAACATGAAGGTCGGCGAGCTGTTCAGGCAGCCGGAAATGGCCCAGACCCTGGAGCGTATAGCCGACAAGGGCGTGAGCGAGTTCTATCAAGGCAAGACCGCCGATTTGCTGGTGGCGCAGATGCAGGCTGACAAAGGCCTGATTACCAAAGATGACCTCAAGGATTACAAGGCGGTATGGCGTGAACCGATGGCCGTGAGCTGGCGTGGCAATGTGGTGTATACCGCGCCACCGCCGAGCTCAGGCGGTGTGGCGCTGGCCCAGTTGCTGGGCATCAAGGAAGACCGCGCGGCCGACTTCAAAGGGGTGGCGCATAACTCGGCGCAGTACATCCACCTGTTGGCCGAGATCGAGAAGCGGGTGTTCGCCGACCGCGCCGACTACCTGGGCGACCCGGCCTTCACCAAGGTGCCGGTGGACCAGCTGGTGGCCAAGGATTACCTGGCCAACCGCGCAGCCCAGGTCAACCCGAAGGCCATTTCCGCAACCGACAAAGTCAAGCCGGGCCTTGAACCGCACCAGACCACGCATTTCTCGATCGTCGACAAGCAGGGCAACGCGGTCAGCAATACCTACACCCTCAACCTCGACTACGGCAGTGGCGTCGTGGTGAAGGGTGCCGGTTTCCTGCTCAACGACGAGATGGATGACTTCAGCGCCAAGCCGGGGGCGGCGAACGCCTTTGGCGTGGTCGGCGGTGATGCCAACGCGATCGAACCGGGCAAGCGCATGCTGTCGTCGATGAGCCCCAGCCTGATGACCCGCGATGGCAAGGTCGAGCTGGTTATCGGTACCCCGGGTGGCTCGCGGATCTTCACCTCGATCTTCCAGGTGATGAACAACCTGTACGACTACGGCATGCCGCTGGACAAGGCGGTGGCGGCGCAGCGCGTGCACCATCAGTTGCTGCCCAAGGACACCATCTACTTCGACAGCTATGCGCCGCTGACCGGGCGGGTAGCTGAGGAGCTGAAGAAGATGGGCTATGTGCTGGAGGACCAGGGCTGGGAGATGGGCGACATCCAGGCGATCCGCGTCGATGGGGCGAAGCTTGAGACCGCTTCCGACCCACGTGGGCGTGGGGTGGGGATGATCGTCAAGTAGTGCCTGTGAGCACGCCGGGAGGGCTTTGCCCTCCTATCGCGACACAAGGCCGCTCCCACGAGGACCTGCGTACGTCGATCAATATGGGAGCGGCCTTGAGTCGCGAAAGGGCCGCAAAGCGGCCCGAGGTTCCAATGGTCAGACGCGGAATTGGCTGACCAGTGTCTGCAACTGCCCACCCAGCCGCGCCAGCTCTACACTCGACGCTGCCGTCTCGTCACTGGCTGCTGCGGTCTGCTCTGACACATCACGCACATTCAGGATGCTTCGGCTGATCTCTTCAGCCACCGCACTCTGCTGCTCTGCCGCCGCAGCAATCTGCTGGTTCATCGACTGGATGCTCGATACCGTACTGGTGATGCTCTCCAGCGATGACCCGGCCTTTCGCGCCAGTTCGACGCTGCTGTCGGTCAGGGTACGGCTGCCCTGCATGGCATTCGCCACTTGCTGGGTTCCGTGCTGCAGGCTGGCAATCAGCTCTTCGATCTCTTCGGTAGACTTCTGCGTGCGCTGGGCCAGGCCGCGCACTTCGTCGGCAACCACGGCAAAGCCACGGCCTGCCTCGCCGGCACGCGCCGCCTCGATCGCTGCGTTGAGCGCCAGCAGGTTGGTCTGTTCGGCCACCGACTTGATCACGTCCATCACGCTGCCGATTTTCTGGCTTTCCTGCTGCAGCAGGTTCATGGCCTCGGTGGAGCGGTGCATGTCTTCGGCCAAGCGTTCGATCTGGCCAATCGCTTCGCCCACCACGCGGTCGCCGGCACGGGCTTCGTCATCGGCTCCGGTGGCTGCATGTGAGGCCTGCTCGGCATTGCGCGCCACTTCCTGAACGGTAGCGGCCATTTCGTGCATGGCGGTGGCCACCTGGTCGGTCTCGACTTTCTGGCTGTTGGCGCCCGCGCTGGTCTGTTCGGTGACTGCCGACAGCTCTTCGGCGGCGCTGGCGATCTGGGTGACGCCATCGCGGATGCCGCTGATCAGCTCGCGCAGGGTGGTGCCCATGCGCGCGATGCCTTGCTGCAGCACGCCCAGTTCGTCACGGCGGGTGACGCGCATGTGCTGGGTAAGGTCGCCACTGGCGATTTTTTCCACGGCCACCAGGGTGTCTTGCAACGGGCGGGTGATCTGGCGGGTGATCAGCACCGCCGCCAGTACGCCGACCAGCAGCGCCAGCAGTGTGGCGATGGCCTGCAGGCTGCGGGCCTGGGTACTCTCGATGTCACGGCGCTCTAGCTGGATCTGGTACAGCGCGTCACTGCGCTTGACGATGTCGGCGCCCTGCACGGTCATTTCGGCGCGCGAGGTGGTGATGTTGGCAACCGCGTCGCGGAACTGGCGTACGGCGTCACGATAGGCCAGTACCGCGTTTTCGAACTGTTGCAGGCGCGCGTCTGCGCTGGGCAGCTGGCGCTTGAGGTTGTCGGTATCGGCCAGTGCTGCATCCAGCTGGCGCAAGGCGGCCTGCTCGTTGGCGCTGCTGTTCTCGGCGATGTAGCCACGCACATCGATGCGTACCTGCAGCAGTTGCTGGCGGGCCTTGCTGATCAGCTGGTACTGGGCCAGACGCACGCTGTCAGCCTCGGGGCGAGCCATCACCTCCTGGCTAAGCGCATCCATGGCCTGGTCGGCGCGAATGGCCGAGCTGTCCATGGAAACGCGCGCTGCGCGGGTGGCGTCGTAGCCCTGGCGCATCTTGTTCAGCGACAGCTTGTAGGCACTGATGGTATCGCCCAGCTCACCCAGCAGCTTGACGTTCTCCGGGCTTTTGAAGGTGGTGGCCAGGTAGGCCTGCTGCTTGCTGAATGCGTCCAGCTTGGCCAGGGTGTTGGCGGCGGCGGTATCGTCGCCGTTGGCGATCATGTACTGCAGGCGCGCAATGCGCAGATCGGTGAGGTCCTTGTTCAGCTGGCCAATATCGCCCATCCAGTTGCTACGGTCGATCAGGCTGCCCAGGCTGGTCCAGCCGGTGAGGGCCAGCAGGCCAGTGAGGACCAGCACCAGGCCGAAGCCCAGGCCGAGTTTAAGGTTGACGCTGATGTTGGCGAACCAGCTGTTCATGCACGCTCTCCAGAAGTTGATTTCGCTCTCTTGATCTTCGATCGCGAGGCGTTGTTGTTCTGGATGCCCGCTGATTCGTGCAGGGGTTATCGGCCATGATTGGGGAAGCTGAAACGCTTTTTCAGCAAAATATCAGCAAGACGGTCTCACTCGCTCCCTGTTGGGCCTGGGATCAGAGGGTGCGTGCGCTGAAGGTGTCGCAGCGGTTCACTTCACCTTCGGCAAACCCGGTCTTGAACCAGCGCACCCGCTGCGCCGAGGTACCGTGGGTGAACGAGTCCGGCACTACGCGGCCGCGGCCTTGCTGCTGCAGGCGATCGTCGCCAATGGCATTGGCCGCATTCAGCGCTTCCTCGACATCGCCTGGCTCCAGCCAGTTCAGGCGTTTCTGCGCCTGGTAGGCCCATACACCGGCCAGGCAGTCAGCCTGCAACTCCTGGCGCACCAACAGGCCGTTGTCGCCCTCCATGCGCTGGCCGGCGCGTCGTGCGGCATCGACCTTTGCCGAAACGCCCAGCAGTGTCTGCACATGGTGGCCGATTTCGTGGGCGATCACGTAGGCCTGGGCGAAGTCGCCAGCTGCAGCGAAGCGGGTTTCCATTTCACGGAAGAACGACATGTCCAGGTACACCCGCTGGTCCGCCGGGCAATAGAACGGCCCGACCGCTGCCGAGGCAAAACCACAGGCCGAATTGACCTGGCCGCTGAACAGGACCAGTTTGGGGTCACGGTATTGTTTGCCGGCCTGGGCGAACAGGGCTTTCCAGGTGTCCTCAGTGTCGCCCAGAATCGAGGCGACGAACTCGGCCTGCTGGTCGTTGGCCGGGGGGGCCTTGGCGCTTGTACCACTGGGGGCCGTTTGCTGTTGCTCCATCTGGCCGGTGAGCTGGCCAAGAATCTGCAGCGGGTCCTGCCCGGTGAGCCAGCCGATGCCGACGATCAGCAGAATCGCCCCGAGCCCCAGCCCCTTGCCGCCGCCGAAGCGCATGCCGCCACCGCCACCTTCGCCCCGGGCATCGACCACGTTGTCGCTGCGTCGGCCTTTTCGCCATTCCATGAATGCTCTCCCGAGCGTGAAACAAGAAGTCAAAGATTAGTTCAGGAAAGCGGCAGGTGTCAGGCAAAGGTGTTAAGCCATAACCATTTGGTTATGTATGAGGTGGTCGATTTCAATATTCATCGCGCGCGACCTGCCGGAAACTGCAAGTCCGCCTGCCACGCCCAGGCGTTCTCATAATTCCAAGAGAGGAAACCGGCATGCCCGCCCAGGACAACAGCCGCTTCGTGATCCGTGATCGCAACTGGCACCCTAAAGCCCTTACGCCTGACTACAAGACCTCCGTTGCCCGCTCGCCGCGCCAGGCACTGGTCAGCATTCCGCAGTCGATCAGCGAAACCACTGGTCCGGACTTTTCCCATCTGGGCTTCGGCGCCCACGACCATGACCTGCTGCTGAACTTCAATAATGGTGGGCTGCCCATTGGCGAGCGCATCATCGTCGCCGGCCGTGTCGTCGACCAGTACGGCAAGCCTGTGCCGAACACTCTGGTGGAGATGTGGCAAGCCAACGCCGGCGGCCGCTATCGCCACAAGAACGACCGCTACCTGGCGCCGCTGGACCCGAACTTCGGTGGTGTTGGCCGGTGCCTGACCGACCGTGACGGCTACTACAGCTTCCGCACCATCAAGCCGGGCCCGTACCCATGGCGCAACGGCCCGAACGACTGGCGCCCGGCGCATATCCACTTCGCCATCAGCGGCCCATCGATCGCCACCAAGCTGATCACCCAGCTGTACTTCGAAGGTGACCCGCTGATCCCGATGTGCCCGATCGTCAAGTCGATCGCCAACCCGCAAGCTGTGCAGCAGTTGATCGCCAAGCTCGACATGAGCAACGCCAACCCGATGGACTGCCTGGCCTACCGCTTCGACATCGTGCTGCGTGGCCAGCGCAAGACCCACTTCGAAAACTGCTGAGGACCCCGCCATGCCAATCGAACTGCTGCCGGAAACCCCTTCGCAGACTGCCGGCCCCTACGTGCACATCGGCCTGGCCCTGGAAGCCGCCGGCAACCCGACCCGCGACCAGGAAATCTGGAACTGCCTGGCCAAGCCAGACGCCCCGGGCGAGCACATTCTGCTGATCGGCCACGTTTACGACGGAAACGGCCACCTGGTGCGCGACTCGTTCCTAGAAGTGTGGCAGGCCGACGCCAACGGTGAGTACCAGGATGCCTACAACCTGGAAAACGCCTTCAACAGCTTTGGCCGCACGGCTACCACCTTCGATGCCGGTGAGTGGACGCTGCAAACGGTCAAGCCGGGTGTGGTGAACAACGCTGCTGGCGTGCCGATGGCGCCGCACATCAACATCAGCCTGTTTGCCCGTGGCATCAACATCCACCTGCACACGCGCCTGTATTTCGATGACGAGGCCCAGGCCAATGCCAAATGCCCGGTGCTCAACCTGATCGAGCAGCCGCAGCGGCGTGAAACCTTGATTGCCAAGCGTTGCGAAGTGGATGGGAAGACGGCATATCGCTTCGATATCCGTATTCAGGGGGAAGGCGAGACCGTTTTCTTCGACTTCTGAGGTGAAGCTTGGGGCCGCTTTGCGGCCCATTCGCGGGCAAGCCCGCTCCTACAACGATCTGCGTACGCCGAGCAATGGGCTGTACGCCGATCAATGTAGGAGCGGGCTTGCCCGCGAATGGGCTGCAAAGCAGCCCCGGCGATACAACGATCAGCGCCGAACCAGCAGAACCCCACTCTCCATATGGTGGGTATACGGGAACTGGTCAAACAATGCACAGCGCTCGATGCGGTGGGTGTCCTGCAACTGGGCAATGTTCGCTGCCAGCGTTTCCGGGTTGCACGAGATGTACAGGATGCGTTCGAAACGCCGGGTCAGCTCGCAGGTATCCGGGTCCATCCCGGCCCGCGGTGGGTCGACGAACACGGTACCGAACTGATAACTCTTCAGGTCGATGCCTTCCAGGCGACGGAACGGCCGCACCTCATTCAGTGCCTGGGTCAGCTCCTCTGCCGACAAGCGTACCAGCCGCACGTTATCCACAGCGTTTTCGTCAAGGTTGCTCAGGGCGGCATTGACCGACGTCTTGCTGATTTCGGTGGCCAGCACCTGGCGTACACGCGTGGCCAGCGGCAGGGTGAAGTTGCCGTTGCCGCAATACAGCTCCAGCAAGTCATCCTCACGCTCGCCAATGGCCTCGAAGGCCCAGCTGAGCATCTTCTGGTTCACTGCGCCGTTGGGCTGAGTGAACGCACCCTCCGGCTGGCGGTAACTGAACACGCGGCCAGCCACATCGAGTTTTTCCACCGCGTAGTCGCGGCCGATAACCAGGCGCTTGCCCTTGGAGCGGCCGATGACGCTCACCCCCAGCGCTTCAGCCAGTTGCCGGGCTTCCACTTCCCAGGCCTCGTCCAGCGGGCGGTGATAGCACATCGTGATCATCGCATCGCCAGCCAGGGTGGTGAGGAACTCCACCTGGAACAGGCGGTTGCCCAGTTCTTCGCTGGCCTGCCAGGCTGCCTTCAGGCGTGGCATCAACGCGTTGATGCGTTCGCTGGCAATGGGGAAATCGTCGATCAGGATTGCTTTGTGCTTCTCGCCCGGGGCGAACATGGCGTAGTGGCGCTGGCCATCCTCGCGCCACAGGCGGAACTCGGCGCGCAGGCGGTAATGCTCGCGCGGTGAGTCGAAAACAGCCGGTTCCGGCGCGCCGAATGGCGCCAGCAGCTCGCGCAGCCGGGCCACCTTGGCGTCCAGTTGGGTGGCGTAGGAGGAGGGGTCGAAAGCAGCACTCATGCGTTGAACCAGCCTAGCTTGATGACGAACAGGATGGAAAGGATCACCAAGGCCGGGTTCAGGTCGCCACGGCGGCCGGAAATCAGTTTGACGGCGGTCCAGGCGATGAAGCCGAAGGCGATGCCATTGGCGATCGAGTACGTCAGCGGCATGGCCAAGGCAGTTACCACCACCGGTGCAGCTTCGGTGACGTCGTCCCAGTTTATTTCCGCCAGGCCCGAGGCCATCAGCACGGCGACGAACAGCAGCGCCGGGGCCGTGGCGAACGCCGGCACGCTACCGGCCAAGGGGGCGAAGAACAGCGCCAGCAGGAACAGCACGGCAACCACGATGGCCGTCAGGCCGGTACGGCCGCCGGCGCTCACACCCGCAGCGGACTCGATATAGCTGGTGGTGGTCGAGGTGCCCAGCAGGGAGCCGGCCATGGCGGCGGTGCTGTCGGCGATCAGGGCGCGGCCCATCTTCGGCATGTGGCCGTCCTTGCCCATCAGGCCGGCGCGCTTGGCCACGGCGATCAGGGTGCCGGAGTTGTCGAACAGGTCGACGAACAGGAACGCGAAGATCACGCTGATCAAGCCCACATCAAGGGCACCGGCGATGTCCAGCTGCAGGAAGGTGGGTGCCAGCGAAGGTGGCATCGACACGATCCCCCCGAACGGCGTGACGCCCATGGCGATCGACGCGACGGTGACGGCCAGGATGCCGATCAGCACCGCGCCGCGCACTTTCAGCGACTCAAGGCCGACGATCAGGAAGAAGCCCAGTGTGGCGAGAATCACCGAAGGCTGCTTGAGGTCGCCCATGCCCACCAAAGTGGCTGGGTTATCGACGACGATGCCGGCATTATGCAGGGCGATCAATGCCAGGAAGAGGCCGATACCGGCGGCAATCGCCGAACGCAGCGGCAGCGGGATGCTGTTCACGATCCACTCGCGGATGCGGAAGATCGACAGCAGGAAGAACATCACCGCCGACAGGAACACGGCACCCAGTGCCACCTGCCAGGTGTGGCCCATGTGCAGCACCACGGTGTAGGTGAAGAACGCGTTCAGGCCCATGCCCGGTGCCAGGGCGATCGGGTAGTTGGCAATCAGGCCCATGGTGGCGGAGCCGATGGCTGCTGCCAGGCAGGTGGCGACGAAGATCGCGCCCTTGTCCATGCCGGTCTCGCCGAGGATGCTCGGGTTGACGAACAGGATGTAGGCCATGGCCAGGAAGGTGGTGACGCCCGCGAGAATCTCGGTGCGCACGTTGGTGTTGTGTGCTCTTAGTTGAAACAGCCTTTCCAGCATGCCCGCTCCCCAAGGCGCCCCCGGCGCCATGAATGTATCGACCCCATCAGCAAAGCACAGACCGTACCGGATGCCGTGGTTTTGTGTGGGGAGGAAAAAAGCCGCGCATCATACCAGCATGCATGGCGGGGGCCTATGGCCGTTGGGGAATGGGTTTTTCTGGCCCTTCACGGATAAAGTCCCCTGCAGGCGCGGGCTTGCCCGCGAACAGGCCGGCACTGGTGACGCATCACCCGTTATGCAACCGATCCCGCTTGGCCAGGGTAGGGAACAGTTTTATCCACACCCCGGTCACCACCAAGGTGCCCACCCCGCCCAGCACTACCGCCGGCACTGTACCAAACCAGTGCGCGGTCACTCCCGATTCGAACTCACCGAGCTGGTTCGAGGCACCGATGAACAAGCCGTTCACTGCGCTCACCCGCCCTCGCATTTCATCCGGTGTCTCCAGCTGCACGAACGAGCTGCGAATGACCATGCTGATCATGTCTGCCGCACCTAGTACCACCAGTACCGCCAGCGAGAACCAGAACGACGTCGACAGGCCGAAGGCGATGGTCGCCACGCCGAACACGCCGACCGCAGTGAACATCGTCCGCCCGACGTTGCGCTGGAACGGGAAGCGCGCCAGCCAGAGCGACATCAGCAACGCCCCCACCGCTGGCGCCGAGCGCAACAGGCCAAGGCCCATCGGCCCGGTCAGCAGGATGTCCTTGGCAAATACCGGCAGCAACGCGGTGGCTCCGCCCAACAATACGGCGAACAGGTCCAGCGAGATGGCGCCGAGGATGTCGGGCCGGCTGCGAATGAAGCGGATGCCAGCCAGCAGCGATTCGATGCTGGCGCGCCCGCGCTGTGCGATCTGGCCGCGCGCCTGCAGGGTCAGGGTCAGCACGCAGGCAATGGCGTACAAGGCCACCGTCGGGCCGTACACCCACATGCTGCCAAAGGCATACAGAAAGCCGCCCACCGCCGGCGCCACGATGGTCGCCGACTGGGTGGCCGAGGCCGACGCCGCCACTGCCCGCGGGAACAGCCCGGCCGGTACCACATTGGGCAACAACGCCTGGGTTGCCGGCATTTCGAATGAGCGGCTGGCGCCGAGCAGGAAGGCCAGGGCAAAGATCAGTTCGCGGGTGACGTTGTCGGTGGCACTGCCCACCGCCAGCGCCAGGGCAATCAGCCCCTGAAGGCTCTGGCACAGGGCGGCGACCTTGCGTCTGTCATAGCGGTCGGCGACATGGCCGGTGTGCAGCATGAACAGCACCCGTGGGGCGAACTCGACCAGGCCGACCAGGCCCAGGTCCAGTACGTTGCCGGTCAATTGGTAGAGGTGCCAGCCGATGGCCACGGTGAGCATCTGGAAGCCGCTGGCGGTGAATACGCGGGCCAGCCAGAAGGCCAGAAAAGGACGATGGTGACGCAACAACTGCGGTGCGGAATCGGACATCGGAAACCAGGGGCCTCGGCGCAGTAGAGGGGGGCGCAGCGTATCATCTGTTTGTAACAAACGGTTACTGTTTGCTCAGGTCGGCACTTTTCTACTGTTAATCAAAGAGGGTGAGGCAACAGGTCACGCGGCAATCCACCACACGGCCCACCGGGCCATTCGGGACTATGCTTCCTAGCATTCATTGATCTGGGTCAATCGTTCCAGATCAATGAAATGGCCGTCTGGCCGGAATCCCTGCGATCGAACAGAACAATTCCAACACGCCGTACTCGACCCAGTGGGGGCAGTGGGCGACTGGGGCCACAAGCCCGGACGCCGGATTATCTGAAGAGGAAGCACCATGTTCGGAATAGAGGCCTTAGAGCTCGCCCGAATGCAGTTTGCCTTTACCGTGTCGTTCCACATCCTGTTCCCGGCCATCACCATTGGCCTGGCCAGCTACCTGGCAGTCCTCGAAGGCCTATGGCTGCGGACCCACAACCAGGTCTACCGTGACCTCTATCACTTCTGGTCGAAGATCTTCGCCGTCAACTTCGGCATGGGCGTGGTCTCCGGACTGGTCATGGCCTACCAGTTCGGCACCAACTGGAGCCGCTTCTCCGACTTTGCCGGTGCCGTCACCGGCCCGCTGCTCACCTACGAAGTACTGACTGCGTTCTTCCTCGAGGCGGGCTTCCTGGGCGTCATGCTGTTTGGCTGGAACCGCGTCGGCCGTGGTCTGCACTTCTTCTCCACGGTGATGGTCGCGCTCGGTACGCTGGTCTCGACCTTCTGGATTCTCGCCTCGAACAGCTGGATGCAAACGCCGCAAGGTCACGAGATCATCGATGGTCGGGTGGTGCCGGTGGACTGGTTTGCGGTGGTGTTCAACCCCTCCTTCCCCTACCGCCTGATGCACATGGCCACTGCCGCGTTCGTGTCCACCGCGTTCTTCGTCGGTGCCTCGGCGGCCTGGCACCTGCTGCGCGGGCGTGACAACCCGGCCGTACGCAAGATGCTGTCGATGGCCATGTGGATGGCACTGATCGTCGCCCCGATTCAGGCAGTGATCGGCGATTTCCACGGCCTCAATACCCTCAAGCACCAGCCGGTGAAAATTGCCGCGATCGAAGGCCACTGGGAGAACGTGCCCGGTGAGCCGACTCCGCTGATCCTGTTCGGTATTCCCGACATGGAGGCCGAGACTACCCGGTTCAAGATCGAGATCCCGGCGCTCGGCAGCCTGATCCTGACTCACAGCCTGGACAAGCAGGTGCCGGCGATGAAGGAGTTCCCGCCCGAGGACCGGCCTAATTCGACCATTGTGTTCTGGTCGTTCCGGATCATGGTCGGGCTTGGTTTCCTGATGATCTTCGTTGGCCTGTGGAGCCTGTGGTTGCGCAAACGCGGCACGCTGTACAGTTCACGCCCGTTCCTGCATGTGGCCCTGTGGATGGGGCCATCCGGGCTGGTCGCGTTGCTGGCCGGTTGGTTCACCACCGAAATTGGCCGCCAGCCTTGGGTGGTGTACGGCCTGATGCGCACGGCGGACGGTGTTTCCAACCACAGCTACGCCCAGCTCGGCTTCACCCTTGTGGCATTCGTGGTGGTGTACTTCGCCCTGTTTGGCACCGGCCTTGGCTACATGATGCGCCTGGTGCGCAAAGGGCCGCAGACCGGTGAGGGTGACGAGCACACACCGGGAGGCCCAGGCCAGAAACGCACGCCGGCACGGCCTTTGTCCGCCGCCGATGATGGCCGCGAGGCCACCTCTGCCAGCCTGAACGAGGGGAACTGAACCATGGGTATCGACCTTCCACTGATCTGGGCCGTGATCATCATCTTCGGCGTCATGATGTACGTGGTGATGGACGGATTCGACCTGGGGATCGGCATGCTCTTCCCCTTCGTCAAGGGCGAGCAGGACCGTGATGTCATGATGAACACTGTCGCGCCGGTATGGGACGGCAACGAAACCTGGTTGATCCTGGGCGGTGCCGGACTGTTCGGGGCCTTCCCGATGGCGTATGCCGTGGTCCTCGAGGCCCTGTACCTGCCCCTGATCCTGATGCTGATCGGCCTGATCTTCCGGGGCGTGGCCTTCGAGTTCCGTTTCAAGGCCAAGGCCGACAAGCGGCACATCTGGGACAAGGCTTTTATCTGGGGTTCGCTGATCGCCACCTTCTTCCAGGGCGTGGCGTTGGGCGCGTTCCTGGAGGGGTTCAAGGTGGTCGACCGGCATTTTGCCGGTGGCACCCTGGACTGGCTGACCCCATTCAGCCTGTTCTGCGGGCTGGGGTTGATCGTGGCCTACACCTTGCTGGGTTGCACCTGGCTGATCATGAAGACCGAAGGGCCGCTGCAGCAGAAGATGCACGATATGGCCCGGCCGCTGGCGCTGGTGCTGCTGGTGGTTATCGGTATTGTCAGCCTGTGGACGCCAATCGCCTACCCACAGATTGCCGACCGCTGGTTCAGCATGCCCAACCTGATCTGGTTCATGCCGGTGCCGCTGCTGGTGCTGGTGACCTTCTACGGGTTGCTCAAAGCGGTGGCACGCAACGCGCACTACACGCCGTTCCTGCTCACGCTGGTACTGATCTTTCTTGGCTACAGCGGCTTGGGAATCAGCCTGTGGCCTAACATCATCCCGCCGTCGATTTCGATCTGGGATGCCGCAGCGCCACCGCAAAGCCAGGGCTTCATGCTGGTGGGTACCCTGTTCATCCTGCCGTTTATCCTCATGTATACCTTCTGGAGCTACTATGTGTTCCGCGGCAAGGTCACCCACGAAGACGGCTACCACTAGGAGGGCCGCAAGATGGCTGGCAAACATGGTTTGGAAGACAAGAAACCGCTGTGGCAGCGACTGGGTTGGCTGTTGCTGATCTGGGCGATGAGCGTCGCAGCGCTGGGTGTGGCGGCCTGGGTGATGCGGCTGTTCATGGGGGCGGCGGGCCTGACCACACATTGATAAAGAGCGGCAGCGGGCTTGCCCGCGAAGCAGGCAACGCGCTAGATGGCACCGGCGTTGCCGGTGTCCGCGGGCGAGCCCGCTCCTACGGGGGCGGTGGCGCGCTTACTTGCGGGCTTTCAGAATGACGAACTTGGGCGTTGCCGCCACCTGCTCCACCCCCCGGAACAACCGCGCCAGCTTGCTGTGATAGCCCAGGTGCCGGTTACCCACGATGTACAGCGCCCCACCTACCACCAGCGCTTCACGCGCCTGCTGGAACATGCGCCAGGCGAGGAAATCGCCTACTACCTGCTGTTGGTGGAACGGCGGGTTGCACAGCACCACGTCCAGCGACTGTTTCTCCAGCCCGGCCAGGCCATCGGCCGCGAGGAAGGTCGCCGGGCGCTCGCCCAACGCTGCCAGCCAGTTCTCCTGCGCCGACTGCACTGCCATGTACGACTCGTCGACCAGGGTGTACTCGGCCTCCGGGTTGGCCAGGGCGCTGGCGATCGCGAGCACGCCGTTGCCGCAGCCCAGGTCTGCCACCCGCGCACGGCCGAGGTCGCGTGGCAGATGCGGGAGGAACGCCCGCGTCCCGATATCCAGGCCTTCACGGCAGAACACGTTGGCGTGGTTGATCAAGTCAAGTGCCGGCGCGTCGAGGCGGTAGCAGCTGGGGTAGGGGGACTTGGCGAGCGGCCGCTCGGCAACCGTTGCTGTCAGCAAACGGGCCTTTTTCAGGGCCAGCGAAGCCTGTACGGGGCCGATGTACTTCTCCATCAGGTCGCCGGCCGCCCGCGGCAGGTGCTTGATCATCGCCCCGGCAATCACCTGCGCACCGGGTGCCAACTGGCCTTGCAGGCGGATCAGTTGTTCTTCGAGCAGGGCCAAGGTCTTGGGCACACGCACCAGCACCCGGTCGAACGGGCCTTGCCAGTGTTCGCTGGCCGGTACGAACGGCACACTGTCGAACGGCAGGCCATTGCGCGCCAGGTTCTTTTCCAGGGCCAGGTGCCCCAGGTGCGAGTCACCGCTGCTGACCACCTGCAGCTGGCCCGCAAGGCTTGCGGCCAGGGCACCGAAGCTGTCATTGAGCACCAGTACCCGGCAATTGGCGTCGGGTGCCTGATCGTGTAGCTGCGCAAGCAGGTACTCGTCGGCGGCATCGAAGGCCTGCAACGGGTCGTTGGCCTGCTCCGGCTGGCGGATCAGGTCGAGTTCGGCGTAGGGGGTGGTCAACAGGGGCATGGCGTCTGGCTCGGGTACGAAACTGCCCGTTGCGGTTCGCTCCGGGCTTTGCCGGGCGATTCTACAGGGCTTTGCCCGAGGTCGCAGGTTCGAAGATCAGATCCAGCCACGCAAGGCGGCAATGGCAATGGCTCCGGCCTTGTTGGCTGCGTTGGTCTTGGTGATCACGCTGCGGATATGGAAGTTGACCGTGCTTTGCGACAGCGAGAGGATGGAGGCAACATCGGCAGCGGTCTTGCCGGCGGCAGACCATTTCAGCACTTCCAGTTCGCGCTCGCTCATTTTCGGCTGGGGTGGGCATAGCGCGTTCAGATGGTGCTCGCCCAGTACCGCGTGAAGGGCGTGGCACAGCCACTGCACACTCCCGGCTTTGTCGTACAGTTCGACCTCATCGATGGGGCCGTTTGGCCGAGCGACACTGATCTGGCTTTCGTTGTGCTGCTGATCGTGAAGCGACTGTGTCCAGCCGTGGCGCAAGCCATGCAGGCAGGCCATTTCGCGAAATTGCGGGGCTTCCTTGTAAAGCTCATCGGTCCACAGCACCGGCATCGTCGAGCTGTGGCTCAGGTTCGCCGCCGGGTCCTGCTTGTAGAAATCGTCGCGCTGGTAGCGCTCGATCCACTCACTTGGGTAGTTGCTATAGAGGTACAGCCTTGGCGTTTGCGTAGCGATCTGAATGCGGATGTTCAGCCCAAGGTAATCCATGTCCAGGTCCTGAGCCAGATGGACTGCAATGTCGAATAGCTTCTGCGGGCTGCGTTCGCTGACGAACGCCTGAAGATACTCGGGTTTCCAGTGAAGCATCTGAAACACTCCTTCGGGTGCACAGGATCCAATCCGTTTGAGTACCCGGATGATTGTAGGAAAAGACCTACCATCCTGTTGGGATTTTTTTGTTATAGCGAACAGGATTTTCTGCGAGTTCGGCACGATCACCCTTGATGAGGCCCTACAAAGCGGTGGTTTTTATCCTGGCCACTTTAGGCGACACTGTGCACACGCCAACCCTGGAGCCCGATATGACCGCTAGCGCCGAAAAGTTCACTCGCCAGACACTGCTTGATGTTCAGCCACTGACGCCGAACCTCTTCAGCCTGCGGGTTACGCGCGATGCGGGGTTCCGCTTCCGTTCCGGCCAATTCGCCCGGCTAGGTGTGACCAAGGCCGATGGTAGTGTGGTGTGGCGCGCCTATTCCATGGTCAGCGCCCCCCATGACGAGCACCTGGATTTCTTTTCCATCGTGGTGCCAGGTGGTGAGTTCACCAGTGAGCTGAGCCGTTTGGGTGCAGGCGATACGTTGCTGATCGACCGCCAGGCGTTCGGTTTTCTCACCCTCGACCGCTTCGTCGGAGGTCGTGACCTGTGGCTGCTGGCTACCGGTACCGGCATTGCGCCATTTATGTCGATCCTGCAGGACTTCGAGGCCTGGGAGCGCTTTGACAGCATCAAGCTGGTGTATTCAGTGCGCGAAGCGAAGGAGCTGGCCTATGTGGATGAAATTGCCGGCCTGGAACAGCGCGATTACCTGGCCGAGTACGCGGGCAAGTTGCAGTTCATTCCCGTGGTGACCCGTGAACAGCACCCCGGGGCCTTGAATCAGCGCATTACCACGTTGATCGAGAATGGCGAGCTGGAGAAGGCGGCAGGGCTTGAACTGTCGCCGGAGCATTCGCGGGTGATGCTGTGCGGTAACCCGGAAATGATCGACGAAACCCGCAAGGTCCTCAAGGCGCGAGACCTGCAACTGAGCCTGAGCAAGCGGCCCGGGCAGGTGGCTGTCGAGAACTACTGGTAAGACAATTGCGGCCGTTGTGGGCCTGTAGGCGCAGGTTAACCCGCGAAAGGGCCGGCCCTGCTGGCCAATTTCCACCCGCCGTTCACCGTTGCCGCCACCACCGTATTCGCGGGTAAACCCGCTCCTACGCAGATTGGTGGTGGACACACATCGGAGGTTTAACACAGGCCGCCGTAGGAGCGGGTTTACCCGCGAACACCGGCAGAGCCGGTGCCATCCACCGCACTGGATTCTTCGCCAGCATGCCCGCTCCTACAGCGCCCCCGGCAATTTCAAGGCAAGCGATTCTGGTTCTGCGTCTTGAGCAAATCGCGGATTTCGGTCAGCAGCGTCTCTTCAGCCGAAGGCACAGGCGGCGTAGTCGGTGCCACGGCTTCTTCACGCTTGAGCTTGTTGATCGCCTTCACGCCCATGAAGATGGCAAAGGCCACGATCAGGAAGTCGATCACGGTCTGGATGAACTTGCCATACGCCAGCATCACCGCTGGCACGTCACCTTCGGCAGCCTTCAGGGTAATGGCCAGGTCGCTGAAGTCCACGCCACCGATCAGCAGGCCCAGTGGCGGCATGATCACGTCGCCGACGAAGGACGAGACGATCTTGCCGAAGGCCGCGCCGATGATGATACCGACCGCCATGTCGACGACATTGCCTTTGACTGCGAAAGCCTTGAACTCGTTGAGCACGCCCATGTTTGGTTCCTTGTAACAAAAGGTGAGGTTAACGCAGTGTAAGCCACTTAAACGCTTCATGCGTTGTGTTCAGGGCTACTGACTGCAGTTAGAACGAATAGTTTTGTCGCATCTCGAGGCGTTCGAGACACGTCCTGCTCGGTTATCATGGCGAATTTTTCCAGGAGACCCCACTCATGGCCAAGGCCAAGCGCTTGTATGGCTGCACCGAATGCGGCGCGACCTTCCCCAAATGGGCCGGCCAGTGCGGCGAATGCGGGGCCTGGAACACCCTGGTCGAAACCATGATCGAAAGCGGCGGCGCTGCTGCACCCAGTAGCGGCCGCGCTGGCTGGACAGGGCAGCAGGCGCAGATCAAGACCCTGGCCGAGGTCAGTGTCGAGGAAATCCCGCGTTTCACCACCAGCAGCACCGAACTGGACCGTGTGCTGGGTGGCGGCCTGGTGGATGGCTCGGTGGTGCTGATTGGCGGTGACCCCGGCATCGGCAAATCGACCATTTTGCTACAGACCTTGTGCAACATCGCCGTGGGCATGCCGGCACTGTATGTCACGGGGGAGGAGTCGCAGCAGCAGGTGGCCATGCGCTCGCGGCGGCTGGGCCTACCCCAGGACCAGCTCAAGGTGATGACCGAAACCTGCATCGAGACGATCATTGCCACGGCGCGGGTCGAGAAGCCGCGGGTAATGGTGATCGACTCGATCCAGACCATTTTCACCGAGCAGTTGCAATCGGCCCCGGGCGGCGTGGCCCAGGTGCGCGAAAGCACAGCGTTGCTGGTGCGCTATGCCAAGCAAAGCGGTACAGCAATCTTTCTGGTCGGCCACGTGACCAAGGAAGGCTCGCTGGCTGGCCCAAGGGTGCTGGAGCACATGGTCGACACGGTGCTGTATTTCGAAGGTGAGTCCGATGGCCGGCTGCGCTTGCTGCGGGCGGTCAAGAACCGCTTTGGCGCGGTCAACGAGCTGGGCGTGTTCGGCATGACCGATCGTGGCCTCAAGGAGGTATCCAACCCGTCGGCGATCTTCCTCAACCGTACTCAGGAAGAGGTGCCGGGTAGCGTGGTGATGGCAACCTGGGAGGGTACCCGGCCAATGCTGGTCGAGGTGCAGGCGCTGGTCGACGATAGCCATCTGGCCAACCCGCGGCGGGTAACCTTGGGCCTGGACCAGAACCGTCTGGCCATGTTGTTGGCCGTGCTCCACCGCCATGGCGGTATCCCGACCCATGACCAGGATGTGTTTCTCAACGTGGTCGGCGGGGTGAAGGTGCTGGAAACGGCTTCGGACCTGGCGCTGCTGGCGGCGGTGATGTCCAGCTTGCGTAACCGGCCACTGGCCCATGGTTTGCTGGTGTTTGGCGAGATCGGCTTGTCGGGCGAGGTACGGCCGGTACCCAGTGGCCAGGAGCGCTTGAAGGAAGCGGCCAAGCACGGCTTCAAGCGTGCCATCGTACCCAAGGGCAATGCGCCGAAAGAAGCGCCTGCGGGGTTGCAGGTGATTGCCGTTACCCGCCTGGAACAGGCGCTGGATGCATTGTTCGAATAGCGTGCAGGAGCGAGCAAGCTCGCTCCTGCAACCCGTCAGTGCTCGGCAACGGCCGTGCGCCTGACTGTTTCATTGCCATGCTCGTCCAGTTCCAGCATCGGTACTTCGTTACCCTCGGCATCGAACAGCTTGCCATCTTTGAAGTAGTCCCCATCACGCAGCGCGGAAATGTCCGAATACTGGATGGTGCGCTCATAGGCTGCAGCGAACACTGACTGGTTTTCCGAGTTGCCGGTGGTGAAATGGTTGAAGATCAGGTTCAGCAGGATGGCCATGATCGCCGCCGAGCTGATGCCGGAGTGGAAGATGGTCTCGAACCAGTTCGGGAAGTGGTGGTAGAAGGTCGGCGCGGCAATCGGGATCATGCCGAAGCCCAGCGAGGCCGCGACGATGATCAGGTTGACGTTGTTCTTGTAGCTGACCTTGGACAGGGTGCGGATACCGCTGGCCGCCACGGTACCGAACAGCACGATACCGGCGCCGCCCAGTACCGGGGTAGGCACGGCGGCAATCACCCGGCCCATGACTGGCAGCAGGCCGAGTACCACCAAAATCACGCCGCCGGTAGCCACCACGTAGCGGCTCTTGACGCCGGTCACGGCCACCAGGCCGACGTTCTGGGCGAACGCGCTCTGGGTGAACGAACCGAAAATCGGCGCCAGGATGCTCGATGCCATGTCGGCGCGCAGGCCGTTGCCCAGGCGCTTGGAGTCCACCTTGGTGTCGATGATCTCACCCACGGCGAGGATATCGGCCGACGTTTCCACCAGGGTCACCATGATCACGATGCACATCGACAGGATCGCGGCGATGTGGAACTCCGGCATGCCAAAGTGGAACGGCGTGGGGAAGGCGAACATCGGGCCTTCGCTGACCTTGCTGAAATCGGTCATGCCCAGTGCCCAGGCGATCAGCGTGCCAACCACCATGGCCAGCAGGATCGACAGGCGTGAGATGGTGGCGCTGCCAAGCTTGCTCAGCAGCAGCACGATGGCGAAGGTCAGCCCGGCCAGGCCGATGTTGGCCATGCTGCCGAACTCCGGCGAGGCGCTGTTGCCACCCATCACCCAGCGTGCGGCAACCGGCATCAGGGTCAGGCCGATGGTGGTGATGACGATACCGGTCACCAGCGGCGGGAAGAACTTGGTGATGCGCGAAAACACCGGTGTGATCAGAAAGCCGATCAGCGATGCAGCCATGACCGCGCCGAGCACCCCTGGCAGGCCACCGCCCCCCTCGCTGCTCAGGATCGCGCCCATGGTCGCCACACCGGCGAACGACACGCCTTGCACGAGTGGCAACTGGCAACCGAAGAATGGCAGGCCAAGGGTCTGCAGCAGGGTGGCAAGGCCACCGGCGAACAGCGAGGCGGCGATCAGCATGCCGATTTCGGCACCATTCAGGCCCGCGGCCTGCCCCAGGATCAGGGGTACTGCGACGATCCCACCATACATGGTCAGCACATGCTGCAGACCATAGGCCAGGTTGGCACCAAGGCCGAGGTTTTCATCCTCGGGCCGCTTGGCGGGAGACGTGCTAGGGGACGTAGTCATGGAGCAGGCTCTCTGTTTATTGTTGTGCCGCTACTGTAGACACTTCCTACAATTGATTGCTACAAGAATTGTATACAATATTTTGATCGGAGCGCGAACAGATCCGGCTGCAGGGTGTGTTAAAACCCAATGCAGAAGGCGTACCAACTTGGCAGAAGCTGTATTGGAAGGGTGTGTACAAAGCATCGCTACCCAGGCTTAAAGCTGTCTGGGTAGACAAGAAACACCAGACGGGAAGGCTATTAGCTAGCTAAGAGATTTCATTATTCGATGAGTTCGCGCAGCTCACGCATCATTTCGGTGCTGTCAGCCACGTTCAACTCCACAAGACGGTGCAAATGGCTCATCGAATCGAGGTCGATGTACAGGCAGATGAAGCCCAGGCGGTCCGGTTCTTCGTGGCGCAGTTCGACCTGCATCTGCACACGGGCATCTTCGTTCAGCTCGATGATGGCGTCGAAGTCCTGAGTCAGGTCGGCATCCCAGCCTGCGGGGCGTTCGATCAGCAAGCCTTTGAGTGAAAGGTCCAGCAGTTTTGCAGGCCAGCGTTTCAGCCCCTGGCGCAGCTCGATGGGGGCATCGAAGTCGATGCGTTGAAAGCGGCGGCGTTCGTCATGATCGCTCATGGCTTGGATCCTCGAATAGGTCATCAGGTGTCATCCTGACTATAGTTAGAGTTGCATGTGCATCAGGTACTGCAATCTGGCCGCAGAGGCTCTAGAACGAAGCAAGTGTGGCAATGCTGCTTGACTGGCCCTAGACTCGGTGGGCGGTCTTTCCAATCCACCAGCTGGAAGCTAACCATGAACAACAATAATAGCCTGCTACGCCATATTCCGTGGCTGGCGCTGGCAGTCATAGGCGCCTGCGCACTGGGTGTGGTTGCCCTGCGTCGCGGCGAGGCGATCAACGCCTTGTGGATCGTGGTCGCGGCGGTGGCCATCTACCTGGTCGCCTATCGTTACTACAGCCTGTTCATCGCCACCAAGGTGATGCAACTCGACCCCCGCCGTGCCACCCCGGCGGTGCTCAACAATGACGGCCTGGACTACGTCCCGACCAACAAACACATTCTTTTCGGTCACCACTTCGCTGCCATCGCCGGCGCAGGCCCCTTGGTCGGGCCGGTACTCGCCGCGCAAATGGGCTACCTGCCCGGCACGTTGTGGCTGATCGCCGGCGTGGTGCTGGCCGGTGCGGTGCAGGACTTCATGGTCCTGTTCCTGTCTACCCGCCGCAATGGGCGCTCGCTGGGCGACATGGTGCGCGAGGAAATGGGCAGAATCCCGGGCACCATCGCCCTGTTTGGCTGCTTCCTGATCATGATCATCATCCTCGCGGTGCTGGCGCTGATTGTGGTCAAGGCCCTGGCCGAAAGCCCATGGGGCATGTTCACGGTGATGGCGACCATCCCGATCGCGATGTTCATGGGCATCTACATGCGCTACATCCGCCCGGGCCGCATTGGCGAAATCTCGGTCGTTGGCGTGGTACTGCTGCTGGCCTCGATCTGGCTGGGGGGCGTGATCGCTGCAGATCCGGTGTGGGGCCCGGCGTTCACGTTCACCGGCGTGCAGATCACCTGGATGCTGGTGGGTTACGGCTTTGTCGCCGCCGTGCTGCCGGTGTGGCTGGTACTGGCGCCGCGGGATTACCTCTCGACCTTCCTGAAGATCGGCACCATCGTTGGCCTGGCCATCGGTATCCTGATCATCGCGCCCGAGCTGAAAATGCCGGCGCTGACCCAGTTCACCGACGGCACGGGCCCGGTGTGGAAGGGGACCCTGTTCCCGTTCCTGTTCATCACCATTGCCTGTGGTGCGGTGTCCGGCTTCCACGCGCTGATTTCCTCGGGGACCACCCCCAAGCTGCTGGATAACGAAACCAACGCCCGCTATATCGGCTACGGCGGCATGCTGATGGAATCGTTCGTCGCCATCATGGCCATGGTTGCGGCCTCGGTGATCGAACCGGGCGTGTACTTCGCCATGAACAGCCCGGCGGCAGTAGTCGGTACCGATGTCGCGTCGGTGGCGCAGACCGTCAGCAGTTGGGGCTTCCTGATTACACCCGAGCAGCTCGAAGCCGTTGCCCGTGACATCGGCGAGCACACCATCCTGGCCCGTGCCGGCGGTGCGCCAACCCTGGCGGTCGGTATCGCGCAGATCCTGCACCAGGTGTTGCCAGGTGAAAACACCATGGCCTTCTGGTACCACTTCGCGATCCTGTTCGAGGCGCTGTTCATCCTCACGGCGGTAGACGCTGGTACTCGTGCCGGGCGCTTCATGCTGCAGGACCTGCTGGGCAGCTTCGTGCCTGCACTCAAACGCACCGAATCGTGGGGGGCCAACCTGCTCGCCACCGCTGGCTGCGTGGCGCTCTGGGGCTATCTGCTGTACCAGGGCGTCATCGACCCACTGGGTGGCATCAACACCTTGTGGCCGCTGTTTGGTATCTCCAACCAGATGCTGGCCGGTATCGCCTTGATGCTCGGTACTGTGGTGCTGATCAAGATGAAGCGTCAGCGCTACATCTGGGTCACCCTGCTGCCGGCCGTATGGCTGCTGATCTGCACCACGGCTGCAGGCCTGATCAAGCTGTTTGACCCCAATCCGGCTGTCGGCTTCCTGGCCCTGGCCAAGAAGTACAGCACTGCGCTGGACGCCGGCCAGGTACTGGCCCCGGCCAAGGACATCGGGCAGATGCAGCACGTGATCTTCAACGCCTACACCAACGCGGGCCTGACGATCTTGTTCCTGCTGGTGGTCTTCAGCATCCTGTTCTTCGCCATCAAGGTCGGCTACGCCGCCTTGGGCCGCAAAGAACGTAGCGACAAGGAAACCCCGTTCCAGGCGTTGCCTGACGCGTAATCGAGAGGACTGCAATCATGTTCAACGACTTGGGTCGACTGGGCAAATACCTGGGGCAGGCAGCCCGCCTGATGGTCGGCATGCCCGACTACGACAACTATGTCGAACACATGCAGAAAACGCATCCGGACAAGCCGGTGATGAGCTACGAGGCGTTCTTCCGCGAACGTCAGGAAGCACGTTACGGTGGCAAGTCAGGGCCCAAGTGCTGTTGAGCCTGCGGTACGTGTAAACCTGTGGGAGCCTGGGTAACCGGCTCCCACAGTCATTTTCAGATTCAGGAGTATTTTGCGTGCAGACGCCCATTCCCGTAACCGTCCTCACAGGCTTCCTCGGTGCCGGCAAGACCACCTTGCTCAAGCACATGCTCAAGGCCGAGCATGGCCTGAAGCTCGCCGTGATCGAAAATGAATTCAGCGAGGCCGGCATCGACAGCCAACTGCTGGGTGACCAGCCGGTGCAGGTCATGACCTTGGCCAACGGTTGTGTATGTTGCAGCATCCATGGCGACCTGACTCGCGCGCTCTACCTGCTGCTTGAACGCCTGGATGCCGGGGAAATCGCTTTCGATCGCCTGGTGATCGAATGCACCGGCCTGGCCGACCCGGCGCCGGTAGCGCAAACGTTTTTCATCGACGAGGAGCTGCGTGAGCGCTACATCCTCGACGGCATCATCACCCTTGTCGATGCCGCGCATGCCGAACTACATCTGACCCAGACCATCGCTCAGGCGCAGGTCGGCTTTGCCGATCGTCTGCTGCTGAGCAAGACCGACCTGGTTGAGCCTGCTGCGGTTGAAGCCCTGCGCGAACGCCTGGTCCGCATCAATAGCAGGGCTGCGATCCGTGTGGTTGAGCACGGCTGCATCGACCTGGCTGAATTACTGGATGTGCGAGGTTTCAACCTCAACCCCGACCTTGGGGTGAACCTGAAACCGATGTTGCGACCGGTGCTCAAGCCTGCCACCCCGGACCGTATCTCCACGATGGTGCTGCGTACCGAAGCCCCGCTGGATATCGACCGCCTCAGCAACTTCATGAATGAGCTGCTGGAAACCCACGGCAAACAGCTGCTGCGCTACAAGGGCGTACTGAACATTGCCGGCGAGGAGCGCAAGCTGGTGTTTCAGGGCGTGCTCAAGCTGTATGGCTTCGACTGGGACGCCGAGTGGGCTGCAGGCGAAGCGCGCGAGAGCGTGATGGTGTTCATTGCCGATGAACTGCCCGAGGCTACGATTCGGGCTGGCTTCGAGGCAATGGCTGCGGGCTGAGCCGCTGCGGCGCCTGCCCCGCGAACCACTGCGGCCATGAGCTGCGGTGGCGGGTTTCGACCTCGATGCACGGGATCAGGCGTTCGGTCAGCACAGCGGTTTGCCGCACTGCTTTGGCGGTGCGGTACTTGACGCTGTGGATGCACTCGCGGTCGCCGAACTCGCAGCGGTTCAGGGCGGTTCCGCCGCAAGGGCCATTGGCCAGGCCTTTAGGGCAGGTTTCCGGGCAGATATACAAGGTGTCTTCCAGGCGGCAACGGCCGCAGGTGTCGCAACCCACCAGCGGGCGCTTCACACTGCGCTCCAGCGTGTGCAGCACGTGTGCGCCGACGCGTGTACCCCACAGAGGCTGGCGCACCGCCCAGCCGAAGGCCTTGCTCAGGCTGTTGCGCCGGCTGAACAGCAGTGCGTGCATGCCATGCATCAGGTGATAGCGGGCTTTTTCCTTGAGTGAGGCATCGACCCGAGACTCGCCCAGGCGCCAGCCAGCCTGTGGCGGATGGAAGGTCACCGCCGGCAGGCCAGGCATCTGCCAGCTGGCGTGCCAGGCTGGTGCCCATTGCTCCAGAGACTGAACCTGGGTTTGCCAGTGCTCGATACGGGCCTCCAGGGCCAGCAGCTGTTCGAGTGTGTGAACCCCTGACAGGTGCACACCGGCGTACCCCATCAGCTTTGTACCGATAATCTGCAAGGCCAGGCGGTCAACACTGCGCGCCTGGGCAAAGGCCTTGGACTGCGCCGTCTCCGCTTCGAGCATGTCGCGCATGGATGGCGTGACAGTGACGCCGGCCACGTGGTCGAGCATCGCCGCGCGCCCGTGGGTGAGGCTCATGAGGCAGGCCAGCATGGGCTTGGGTGAGGCCTGACGGCGCATCCAGTGTATGGCTTCCTGATGCTTGGCGGCATCGAAGCCCAGCTGCAAGGTGAGGAAGTCAGCCCCCGCTGCCAGCTTTTTCTCGGCCTTGAAATACTGGGCGCCGCCTTCTTCCTCGTGGTACTTGAACGGGTTAAGCGCCGCGCCCAGCAGCCAGTGCGGGCAGGCCTGGCGAGCAACCTGCAGGGCGGCGACCGATTCCAGATAACGCACCGGGCGCTGGCCAGTTTCATGGCCGGGCAGGCGGTCGCCAGTCAGCAGTAACAGCTGGTCGAGGCCAGCGGCGTCCATGCGTTGCAGTTGGGCGAGCAGGTGGTGGCGTTCGCGATCCTTGCCTGAAAAATGCGGCAGGGCAGGCACCGGGTTGCTGAACGAGGCAAGGGCGTCCAGCGGTGACATGTCCAGCGGGCTGCCGACACGATCACCGATGGCGACGGTCATAGGCCAGCCGCACAGGTGCGCGCGGGCCATGATCGCTTCCATGGCGGCAAATCGTTCTGCGGAAGGCTTGGGGACGAACTCCATTACGCAGACGAAGTTCTGTTCGCGCAGGGCGGTTTTCAGCAGGCTCATATTGGCCGGGCACCTGGTATGGTCAGGGTGGCATTGTGCGGCAGAAGGCGAGCCGGGTCATGTCCGGATGCGCAAGGTGGTGATCTGAATGAGACATGGGGGCGCGAAGACCATGACAGCATGATCATGAAGATTTCTTGGGTTCATCTCAAATTTAATGAGTTTGTCTCAATACCCCGCCAGCCGGAGAATCCCCTTCATTCATTCAAGCATGCTGAAGGGACAAGACATGGCACTGGCACATAACCTGGGCTTTCCACACATCGGCCGTGACCGCGAGCTGCGTGCCCGCCACTGGCAGGTGCAGAAAGACGCTGGCATCGAGCTGCTGCCGGTCGGCGATTTCGCCTGGGACAGCCACGTGCTTAGCGCAGGCGATCAGCCGTTCATTCTGAACTGGGAACCACTGTTCGATGAAGTGGAGCACGCCAAGGCACTGGGTCATGCAGTCAAGCCGGTAGTGATCGGCCCCTTGACCTACCTGTGGCAGGGCCAGACCCTGGGCGGTGACTTCGACAAGCTGGAGCTGCTTGACCGCCTGCTGCCCGTGTATGACCAGCTCCTCAACCGCCTGGCCGCGCTGGGCGTTGAATGGGTGCAGATCGATGAACCCATCCTCGCTCAGGCGCTGCCCCAGGACTGGAAAAACGCCTATGAACGCGTCTACAACATCCTTCAACGCGCACCGTTGAAGAAGCTGATCGCCACGTACTTCGGTGGCCTGGAGGGCAACCTCGGCCTGGCCGCCAACCTGCCGGTCGATGGCCTGCACGTCGATCTGGTTCAGGCGCCCGAGCAGTACCAGACCATTCTCGACCGCCTGCCGGCCTACAAGGTCCTGTCGCTGGGCCTGGTCGACGGTCGCAACGCCTCGCCCTGCGATCTGGGCAAGACCCTGGGGCTGCTGCACGAAGCCCATGAACGCCTGGGTGAGCGGCTGTGGTTGGCGCCGGCCTGTTCGTTGCTGGAGAGTCCAGTGGATCTGGCTGTGCAGAAGTGCCAGGAAGTGGCGGTGCTGGCCGCTTCGCTGGAGCAGGCTCGAGCCGCGGCTTGATCATTTGCTGCCTGTGCCGGCCCTTTCGCGGGTAAACCCGCTCCTACAACGGCCTGCGCCCGATCACCGATGTGTGTCCACCACCAGTGTAGGAGCGGGTTTACCCGCGAATACGGTGGCGGCGGCAACGGTGAACGACGGGTGGGAATTGGCCAGCAGGCCCGGCCCTTTCGCGGGTGAACCCGCTCCTACGACGGCCTGCGCCCGATCACCAATGTGTGTCCACCACCGATCTGTGTAGGAGCGGGTTTACCCGCGAATACGGTGGCAGCTGCAACGGTGAACGGCTGGTGGAAATTGGCCAGCAGGCCCGGCCCTTTCGCGGGTGAACCCGCTCCTACGACGGCCTGCGCCCGATCACCGATGTGTGTCCACCACCGATCAGTGTAGGAGCGGGTTTACCCGCGAAGAGGCCGGGCCTGCTTGAATCAATCAGCGCTCGATGGCCAGCGCCACCCCTTGTCCACCACCAATGCACAAGGTCGCCAGGCCTTTCTTGGCATCCCGTTTGATCATCTCGTGCAGCAGGGTCACCAGCACCCTGCACCCGGAAGCACCAATCGGGTGGCCCAGGGCAATCGCCCCTCCATTGACGTTGACCCGCGCGGCATCCCATTCCAGCGCATTGCCCACGGCCAGCGCCTGGGCGGCAAAGGCTTCGTTGGCTTCGATCAGGTCCAGTTCGGCCAGTTGCCAACCGGCCTTGTCCAGGCAACGCTGGGTCGCCGAAACCGGACCAATGCCCATGATCGCGGGGTCTACCCCGGCACTGGCGTAGGCGGCGATCTTCGCCAGTACCTGCAAGCCCAAAGCCTCGGCCTTCGCTGCGCTCATCAAAAGCACGGCGGCGGCGCCGTCGTTCAGGCTGGAGGCATTGCCTGCGGTGACGCTGCCGTCCTTCTTGAAGGCCGGGCGCAGTTTGGCCAGGGACTCGGCGGTGGTGTCCGGGCGTGGTTGCTCGTCACGGGCAAAAACCTTGGGCTCTCCCTTTTTCTGCGGCAGCACGATGGGGGTGATTTCAGCGTCGAAACGGCCAGCCTCGATCGCTGCCACTGCCTTGCGCTGCGATTCGGCA
Source organism: Pseudomonas sp. 2,4-D (assembly GCF_030418155.1). NCBI lineage: Bacteria > Pseudomonadati > Pseudomonadota > Gammaproteobacteria > Pseudomonadales > Pseudomonadaceae > Pseudomonas > Pseudomonas sp. 2,4-D. The sequence continues at coordinate 49,276 of NZ_JAUHUI010000027.1, forward strand.
GCAAAGGCATCCTGCTGCTCACGGCTGAGGCCGTACTTGTCCACCAGGTTTTCGGCAGTGATGCCCATGTGGTAGTCATTGAAGGCATCCCACAGGCCGTCCGTGATCATGCTGTCGATCAGTTGGCCATGGCCCATGCGCTGGCCGGTGCGGGCCGAGGGCATGACGTAGGGGGCAAGGCTCATGTTCTCCTGGCCACCGGCAATCACCACTTCGGCATCGCCACAGCGGATCGCCTGGGCGGCCAGGTGCAGGGCCTTGAGGCCCGAGCCGCAGACCTTGTTCAGGGTCAGGGCCGGTACGCTGAAAGGCAGGCCAGCCTTGATCGCTGCCTGGCGTGCCGGGTTCTGACCGGCACCGGCAGTGAGCACTTGGCCGAGGATGACTTCGTCGACCTGCGCCGGGTCCAGCCCGGTTTGTTTCAGCAGTTGCTTGATCACGGCGGCGCCGAGGTCGACCGCAGGCACTGTGGCCAAGGCGCCCTGAAAGCTGCCGATGGCGGTACGGGTTGCGGCGACGATCACCACGTCGTTCATGTTGTTGTTCTCCGTGCAATGGGCGTAGTGCCGCCAGCATCGGCGGGTTTGGCTTATTTGTTAAGTTTGTTTTTCTTTCTGATTGATGTGAAAAGCAAATCAATGGCTGGCGAAGGTTCTAACCAGCCAATCTGGATTTCCTGCAGCCATGACCCTCCTGCACAGACGAACTCTGGTTTTGCATCCCTCTGATCACCCCGTAATATGTGTCGGATAACCTGCGGGGGTAGTCTCACCCTCTGATCAATCGGAATCGCCCCAAGCGGCGCTTTCCTGGCATAAACCTGACGAGGTACAGACATTGGCCATCATTCATCCTAAGGTTCGCGGTTTCATCTGCACCACGACTCACCCGAAGGGCTGCGAGCTCAACGTCCGTGACCAGATCGAAGCCACCCGCAAGCTGGGCGTACGCGAGGATGGCCCGAAGAAGGTCCTGGTCATCGGTGCTTCCAGCGGCTACGGCCTGGCTGCCCGCATCACGGCGGCCTTCGGCTTCAAGGCCGACACCCTGGGCGTGTTCTTCGAAAAACCAGGCACCGAGACCAAGGCCGGCACTGCTGGCTGGTACAACGCTGCCGCCTTCGACAAGTTCGCCAAGGCCGAGGGCCTGTACAGCAAGTCGATCAACGGTGACGCCTTCTCCGACGAAGCCCGCGCCAAGGTCATCGAGCTGATCAAGAACGAAATGGGTGGCAAGGTCGACCTGGTCATCTACTCGCTGGCTTCGCCCGTGCGCAAGCTGCCGCAGACCGGTGAAGTCATTCGCTCGGCACTCAAGCCGATCGGCCAGCCATACAAGTCGACCGCCATCGACACCAACAAGGACACCATCATCGAGGCCAGCATCGAGCCGGCCACCGAGCAGGAAATTGCCGACACCGTCACCGTCATGGGTGGCCAGGACTGGCAGCTGTGGATCGATGCGCTGGCTGGCGCCAATGTACTGGCCGAAGGCGCTCGCACCGTGGCCTTCAGCTATATCGGCAGCGATATCACCTGGCCGATCTACTGGCACGGTGCACTGGGCCAGGCCAAGCAGGACCTGGACGAAACCGCCCTGCGTCTGAACCAGAAGCTGGCCGGTGAAGTGAAAGGCGGCGCCAATGTGGCGGTGCTCAAGTCGGTGGTTACCCAGGCCAGCTCGGCCATCCCGGTGATGCCACTGTACCTGTCGATGGTCTTCAAGATCATGCAGGAGAAAGGTGTTCACGAAGGCACCCAGGACCAGCTCGACCGCATGTACCGCGACCGTATGTACCGTACCGACGGTGCGCCGGCAGAGGTCGACGAGAAGGGGCGCCTGCGCCTGGACGACTGGGAACTGCGTGACGACGTGCAGAACGCCTGCAAGGCCCTGTGGCCACAGGTGACCACCGAGAACCTGTTCGAACTGACCGACTACGCCGGTTACAAGAAGCAGTTCCTCAACCTGTTCGGCTTCGAGCGCGCTGACGTCAACTACGACGAAGACGTGGCCACCGATGTGAAGTTCGACTGCGTCGAGCTGTAATCGGATCAGCCTGCACCCGCGAAGAGGCCGGTACAGGCTACAAAATATTTGCTAGTTTTGGCGCACAACGACAGGGAATGCGCCATGAGTAGCCTCACCCAACCTGCTACCCCATTTCGCCACCCCGCGGCCGACGGCTACCGCCTCGGCGGCTTCTGCTGGCGCCACGCCCAACCTGACCCCCAGCGCCCGCTGGTGATCATCAACGCTGCCACTTCGGTACGCTGCCGTTATTACGCCCGTTTTGCCGACTACCTGTTCGCCCACGGCTGTGATGTGCTGACCTACGACTACCGTGGTATCGGCGAATCCCGGCCGGCGTCGCTGCGTGGTTTCCAGGCCTCCTGGAGCGACTGGGGCCGGCTGGATTTCGAAGCCATGCTGGCGCATGCGGCAGCGCATTTTCCAGGTCAGCCGGTGGACGTGGTGGGGCACAGTTTCGGCGGTTGTGCAGTAGGCCTGGCACCGTCGGCTGGCCTGATCCGTCGGGTCGTGATGGTTGGCGCGCAGTTCGCCTACTGGCGCGACTACGCGGCCAACCAGCGCTGGCAGCTGTTCGGCAAGTGGCATGTGGTCATGCCGCTGTTGACCCGGGTATTCGGCTACTTTCCCGGCAAGCGCCTGGGTTGGCTGGAAGACACGCCATACGGCGTGGTGCACGACTGGAGCACGCGTACCCCACGTTATGAGCACCGCCCCAGCGGGCGGGCGTTGGCGGCGCTACCGTTCGCCCAGGTGCGTGCGACGACGCTGGCCATCAGTCTGACGGACGACCCTTTCGGGACCGTGGCGGCGACCGAGCGTTTGTTGGGTTATCTACAGGGGGCCGAGCGAAAGCACCTGCGTATTGCACCTGTGGATATCTCGGCCGAGGAAATTGGCCATTTCGCGTTTTTCCATGACCGGTTTCGCGAAAGCTTGTGGCCGGTAGCCTTGCAGTGGTTGCGGCAGGGGAGGCTGGAAGGTGGGGGGCCTGGCACAATCATCGATTGACGGTGGGCGCAGGATCGTGGGGCCGCAAAGCGGCCCCGGCTATCTCAAGCCTTGCGCGCAAGCGGCTGCGCAGCAAACTTCACGCCCGCCAGTCCGTGTTTGATCAGTGCACGGATGTTGCCATGGTCGCTGCCCTCAGGCGTGGCCAGCACATCACGGTAGTGCTCGCCGAAGGCCAGCAGTGCTTCCTGGTCGCTCAGCCCTTCAAGCAAGGCCAGGCCCAGGGTTTTGCACGAACCTTCGTTCTGCCCTGCCGCATTCTCCACACCGCCGTTATTGAAGGCCTGCGGCTGGTAGCTGTAGTTGTCGGCAATGAACGCCAAGGTATCGGCAAATACATGTTGGCCGCTGGCCAGGCTTGCGCGCAGGGTATTCAGGTCAGTCACGAGGTTTTCCTTTTTCGAACGCCGCTTGTTGTTCGGCGCTGGCTTCTTTCTGGTATTGGGCTTTCCACTCGGCGTAGGGCATGCCGTACACCGCTTCGCGGGCATCATCCAGGCTCAGGTCCAGCTGACGCTCGTCAGCGGCGGCCTTGTACCACTTGGACAGGCAGTTGCGGCAGAAACCGGACAGGTTCATCAGGTCGATGTTCTGTACATCGGTGCGCTTTTGCAGGTGTTCGACCAGGCGCCGGAACGCGGCGGCCTCGAGCTCGAGCTGTTGCTGTGGGGTCATGGTCTTCTCTCAAGTCATGCGGTTCTTCAGGTGGCGGCCACCGTTGATGACCACCTGGCTGCCGGTGCTGTACTGGCTGGCGAGCAGGTACTTGACGGTCTCGATCAGCGGGCCGGCGCCGGGTTCGAACTCCAGCAGGGCCTTTTTCAGGGTTTGCTGGCGGTAGGCGTCGTCACCCCCTTCCTTGAGGATCAGCAGCCCAGGCAGGATACCGTTCACACGCACCTTGGGCGCATATTTTTCGGCGAATGACAGCACCATGTTCTGCAGCGCGGCCTTGGTGGCGGCGTAGCCGATGTGGCTTTTACTGCCGCGCGAGGAGGTTTCGTCGCAGATGTGGATGATGTCGGCCTTTTCCACCTTGGCCAGCAGGTCGCCCAGGGCCAGGTTGAGGTGGTAGGGCGCTTCGACGTGCAGGCGGAACATGGTCTCGAGGTTGTCGAGGCCGTCGTCGAGCCATAGCGAGGCGTTGTGGATGATGGCGCGCAGTCCGTCGTAACGATCGTGCAGGTGATCGATCAGCGCCTGGCGGTCGCCCGCCTGGCACAGGTCGGCCTGAAACTGCACGATGTTGGGGTGGGCTGCCTGCGGCTGGATGCTGCGGCTGGCACTGACCACCGTATGGCCGGCCTGTGCCAGTTCGAGGGCCAGGGCCAGCCCGACGCGCTGGCTGGCTCCGGTAACGAGAATGGGGCTGTTCATGTTCGGGGTGGTCAACTTGTCTGTCCTTTGGTTGCCACCCAGCATACCCGAACTGTTTCCCTGTTGTATGGCCTGGCCTCAGCGGCTGCGCAAGGCGCCGGCAGTGGCCGGGGAGGCATGCAGCCAACTGGCTAGCAGGCGGGTGGACAGCGGGATGAACAGGTACACCATGACCGGCGTCAGGGCCAGGGTGCTGAGCAGTACCCGGGGCACGAGGTCGAGTGCCGTCAACCAATGGCCGAACAGCAGGTTGAAGGCCAGCGAAACTGGGAAAAACGCCAGCCAGATGGCCACGGCCTGCTTCCAGCGTGGCGGTTTCTGCACCGTGTTGGTGCCGAACCAGTCGTCGATACCGCTAACGCGCGCCTCTTTGGGGCGTTCGAACAGACCGTTGCCGCGTTGTAACCATGCGCGGCGAGAGGCGGAGTGCTCCCAGGCATGCAGCGTCGGCTCGTCGCTGAAGCGGAAGATGATCTGAAATTCGTCGCCATCCCGGGGCGGGGCAAGGATGCCCGAGCCGAGGTAGCCAGGGAAGTCGGTGGCCAGCTGTTCGCCTTCGTGCAGCCAGGCCAGCAGGTCCTGGTAGCGGCCATGGGCGGCGCGGCGCGACACCATGAGGGTGACGGGTGGGGTAGACATTGTGTATCTCCTGGCAATGGGGCTGGCGGGTAGCTGGCCCTTTGGCTGTGTGGCCCGGGGTGGTGGGCGACGCAGTCGTGCATGCAAGAATCGGGCACGCATTATCGCGAAGTTGCGTTCCTCGGCAACTATCAGCTGGCAAACGGTGGGTCCAACAGACCGACACAGTCGTAGTAAGCTATGTGCACAGTTTTTACGCACTCAGGGTACTTCGTGCAGATGAACGAGCAGGGACGTAAACCGGTGATCGATGCGAGTTTCGAGCAGCAGGAGCTGTTTCCGATTCGTGAAGTGTCACGCTTGACCGGTGTCAACGCCGTGACCCTTCGCGCCTGGGAACGCCGTTATGGGCTGATCCAGCCCATCCGTACCGACAGTGGTCACCGCCTGTATTCCCTGGCTGATATCGATGAAATCCGCCGTATCCTCGGGTGGCTGGAGCGCGGCGTGGCGGTCAGCAAGGTGGGCAGCATTCTCGCTCGCGACAATGCGCTCTCCGGGCAGGCTGGCGGCGCGGTGGACGCCTGCCTGCGCTGGCAAAACCAGATTCGCCTGGCGGTACAACACTTCGATGTGGCGAGCCTGAATCGCCTCTATGACGAGGTGTTCGCGGCCAGCACCCTGGACCAGGTTTTCGCCGATGTGTTCATGCCGGTTTGGCATGACATGGTCGTTCGGCAAGGCGGCTATGGGCAGGCCAGCGAATGGCTGTTCTATGACCAGTTCCTGCGCGGTCGGGTTTTCGCCCGCTTGCAGCTGGCCCGTGTGCCGTGTAGCCGCACCGTGCTATTGGCGCCATTGCCGGGGCAGTGCCATGAGCTTGAGTTGCTGGTAACCAGCCTGATCCTGGGCAGCGACGAAACACGCGTGATCCCGCTGGCGAACGGGCAGCCGCTGCAAGAGCTTGCGCTGGTCTGCGAACGGCTGAAGCCGGACGCCCTGGTGCTGTTTTCCCATCAGTCGCCCACAGCAGAACTCGCCAGGCACTTCAAGCGCCTGGCGTCGATGCTGGAATGCCCGTTGTTACTGGCCGGTGAAGCGGCGGAAGCGGTACAGGACAGCCTGGCTGGCAGCCCTGTAGCCTGCCTGGGCGCGCAGGGCAGTGTGATGCGCCAGCGCTTGCGGCAGTTTCTGGCTCGTCAGCTCGATACCTGAGTGTGCAGCTCGGGGTGGGCGTGGCGGTGGGCCTGGAGGATGTAGTCGCGCAGGCGTTCGATTTCTTCGGCTGGGCTTTGGCCGAGGTCGTAGGCAGCTAGGTCCGTGCCGATGCGCCGGCCCAACACACCATGCAGTTCGATCGGGGTGATGCCGCCGGGGGCGAAGCGCAGCTCGAAGCGGGTGGGGGCTGTTGGCAAATCACGGACTTCCAGCAGCACGCCTTTGAAGGAAATCTCGCGCACCCACAGGCCGCTTGCCTCGTCATGGGCATTGAGCAGTGCGCTCGGCTGGTCCAGCGACAAGCGCCATGGGCGCAGCATGGGGCCGTCTTCGTAGATTTCCGGTGAGCCCAGCTGCAGGTGCAGGGCGTGGAACTCGTCCTCTACCAGCTGCAGCGGAAAACTGATCTGCTGGTTGTTGAACTGGGCCTGCAAGGTCACCTGCTCGTTAGCCACCAACCGGGTGAGCAAGCTTTGTATGCGGCGGTCGCCATTGACCAGCAGGCTCGACATAGTGTCAGCCAGGTTAAGTTGCGGCGAATGCTGCATGTTCTGTATGAAATCCAGCTCGTCCTGGGTCAGGAGCGCGTCTGCTTGCATAATCGAACTCGGTGGTGGCGATTTCTTCAACGGAATTGACCGTGCGTGGCGGACTTGGTTCAGGCGCGTTCGTCGGGTTTCGGACGAGCGCGCAGTTCTGCCAGCTCCCGTTCCAGTTCGACCTGGCGGCTGACGTCCTTCTGGATGCCGATGAAGTAGGTGCGCTGGTCGAAGTCGCTCTTCACCGGCGTGATCGACAACTCGTTCCAGAAGGCGCTGCCATCCTTGCGATAGTTGCGCAGCACTTCGCGACATGGGCGGCCCTCGGCCATGGCCTTGCGGATGCGTGCGCGGCCAAGCTGGTCACGGTCGTCACCCTGCAGGAACCGGCAATCCTGATAGAGAATCTCGTCACGGCTGTAGCCAGTGAGGCATTCGAAAGCGGCGTTCACGTAGATCAGGATGGTGTCGTCGCCTTCCTTTTCGGCAACCACGATGCCGTCATTGGACGCATCGACCATCGATTGCAGCAATTGCGCGTTGATCATGTCCGGGCCATTGGTAAAGAAAAACGGAAGATGGCGACGTGGGTAACGGCGGCCTTTTGCCAGCGTTGAATGCTAGTATCCTACGTTTTCACTCAGTTTCGGAATCCTCTACCCGATGAAAGTCGCCATTATTTCCGGCTCGGTCTATGGCACCGCCGAAGAAGTCGCCCGTCATGCTGAATCGCTGCTCAAGGCGGCGGGGTTCGAGGCCTGGCATGCTGCGCGTGCCACTCTTCAGGATCTTCAGGGCTTTGCCCCCGACGCCTTGCTGGCCGTGACCTCTACCACCGGCATGGGTGAGTTGCCGGACAACCTCATGGCGCTGTACAGCACCCTTCGTGACACACTGCCCGCGGCTTGGCGCGGCCTGCCTGGCGCGGTGATCGCCTTGGGCGACTCCAGTTACGGCGATACCTATTGCGGTGGTGGCGAGCAGATGCGTGAGCTGTTCGCCGAACTGGGCGTGCGCGAAGTGCAGCCAATGCTGCGCCTGGATGCGAGCGAGACGGTGACCCCGGAGGCGGATGCCGAGCCTTGGCTGGCTGAGTTGGCGAGCGCACTGAACGCCTGACCCGGCACCTGTGCAGGCGTGTTAGCCGAGGGGCTCGCGCAACAAGGCCAACCACGCCTGCGCCGCCCGTGACAGGTAGGCGCCGCGTCGCCAGATAAACGCGATATCCCAACGCAAATCCTCCTGCGCATTCAACGGCACACGCACCACCCCGGGGCGCTCCAGCGCTTTTGCCACCACCCGGGGCAGCATCACCACGCCCTGGCCCGCCGCCACCAGCGCCGCCAAAAAATCCGCCTGGCCGCTGCGCCCGCCTTCCTTGGGGGTGAAGCCCTGCTGCTGGCACGCCTTCAGCAGCCGGTCGTTGAGCACGAAACTGCGCTGGTACAGCAGAAACGGTGTGTCGGCCAGTTGCCCCAGGCCCACGGCGTCCAGGCCCGCCAGGGCATGGCCAGCCGGCAGCAAGGCATCCAGTGGTTCGTTGCAGAAGGGCTGGTAGTCGAATGCCTCGTCGGTGGGCGTCAAGCAGCCGCCCAGTTCCAGTTCGCCACTTCTGACGGCCTGTTCGACGCTGCGGCTGCCGCCTTCAAGCAGCTGGATGGCGATGTTCGGATGGCGCCGCCGGTACTCGGCGAACAAGCCGGCGAACAACGTGTCGCTGCCAAGCATCGGCAAGCCCAGGCGTAGTTCGCCACGCTCCATCTGGCTGAGATCGTCCAGCTCGTTGAGCAGCGCCTGGCGCTGGCGCAGCAGGGCTTCGCCACGCTCCAGCACGATGCGCCCGGCAGCGGTCAGGTGCAGGTGCGACGCCTGACGCTCCAGCAGCGGCTGGCCCACATCTTGCTCAAGCTGGGCCACCTGCTTGCTTACGGCCGACTGGCTGATGTGCAGTGTCTGTGCCGCCTGGGTAAAGCCGCCGCGGTGGACCACTTCGATAAAGCTGCGAAGTTGTTTGAATTCCATTGCTTCGATTCCATTCTGGAATGGCAGGCAGTCTAACAATTCGCTTCTGGCCTAGGCAGCCAAATCTTAAAATGAGGGCCTGTCGAGGAACCCCGCCATGAATCCTGCATTATTGAAAAAAGCCCTGCGCCTGCTCGTCGAGCTGGCGGTTATCTGTGCCCTGTTCCTGCTCGGTGGCCAGATTGCCAGTTGGCTGGGCTGGCCGATCCCCGGCGGTGTGATGGGCCTGGCACTGCTGTTGATACTGTTCGCTTCGGGTGTGCTCAAGCCGGCCATGCTGCAATTGGGGGCCGGCTGGCTGATGGCTGAGATGCTGTTGTTCTTCATCCCGGCGCTGATGAGCCTGCTCGACTATGGCGCACTGATCCGTGAAGAGGGCTGGCGCATCTTGCTGGTGATCGCCGTGAGCACGCTGATGGTGATGATAGTGACCGCCATGACCGTTGAGATGGTGTGCCGCTGGAGGCTGCGCCGTGAGCCTTGAACCCATGCCGCTGTTCTGGTTGGCCTTGACCTTGCTGGCTTACCTGGGCAGCCGTTGGTTGTATCGGCGTAGCAAGCGCTACCTGCTGTCGCCGTTGATCCTGGTGCCGGTGTTGCTGCTGGGTGTGGCCGTGCCGCTGCATACGGCCTATGCCGAGTATGCGCGCAACACCCACTGGTTGATGGGGGTGCTCGGCCCGGTGACTGTAGCTTTCGCGGTGCCGATCTGGCAGCAGCGGGCCATGCTGGCGCGTCATTGGCCGGCCCTGATGGTGGGCATGGTAGCCGGCAGCAGTGCCTCGATCGCCAGCTCCTGGGGGTTGGCGCACCTGTTGGCGCTGGACAGCGCAACCAGCCTGTCGCTGGTGCCGCGCTCGATCACCACGCCATTTGCCATGCCCCTGGCCCATGACCTGGGTGGGGTGCCAGAACTGACCGCGGTGTTCGTGATGTTCACCGGCGTGCTCGGTGCCATGTTCGGCGGTGTGCTGTTGCGTTGGCTGCCGCTGCGCACACCGCTGGCACGGGGGGCGCTGTTCGGTGTTGGCGCGCATGGTGCCGGGGTCAGCCGGGCGCAGGAAGTGGGCCGTGAGGAAGGCTCGGTGGCCGGCCTGGTGATGGTCCTGACCGGGCTGCTCAACCTGTTCGCGGCGCCTTTGTTGGCCTTGCTGCTCTGACCGTTCGTGCCACTGACTCGCTCAGTCATCAAGCTGGCTGGCAACGCAAGTTCCAGCCAATGGGCTGCTGGCTAGACTTTGCCTCGACATAGAGAGCACATGTAAGTGCCGAGGTGACATGCAATGACCGCAGCCTTGCCCTATTCCGCCAATACCCCTACACCGGGACCCATCTGATGCCTATGGCCGAGATTCCATTGTGCGTCTGGCGTACCCGGGCACAGAGTTTCATGTTCCGGGGCCAGAGCATCCGCTACTGGACCGCAGGGCAAGGAGAGCCTCTGCTTCTGTTACACGGTTTCCCCACCGCCAGTTGGGACTGGCACTACCTGTGGGGCCCTCTGAGCCAACGTTTCCGGGTGATCGCTTGCGACATGCTCGGCTTTGGTGATTCGGACAAGCCCGTCGATCACACTTACAGCCTGATGGAGCAGGCAGACTTGCAGCAGGCATTGCTTGCCCATCTGCAGGTCGCGCAGCCCGTGCACCTGCTGGCCCACGACTATGGCGGCAGCGTGGCTCAGGAACTGTTGGCGCGACACCATGAGCAGCGTGCCGGCATCGCCAGTTGCGTGTTTCTCAACAGCGGGCTGTTCCCCGAAAGCTGCCGCATGCTACTGATCCAGAAGCTGCTGCTCAGCCGGTTTGGCTGGCTTGTCGGGCGCTCGTTCGGGCGTGACGACCTGGTGCGTAATGTGATGCAGGTGTATGGCCCCTGCACCCATCCCAGTGAAAGCGCGCTGGATGATTTCTGGAGCCTGATCGCTGCCAACCGGGGCACGCGCATCCTGCACAAGCTGGTGGGTTACATGCCGGAGCGCAGGTTGCACCGCGAACGCTGGGTCGGGGCGATGCAACGAAAAGGCGTGCCGCTGCGCTTGATCAATGGCGTGGTCGACCCGCTTTCCGGCGCGCACATGCTTGAGCGCTACCGGCAACTGGTGCCGGAGCCGGACACCGTGCAGTTACTGGGCATTGGCCATTACCCGCATACTGAAGCGCCGGGGCAGGTGCTGCGCCACTACCTGGCCTTTCGTGAGCAGCTGCTGAGCTTCTACCCGCCGAAGGTGGCGTGGTCATGACGAGACTTTGAGCGGACAGCCAGGGTACATGTTCAGACGCCAAAAAAAAGGCCGCTGCAAGCCGCAGCGGCCAATCGAGACGTCAGATCAAGGAGCTTCAAAATCTACGTCGGTGAACCTGGCAGGCTTGAAAGGCGGGGGGGAGAGCCCTTCAAGCCGGCCAGTGAGTCAAGAATAAGCGCTTGATCCGTCAGGAAAAATAGCTTCTGTCGACATTCACCGTTACGTTTCAGGCAACAGTGCCAAGTGCTGGGTAAGCTTCCCTGCGCTATTGCCTTTATCATCCGTTCACTCTGCTGCTTCGGTAATTTTGGAGCACAGTTCATGTCTTTCGATTTCAATCTTGGCACCCCCGATCTCGGTGAAGGGTGCCCAGATGCACGCTCTGTGAAAGAACAGGTGAAGGCCATGATGGCTCACGCCCAGGAGCTGCAACAACTGATGGCTACGGTTGTGCAACTGGCCAGCCTGATCCCCGAGGCTCATCGACAACAGTTCACCGAGCAGAAGCGTTTACCGTTGGCGGTTGTCGAGTCGCTTGTGCCGCAAAGGCAGGCGGTTCTTGACCGGTGGTGGGAGCAACAGTCCAGATTAAGTACGAAGCCACTTACGCTGGCGTCCCATTTGATCCAGCTGATGTTTGCTGAAACGCGCCTCAAGGCCCTTACGTTCAAGGCCTGGGAAGCCGGTATCGAGGCCCTTGAGCAGGACGGGGACATAAACAAGCATGAGGTGTATCTGGTTGCCGGAGATTTGCGCTTTCGCTTGCCGGGTGTCGTTGCCAGCAGTCATGACCTCGAACAGAACCCCGACGCACCTGCGGATTTTCTGGTCTACAGCCTGGCCAGCGGTTGCTGGTTCGACACTGAACGCGTGCGCGCAGCCCGTGAGCTCGCCCCTGCCTTTGCTGAAGGCAGCCCGTTGCGTTGGCTGTTGTCTTCGCAAGAGCGGGCGGCGTTGTCTACAGAGGGTTTGACACTCGATTTCGTGCCGCTGCAAGTGCCACTTCACAGGTATTTCATCCGTGATCTACGAGCTATCCAGCTTAAGGCCACCCAGCGCAGCCTACGGGTCAAGGTCGACGACGCGCGGCGTCTGGCCCAGCTCGACAGTGCGGCTCGGCTTGAGCCTCTGGTGGCTGCGCTGCAGAAACGTGCGACGCGGCATGTGCGAGCTTACCGCACCAGCCTGCTGCCCGAATGGCGGCGGTTCATGCAGGGCGAGGAACTGCAAGCCTATCGACATCTGGAAGATGACTTGCAGGTGAAGGAGAAGCGTTGCGCCGAGCGTCTGGCGCAATGGCGCGACCTGCGCAGCTTCGCCAAGAAACAGGTCAAGCAAGCCCTTGGCCTGGATATCGACCCCGAGCAGGTACGACTGCGTGTCAGTCACGTCGATGACCCTGAGCAGGCGATGAAACACACCCTGCTCGATTGGGCGTTGAGTGGTGGCTACAGCGGGGGCCAGCTCAAGGTCGAAGTCCTGGGTGAGCGGCACCGTTCATTGTTGGGGACTACCTCTATCCAGAGCGTGATCGAAAAACTGGATTTGCGCGTGAACTACGTCAAACAGATCCGTACGCTCTATGACGACGCTTTGACCATGGCCGCACTGTGTGAGGTGCTTGATGCGCGGCTGGCGCTGGCCAATCAGGCCGCTCGTCATCAGGGTTTTCACACAGCGGCGTTCGATCTGTTGCACCACGCACGCCTGGGGAAAATGCAGGCCAATGTCATCAGCGCCGGTCTGGTTTGCCTCGATGGTGCGCAAACGCCCTTGAAGGACCTGCTGTGCCTGGTGCAGGGCGATCAGTACCTGCTCTATGCCCCTGGGGCGCCGGGAGGCGATTTTCATCTTTTCTACTCACTTCAGGAAATGGCGCTCGAAATCGGTAGCTGGACCTTGTTGCCGGTAGGCAGTAAGTACCTGCTGGGGCAATGCTCGCGGGCCCAGCATGATTCGCTCAAACGCCATTTGCGCAAGGTCGAGATGCTGCCCACCGACTGGTCCATGCACAGCGTGACGCTCGCGCCGATCAAGTCCCAGCAGTGGCCGGATGTGCTCAATGCTCTTGCCAGGCGCAAGATCATTGCCCTGATCGAGGATCAACAGGCCACCACGCCAAGCTGGTTCATCAAGGCCAGTCGTACCGAGCAGCAGGCACTGGTTGATACCGACCAACTGCTCAAGCTTGCGCAGGCCAGGTACCAGTCGCTGATGAAGATGCCGAGTTTTCGCACCTTCGCCCATCGACAGGTGACGGAAAAGATCAATTCATACCCGGGCAATCGCGGCGGCCCGATCAACCCGGATCAGGTATTGATAGCGCTGGAAGAGGATGCTTTTCGCACACTGACGCAGACCGTCATCAAAGGGTACCCCACGTATTACAATTTTTCCGGCTTTGCCCGCATCACCTCGGCTAACGGCCAGGATATCTCGCACCTGAGCCCGGCGCTGCTGGGGAGCTACATCCGTGCTGCCGACCTGGGCAGCAAGTACATCGAAGAAGTGAAAGCGCAGTTACTCGACCGCTCCAAGCCGGAATATGAAAGGCTCAGGCAGTGTTATCGCACGCTCTTTGCTTTGAAGATCAGGCGTGCCGTTCTCAGCGAGAAACTTCAGGGCAGCTTGTCGGGCCGCCATGCGCAGTGGCTGGCGTCGGTGATCGACACTTTTTCGGGAACCTCGATCGACGCGGCGTGCAGCCTTTATCCGTTGTGGATGGACGATTGCCCCGTCCAGGGTGCCTACCTGCTGAAACATGCTTGGGGCCGCGAACTTGAGCCCCTGGTCTATCTGCCGGAAATCGCACAAGGCCCCACGCTGCGGACCCTCAGCGAGCTGGCAAGCACCTGGCGTGAGCACGACTTGGCAGGTTATTGCCAAGACCGCGTGCCGTTATCGAGCCAGTCGCGCTTGAACGCATTGATCGAAGAGCAACTGCGCGCCGGAGATGGCATTGGGGTGGTGCTGGATGCCGTCGCCCGAGGCAGGGGAGTGCGGCCGCCGATAGGGGAGATCGGGCATATCGGGGATCCTGTCCAGGACCTTGAAAAACGTATCAGGCGGATGATCAACGAAGCCGCTGAAGACAGCGCCGGTGCTGCCGAGCGTATTTCGGCCGTGGTGGTGGAGTGGGGGATCGTACTGGCAGGCATCCTCTGCGTGCCGTTTCCGCCGGCGGCCATGGCCGTCGGGCTGTTCTGTGCGGCCAGGTCCTTTGTCACCGGGGCCATCGCGTGGAGCGATGGCGACCGCTCTGCCGCCTTGCTGTCGTTCGCGGCGGGGGTTGCAGGAACGGTGGCTTCCACGGGGGTTTTGGCGCGGCTGTTCGGTGCCGCGCAGAAATACATCACCGTACTTTCCCGGGCAGAGGTGTCGCAGCCCACGGCCTTCTCGCGTGTGATCGGGCGGCTATGCGATGACTACAGCGATTTGGTGAGCGAGGTGGCACCCGCCCTTTATGACGGCTTCTCTCAGGAACTGCTCTGGCTCGTCGAGGAGGAAACACAAGACGTCGAGGCGCAGTGTGGGTTGCCCGCGTAACCCATGCGCCAGCTCACGGTTCGTGCGGCCGTGAGCAGGCGCTGCGCCGCCGGCCCATGTTCATCGGCATGGAAGATCGACGTCGGCCCGACCACGGTCATCACCGCGGCGATCTGCCCCATGGCGTTGAATACCGGCGCCGACAGCGCATCCACCCCCGGCATCAGCAGGCCATGCACATGGTGCAGGCCCTGTTCGCGGATGCCGGCCAGCAGTGTGTGGTAGTCACTGGCGGTTTGTTGCAACGCGGCCAGTTCCCTGTCGCGCAGCTCCTGGGTTTCTCGCTCGGGCAGGTAGGCGGCGAATACCAGCCCGGTGGACGAACTGAGCAACGGCAGCACCGAACCGATCTGCGTCACCACGGTGACTGCGCGCACGGCAGGTTCGATGCTTACCACCGTGGCCCCCTGATTGCCCCACACAGCGATGAAGCAGCTTTCGTTGAGCTCATCTCGCAACTGCGACAACGGCATTGCCGCCACCTTGAGCACATCGATGCTGCCCAGCGCCGCCAGCCCCACCCGCAGTGCCTCACGCCCCAGCCCGTAATGGTTGGTGGCCGCATCCTGTTCGGCAAAACCACTGGCGATCAGCGCCTGCAGGTAGCGATGCACTTTGCTCGCAGGCATCTGCACGTGCTCGGCCAGGCGTGATAGTGACGTCGAGGGTGAGAGTTCGGCGAGGGCCTTGAGGATGTCGGTGCCGACTTCCGCCGAGCGGACCTTCTGCTTGCCGGTGTCGGTGGGGGAGCTGGCTTTGGCCATGGGAGGGGAGGTTCCGGGTTTATCGTGTCGCCTTTATAGCTTGACGCCTTGAACGGAGCAAATTACGTTATTCGTAATCTGATTACGATAAAAACAAAACCCGGAGGCATCGATGAACCGCGACACGTCGCCCGACCTTCACTACCTGAGCGGCTTCGGCAACGAATTCGCCAGCGAAGCATTGCCCGGGGCGCTGCCTGTCGGGCAGAACTCCCCGCAGAAGGCCCCGTATGGCCTGTATGCCGAGCTGCTGTCGGGCACGGCGTTCACCATGGCCCGCAGCGAGCTGCGCCGTACCTGGCTGTACCGCATTCGCCCTTCTGCCTTGCACCCACGCTTCGAGCGCCTGGCGCGCCAGCCGCTCGGCGGGCCACTGGGTGGCATCAACCCCAACCGCCTGCGCTGGAGCCCGCAGCCGATTCCTGCTGAACCGACCGATTTCATGGAAGGATGGCTGCCCATGGCTGCCAACGCCGCAGCGGAAAAACCCGCTGGCGTGAGCATCTACATCTACTGCGCCAACCGGTCCATGGAACGGGTGTTCTTCAACGCTGACGGTGAGCTACTGCTGGTGCCGGAACAGGGCCGCCTGCGTATCGCCACCGAGCTGGGCGTGATGGAGGTCGAACCGTTGGAAATTGCGGTGATCCCACGTGGCATGAAGTTCCGCGTCGAATTGCTCGACGGCCAGGCACGTGGCTACATCGCGGAAAACCACGGTGCGCCGCTGCGCCTCCCGGACCTGGGCCCGATCGGCAGCAACGGCCTGGCCAACCCCCGTGACTTCCTCACGCCTGTGGCCCACTACGAAGAAGCCGAAGGCCCGGTGCAACTGGTACAGAAGTTCTTGGGTGAGCACTGGGCCTGCGAGCTGCAGCACTCGCCACTGGACGTTGTGGCCTGGCATGGCAGCAACGTGCCGTACAAGTATGACCTGCGCCGCTTCAACACCATCGGCACGGTCAGCTTTGACCACCCGGACCCCTCGATTTTCACCGTGCTCACCTCGCCAACCAGCGTGCATGGCATGGCCAACATGGACTTCGTGATTTTCCCGCCACGCTGGATGGTGGCCGAGAACACCTTCCGTCCGCCATGGTTCCACCGCAACCTGATGAACGAGTTCATGGGCCTGATCAATGGCGCCTACGACGCCAAGGCCGAGGGCTTCCTGCCGGGTGGTGCCTCGTTGCACGGGGTGATGAGTGCCCATGGCCCCGACGCCGAAACCTGTGAAAAGGCCATTGCCGCTGACCTGGCGCCGCACAAGATCGACAACACCATGGCCTTCATGTTCGAGACCAGCCAAGTGTTGCGCCCGAGCCTGCAAGCCCTTGAATGCCCGCAATTGCAGGCCGACTACGATAGTTGCTGGGCGACTTTGCCGAGCACCTTCAACCCGAACCGGAGATAACCCATGAACCACTCTGCCAATGCCCGTAGTTGGGTCGAGCACGCCAACGGGCACAGCGACTTCCCGCTGCAGAACCTGCCCTTGGGCATCTTCAGCCGGCCGGGTGAAGCCAGGCGCTGTGGCGTGGCGATCGGCGACGCGATCCTCGACCTGGAGGCGGTGCTGGCCGCCGGCCTGTTCGACGGGGCGGCCAAGGCCGCCGTTGAAGCCACCCGCGGCGGGGCTTTGAACGCCTTCTTCGCTTTGGGCCGCAATGCCCGCGTAGCCCTGCGCGAGCGCTTGCAGGTGCTGCTCGATGAGCACAGCGAACACCAGGCGGCCTTGAAGCCGGCGTTGTTCCTGGCCAGTGAATGCCAGTTGCACGTGCCGGCGCAGATCGGTGACTACACCGATTTCTACGTTGGCATCGAGCATGCGAAGAACGTGGGCAAACTGTTCCGCCCCGACAACCCACTGCTGCCCAACTACAAGTACGTGCCGATCGGTTATCACGGCCGCGCCTCCACCATCCGGCCGTCCGGCACCGACGTGCGCCGGCCCAAGGGCCAGACCCTGCCGGCCGGGCACACCGAGCCGAGCTTCGGCCCTTGCGCTCGTCTGGACTACGAACTGGAACTGGGTATCTGGATTGGCCAGGGCAATGACATGGGCCAGGCAATTCCGGTAGGCGATGCCGCCGAGCACGTAGCCGGCCTGTGCCTGCTCAACGATTGGTCGGCGCGCGATATCCAGGCTTGGGAATACCAGCCACTGGGGCCGTTTCTGTCCAAGAGCTTCATCACCACCATTTCGCCCTGGGTGGTCACCGCCGAAGCGTTGGAGCCGTTCCGCTGTGCTCAGCCGGCACGCCCCGAAGGTGACCCGCAGCCGCTATCGTACCTGCTGGACAAGCGCGACCAGGCCAGTGGTGCATTCGATATCGAACTCGAAGTGCTGCTGCTGACCGAGCGCATGCGTGAGCAGGGCATTGCCCCGCACCGCCTGACCCTGAGCAACACCCGCAGCATGTACTGGACCGTGGCGCAGCTGGTGGCGCATCACAGCGTCAACGGCTGCCAGTTGCAGCCAGGTGACCTGTTCGGTTCGGGCACGCTGTCGGGCGCCACGCCGGGATCGTTCGGTAGCCTGCTGGAGATCACCGAAGGCGGCAAACTGCCGGTCGAGCTGGCCAGCGGCGAGGTGCGCAAATTCCTCGAAGACGGCGACGAAATCATCCTGCGTGCCCGTTGCACACGTGACGGCGTAGCCAGCATCGGTTTCGGTGAATGCCGCGGCACCGTCATCGCAGCCAATTGAGGAGGCAGGGGTATGGAGCTGTACACCTATTACCGTTCCACCTCGTCCTACCGGGTGCGCATTGCCCTGGCACTGAAGGGGCTGGCTTACCAGTCCCTGCCGGTCAACCTGCTGCAGGGTGAGCAGCGCGGCGAGGGCTATGTAGCCGTCAACCCGCAGGGCCGCGTACCGGCCTTGCGCACCGACGGTGGTGAGGTGCTGGTGCAGTCGCCGGCGATCATCGAGTACCTGGAAGAGGTTTATCCACAGCCTGCGTTGCTGCCGGCCACAGCCGAGGCACGGGCCAAGGTACGTGGGGTGGCGGCCATCATTGGTTGCGACATTCATCCGCTGCACAACGTCAGTGTGCTCAACCGGCTGCGCCAGGCCGGTCAGGATGAGGGGCAGGTCAACCAGTGGATCGGCCACTGGATCAGCCAAGGGCTCGCGGCAGTGGAGCAACTGATTGGCGATCACGGTTTCTGCTTTGGCGACACGCCTGGGCTGGCGGATGTGTATCTGATCCCGCAGTTGTATGCGGCCGAACGCTTCAACATCGACCTCGCCAGCTTCCCGCGCATCCTGCGGGTTGCCGCACTGGCGGCCGCGCACCCGGCGTTCGCCAAGGCCCACCCCGCCCAGCAGCCGGACAGTCCGGCTCAGTGAAGTGAACGGTTCGCCGCCGGAAGCTTGCCGATTCGCTCGGACAGCTTCAGGCGCTGGACCGGGTCTTCCGTCAGCAGCAATGCATGCTCCAGGTCGAAGCGCTCGGCCTGCGGGCAATCCAGATGATGGTAGAGCGAGGCGCGGGTCATGTAGTCGCTCACCTGCACTGGGCCCAACTGCATGATCCGCTCTGCATCGATCAACGCCGCCAGGTGGTTATCGTTACTGATGTGCAGTTGGCGCAGGTTGCGTGACAGGCGTTGCAGTATCTGCAGCGGGCTGGCGCTGCGAAGGTGCTCGGCTGTCAGCGCCAGGTGCGGGCCGAACTGGCGCGCCAGCAATTCTCGGCAGTCGCTGGGGTATAGGCGCCGGCCGCCACAGGGATCGAGCAGGTGGTCGGCACCCGGCACGCGCAGCAGGAAATGGCCAGGGAAGCCCACACCCTCCAGCGGTATGGACAGGCGCCTGGCCAGTTCCAAAGCGAGGATGGCCAGGGTCAGTGGTTGGCCGCGGCGGCGCTGCAGTACCTTGTCCATCATCGCCGCATGGGGGCGCAAGGGGTGATATTCATCCTGCTGAAAGCCCAGCGCATTCAGCTGGCGCAGCAGTGGCTGGGCCAGTTCGCTTAGTGGAAGCATCGGCAGGTTGGCGCTTATCTCGCGCTGCAGGTCGTGCAGCGCAGCAAGGCTGGCCGCGGGCTCGACACCAGGATCGTGCTCGGCGGCAATCCACAATGCGGCTTCCAGCAGGTCGACAGGCTCGCGTTCCAGGCAGGCCAGGCAGGCTTGACGTGGCTTCATGGGGCATCTCCACACACGTTTGAGTATTAGCCGTGGCGCGTGGTTTCGTCCAGTGGTCCGGCGGCGGCGTCAACGCCGAGGCCGTGCCTATACTGGAAGGAGCACCTCGCAGGGGAGCCGGTCGATGTTCGCGCTGATGCAAAGCACCCGTACCCAGTCACTGCACCTGTTCAATGACCCGCCTACGGGCCTGAAAGCCGTTGTGGCAATCCACAGTGAGCATTTGGGCCCGGCCATGGGGGGGTGCCGCTACCTGCCTTACGCCGATGACGAAAGCGCCATGACTGACGCGATTCGCCTGGCCCAGGGCATGAGCTACAAGGCAGCACTGGCCGGCTTGCCGATGGGAGGTGGCAAAGCGGTGATCATGCGCAACCCGCATGTGGAAAACCGCGCCGCGCTGTTCGAGGCCTTTGGCCGCTTCATCGATACCTTGCATGGGCGCTTCATTATCGCCGTGGACAGTGGCACCTCTACCTTGGACATGGACTGCATTGCCCACAGCACGCCCTACGTGACCAGCACCACTGCGTCGGGCGACCCATCGCCACATGCGGCGATGGGGGTGTTCGCGGGCATACGTGCCACAACCTCGTTCCGGCTGGGCAGCGATGACCTGAGAGGCTTGCGGGTAGCGGTGCAGGGATTGGGCAATGTCGGTTATGCACTGGCGGAGCAATTGCATGCGGTGGGCGCGGAGCTGCTGGTCAGCGACCTGGATCCGGGGCGTGTGCGACTGGCGATGGAGCAGTTCGATGCCAAACCGGTGACCAACGATGCGTTGATCAGTACCCCTTGCGATATCTTTGCACCCTGCGGCGTGGGCCCGGTACTGAACGGGCAGAGCGTGATGCAACTGCGTTGTGCGGCAGTCGCGGGGGCGGCCAACAACCAGCTGACCACCTTGCAGGTGGCGGACCAGCTGGAGTCGCGCGGTATATTGTATGCACCTGACTACGTGATCAATGCCGGTGGGCTGATCTATGTAGCACTCACCCACCGTGGCGAAGACCAGCGCACCATTACTGCGCACCTGGCGCGGATCCCTTCACGGCTGACCGAAGTGTTTGGCCATGCGCAGGCGGAGAAGCGTTCGCCGGCAAGGGTGGCGCAGATGTTGGCGGAGCGGTTGTTGTATGGCTGAAGGTTGATGATGGGGTGGGCCACTTCGCGGGTGAACCCGCACACCTCCAGCGATATCACTCGGCAGCAGTACCCTCAAGCAGTTCGGCCAACGCATCCGGCTGGTTTTTGAACGCCCGGGCGAACACATCGCGGTTCTTCGCCATGTAGATACCGGCTTCCTCGACCTGTTGCTCGCTCAGCGACGGCACCGCCTTGTGCAGCACTTCGGCCAGGCGCTCGGCCAGTTCGAGCATCTTGTCGTGACGGTCTGCTTCGGCCTTATCCATGAACAAGCGCTCCGGGTCGCGGCTGCTGCGGTACACCACTTCGACGGCCATTCATCACCTCTATGCCTTTTTGCTGGTTGCGTTGCGATTTACTGTATCTATATACAGTAATGGCAATGCCGGTTGGTTCGCAAGCAGAAATTGTAGCGTGGCATAGACCGAGCGCTGCGGGTGCGCCTTTGCCAGGAACCATTTTCTAGAAACGGATGTAGGAACGGGCTTGCCCGGGAATGGGGTGGCGGCTGCGACGGTGAATGACCGGGAGATATTGGCCGGCAGGTCCGGCCTATTCGCGGGTGAACCCGCCCCTACAACGGGTTTGAGGTGCGCCCCGGATGTTGGACATAAAATCCAACATCCGGGGCGCAGCTCAGTTTTTGGCGACACCACCGATTGACGAATGCGGTGGCGGGTTCGACGGTGAATGACCGCGGGATATTGGTCGGCAGGTCCGGCCCTTTCGCGGGCACGCCCGCTCCCACAGGTACTGTGCAAGTCTTGACGACTGTGGTGACCCTGTGGGAGCGGGCGAGCCCGCGAAGAGGCCGGCCCTTCCGTCACATTAACCAGCCTTAGTGCGAAGTCCTGGGCTCAGCGGGCATCTGCACCTGAACCAGTGCCGACTCAAGCAGAGCCCGCAGCGCCTCCAGTTCATGCATCGTGCCACGCCTCAAGGTGCCTTGCGGCAATCGGTCGCCTTCCAAGACAGGGGCTTGGCCCTTTAACTGCATGGCACAAGCGTCACATCAGCGACGCATCATCCTTAAAGACGTATCGGGGAATGGAACATCGTGAACATCAAATGGGCAGAAAAACTGCGCAAGGGCCTGCACGGCTCGGCCGACTCGCTGGGCAACCTGTGCGTCGAGGCGTTCCATTACCTGGCGCTGTTCGGCATTGGCGCCATCACCGCCTACGCGGCAGTGGTGACGTTCCTGGACATGCTGGGCAAGGGCGGGATCAGTGTCGATGACATCCTGCTGTTGTTCATCTACCTGGAGCTGGGGGCGATGGTGGGGATCTACTTCAAGACCAACCACATGCCGATCCGCTTCCTGCTGTACGTGGCAATCACCGCACTCACTCGCCTGCTGATCGGCGATGTTTCGCACCACAAGGCACCGGATGAAGGGCTGCTGTACCTGTGCGGCGGCATCCTGCTGCTGGCGTTCTCGATCCTGGTGGTGCGCTACGCGTCGTACCGCTACCCCTCGACCAAGGTGCTGGACGCCAACGGCAAGGCAGTGGAGGAGGGCAAGTAGCCCTCAGTTGGCAACGAAATGGCGCGGCTCGTGGCGGGCGTCACGGGTCAGCGCGGCCAGCACTTGCAGGGGGTTCTGGCTGAGTTCGATCGCAAGGCCCAGGCGGATGCTGTCGATCACCCGTTGCAGGCGCACCGGGTCGTTGCGTTGGGCCGGGGTGATGAGGCGTTTGGCGACCACGCCGGCGTCGTCGGACAGGGTCAGCATGATGCTGCCGTCGAGGTTGGCAATGCTCAGGTTCACCCGGTATTCGGGGGCGAATGCAGCACTGATTCGTTCGAATGGGTTGTTCATGGTCTTGCTTCTGCGGTGAGTGATGCAGAGGTTGACCGGGACGTTCGCACGTTGGTTCAGCGCCATTGATCGGCACAAACGAAAACGCCCGGCTCAAGGCCGGGCGTTTTGCATTGCCGATCAGGCGTCCGGGTCACTCAGTTCCAAGGCGCCGCGCTTGCTGCGCAGTTTGCCGTAGAAGTGCTCCAGCGCGTGATTGAGCTTGGTGGCGGCACCGTCGACTGCCTGGTCCAGCGAACTGGCGGTGTGGGTCACGGAAATCGGTTGGTGGCCTTTCGGGCGAGCCTCCATCTGGCAGCGTTTGTCATGCGGTCCGGGCTTGACGCCGTTCTCGTCGCGCAGGTGAACCTCGATGCGGGTGAGGTCTTCTTCGTAACGTTCCAGCGAGTTCTGCAGTGTGCTGCGGACCCACTGGTCGAGCCGGGCGTTACCGTCGAAATCGTTGCTGCTGTTGACCTGGATTTGCATGATTCAATCCTTATTCAGCTTGCTCGCATGGAGACGCGCCTAGGCCCTTGAGACCCTTGGAATTTCTGCGCCTCTTGACTCTAAGGTCAGGCAACTGCGGAATGAATTCAAGCCCTTTTTGAAAATAAATTTCTTGTTGCAGATTGGCTGACTGCGGCATGCCGCTCCGTCGGCCAATCGGCTGGCGGGTTCTGGGCTTTGCTTATGAGAATTGAAATCATTATTATTGCAGCCTTTAAAACGCCCGGACCCCGCCATGACGCGCAAAACCGCCGGCCTTCCCCTCAGCTATCGCCTGGCCGTGACATCCCGTAGCCTGGCCGCGCTGCTGGGCGGCTACTTGCTGGCGTCGATGGCCAGCGTCTGTATTGCCTTGCTGGCGCCACTGCCCAAGGTCGATGCCACGCTCACCGGCCTGCTGATGTCGTTCGTCTTCTACCTGCTGGCGTTCATCTGGTGTTTCGCCTGCCGCAGCGCCTGGCGTGCCTGGTTGGGCGTATTGGCGCCAAGCCTGCTGCTGGGCGTGATCAGCGGCGTTGCCTACTGGATGAAAAACCCATGAAAGAAGGCTTCCGCCAGGCCATGGCCTGGCTGCACACCTGGACCGGCCTGATCTTCGGCTGGCTGTTGTTCGCCATCTTCCTTACCGGCACGCTGTCGTACTTCAAGGAAGAAATCACTCATTGGTCGCAACCTGAAGTGCGCAGCCATGCCCTGGACCCGATCAACAGCCTTGCTGTCACTCAACGTTACCTGCAGGACAATGCAGGGCATTCGAGTACCTGGTTCATTCGCATGCCGAACGAGCGGGAGGCCGCCTTGAGTGTGGGCTACCGCGACCCCAGTGGCGGCCCGCGTGGCTTCGTCAGGAAAACCCTCGATACCCAGACCGGCCAGCCGGTGGAAGCACGTGACAGCCGCGGTGGTGAGTTCTTCTACCGCTTTCACTTCCAGCTTCAGATGCCTTACCCGGTTGGCCGTTGGCTCTCGACGTTCTGCGCTTTCATCATGCTGCTGGGGTTGGTCACCGGCATCATTACCCACAAGAAGATCTTCAAGGAGTTCTTCACCTTCCGCCCTGGCAAGGGGCAGCGTTCCTGGTTGGACGGGCACAACGCCATCGGCGTGCTGGTGCTGCCGTTTCACCTGATGATCAGCTACAGCAGCCTGGTGCTATTCATGTACATGGTGATGCCGGCGGGCATCATGGCCAGCTACGGCAATGATACCGGCAAGTACTTCAACGACCTGTTTGGCCGCAACGATGCGCCCAAGGCGGCCCAGGTGGCCACGCCGCTGGTAGCGCTGCCGAGCCTGTACGCCAAGGTGCAGGAGCTGCAGCCGGGGGCACGTGTCGGCAACATCCAGGTGCAGAACCCGGGCGACAGCAATGCCCGCGTCACCTTCACCCAATCGGCAGCCGACCACGTGGCTTATCGGCGCAGTGCCAACTGGACATTCGATGGGGCCAGTGGTGCGCTGTTGAGCCAGGGCAAGCCAGAGAGCGGGGTAATGATGACCGCCTTCAGTTTTGCCGGCCTGCACATGGGTAACTTTGCCGGGCCTTGGCTGCGCTGGCTGTACTTCTTCTTTGGCGTGGCCGGTACTGCGGTGATTGGTACCGGGTTGGTGATGTGGTTGGGCAAGCGCCAGCTCAAGCACGCCAAGAGCGGAGCTGTGCCAGGTGAGCTGCGCCTGGTCGAAGTGCTCAATATGGCCAGCATGAGCGGCTTGTTGCTGGCGGTGGCGAGCTTCTTCTGGGCCAACCGCCTGGTGCCCATGGCTGTCGAAGGCCGGGCCGACTGGGAGGTGAATGCTTTCTTCATCGCCTGGGGCCTGTCGCTGGTGCACGCCGTGCTACGTAGCGGGCGCAAGGCCTGGGGCGAGCAACTGGCGCTGGGGGCGCTGGCCTTCGCCCTGCTGCCGTTGCTCAATGGCCTGACGACTGACCGGGGCTTGAACCATTCGGTGCTGGAGGGCGACTGGGCCATGGCCGGCTTCGACCTGACAGCCCTGGGGACCGGCCTGTTTCTGGCCTGGCTGGCTCGCAAGATGCTGGCCAGCCCCACGCCCGTAGCCAAGCGCGCCGCGCGTGCGACAAAAAAGCCGAGCATTGAAACGGTGGGGGCGAGCTGATGCTGGGTAACGCACTGATCGCCTTTGCAGGCTTCGTTGCCCTGTGCCTGGCGATGGAAAAGCACTTCAGCGACTTGCTCGGGCGCAAGCCGCGCCCGCGCCACTTGCACCTGTTGCGTGTCGCAGGTTGGCTGCTGCTGATACTGTCGCTGGTGCTCAGCGTGCACCAGCGTGGCTGGGCCCTCGGCCTGGTGGAGTGGACCGCGGTGATGATGGCCGGGGTAACACTGTGGGTGTTCGGCCTGCCGTACCAGCCTCGTCTGCTGCTGGGCCTGGCCGCCGCCAGCGTGGTGCTGGGCCCGATGCTCGCCGTGTTTGCCGTGTGACCCCCGTGAGCGAGCCAGGGGATATCATCGAGCCTCACGCTGACAGCGCAGGCGCACGTGCACGTTTCGTCCAGGTGTTCCAGGCCCAGCGTGCGCGTATGGAGGCGCTGGTGAGTCGTCGAGTCGGCTGCCGCGCCACCGCTTCGGACCTGGTCCAAGAGTTGTTTCTGCGTTTCTGGCGTCGCCCCGAGGTCAAGGTCGAGGCGCTGGACACATACCTGCTGCGTTGCGCGGGCAACCTGGCCATAGACCACCTGCGCAGCGAAAGTAGCCGCGAACGCGTGGCCGAAGCCGCTGTGCCGGTGAGCGAGGCGAGCCTGGCCCAGGCCCCTGAACAGGCCGTGGAGGTCGACCACGACTTGCAGCGTATCGAGGCCACCTTGCGTGCCTTGCCCGAGCGCACCCGGCAGATCTTCCTGCTCAACCGCATTCACGGCTGCAAGTACAGCGAGATCGCCAAAGCCATGCAGCTGTCACAGAGCGCCGTGGAAAAGCATATGATGCGCGCCCTTGAAGCGTGCAAGGCGAGTGTTGCCGAGCCCGCGTCCACCCCACGCCGGCCAGGGAGCGCCCGTCGATGAGCCGTTTACCGCCGATCACCGAAGCGCAGTTTCAGGCTGCCCTGCGATGGCTCAACCGGATCAACGAGCAACCCGGGCAAGCCGAAGGGGCGGCATTCAAGCGCTGGTTGCTGGCCGACCCCGCGCACCGGGCAGCTTATGAACAGGCCCAGGTGCTGTGGCAGAAAAGCGCCGCCCCGGCGGCGCGGCTGGCGGACGAGGAACAGGACGCCCTGCAGCGCTACCTCGATGCCATGGCCAGACCACCCGCTCGTGGCGGCTGGCGGCGGGTGGCAGGGCTGGCGTTGGCAGCCTGCCTGGTGCTGGCCGTGGGCGTCGCTGGTGGTTGGCACCCAGGGTACTGGTTGCAGGACCTGCAGGCGGACTACCGCAGTGCCGGGCAGATTCGCCAGGTGACCTTGGCCGACCAGTCACAGGTGACGCTTGATGCAGGTAGCGCCATTGCGGTCGATTTCGCCCAGGGTGAGCGCCGTGTGCGGTTGCTGCATGGCGCGGCGTTCTTCGAGGTTTCTCATACCGGTGAGCCGTTCCTGGTGGAAGCTGCCGGCGGCGAAGTGCGTGTGCTTGGCACCCAGTTCGAGGTGCGTGAGCAAAGCGAAGGCGCCCAGGTGACGGTGCGTAGCGGGCGTGTGGGTGTCAGCCCCGCGCAGGGCACTTTGGCGCGAGAACTGACAGCCAACCAGCAGGTGGCCTACAGCGCAGGCAGGGTAGGCGACACCTTGGCTGTGGACAGTGACAACCGCCTGGCCTGGCGCCAGGGGTGGCTGAACTATTACCAGGTGCCGCTGGCGCAGGTGATAGATGACCTTGGGCGTTATTACCCGGGGCGTATCCTGTTGCTCGATGGTGACCTGGGGCAGCGCAAGGTCAGCGGCAGTTTCCCGGTGGCCGAGCCGCTGCTGGCGCTGGATTCGCTGGGCAAGGTGATGGGTTTCTCGCGGCAGACCGTGTTGGGGCGTTTGACCCTGATTCGGTAGTTGCCTGTGCCGGCCTCTTCGCGGGTAAACCCGCCCCTACAGCCCCCCCCCTGT
>NZ_JAUHUI010000028.1:0-76041 GCF_030418155.1 Pseudomonas sp. 2,4-D
TTTCGCGGGTAAACCCGCTCCTACACCGAGATGATCCATTGTAGGAGCGGGTTTACCCGCGAAAGGGCCGGTACAGGCAATCGACAGACCTAGGCCAACCGCGCCCTGCGGGCCCGCCAACCCGCCACCAGCGAGGGCCCCAGCGCCACCAGCGCCGAACCGAACACTACCGTGACCGCCCCCACATAGCCCAGGGCGTTGATGTCCTCGGCATGCACATACTCAGGCCAAACCAACGCCGCCAGCGCCACCGCAACGAAGGTCACCAGCGGGGTCAGCGCCAGCGTGGCACTTACCCGCGACGCCTCCCAGTGCGCCAGCGCTTCGGCGAACGCGCCGTAAGCCACCAGGGTGTTCAGGCAACAGGCCAGCAGCAGCCAGCCTTGCACCGGGGTCAGTTGCAAGGCCTCCAGCGGGTGCACCCAAGGTGTCAGCAACGCAGCGCAGCTGAGGTAGATCACCATCATCACCTGCTGCGAGTGCCACACGGTCAGCAACTGCTTCTGGCTCAGGGCGTAGAACACCCAGATGCTGGTCGCCAGCAAGATGGTCAACACGCCGGTGGTGTAGGTACCCAGTGAAGTCAGCAGCTCTTCCAGGCGCTGGTTGAAGAACAGGCCAAACCCTGCCAGCAGCACCAACAGGCCCATGCCCTGCCCCACACTGAAGCGCTCGCGGAACACGAACACGCTGGCCACCAGCAACAGCACCGGGCCGATCTGTACCACCAGTTGTGCAGTGCCCGGGCTAAGCAGTTTGAGACCGATCAGGTAGAGCACGTAGTTGCCCATCAGGCCGAGCACCGCAACCAGCACCAGGCCCCTGCCCCTGGGCGCCAGCTTGCGTATGGACGGCAAACGCCGCTGAGCCGCCAGCCAGGCGAACAGCAGGCCGCCGGAGACCAGCAGGCGGTACCAGGTGACAGTGATCGGATCGACCACTTGCAGTACCTGCTTGAGCTTGATCGGCAGGATGCCCCAGAGCAGCGCTGTCAGAAGTGCCAGGAACAGCCCATAGCCCCAGCGGCCAGAAGTGGTGTGCATAAAATCCTCGATCAAGCCCGTGGTGGGGGTTGTTGAATTCTACGGGGTTGGAGGACAGAGACGGTGGAGAGTGCCGAGAAAAGAATTCATCAGGTCATTCTTTTGGGGCATGGCTGGGGGGAGGTGTTGCCTGCCCTTTCGCGGGTAAACCCGCTCCTACGGGAGGGTGAGCTGCGCCCCGGTGTTGGATTTTTTGTCCAACATCCGGGGCGCAGCTCAGCGCGCGATCCCCGGAAGGAGCGGGTTTACCCGCGAAGAGGCCAGAACAGGCAACCTCACCTTCGGCTATTTCTTGTGCTTGGCAAACGCCGCCTCAAGCGCCTGGTTGATGGTGCGCACCACCTTCACCCGCGCCCAGCGCTTGTCATTGGCCTCCACAAGCGTCCAAGGGGCAATCTCGCTGCTGGTGCGGTCGACCATGTCGCCCACCGCCTGGGAGTACTCGTCCCACTTGTCGCGGTTGCGCCAGTCATCCTCGGTGATCTTGTAGCGTTTGAACGGAATTTGCTCACGCTCTTCGAAGCGCTCCAGTTGGGTCTGCTGGTCGATCGCCAGCCAGAACTTGACCACCACCACGCCGGCATCCACCAACTGCTCTTCAAAGTCGTTGATCTCGCTGTAGGCACGCATCCAGTCAGCGGGGCTGCAGAAGCCTTCCACCCGCTCCACCAGCACCCGGCCATACCAGGAACGGTCGAAGATGGTGAACTTGCTCCGTGCCGGGATGTGCCGCCAGAACCGCCACAGGTACGGCTGCGCGCGCTCTTCTTCGGTCGGCGCGGCAATCGGCACGATACGGTACTGCCGCGGGTCCAGCGCCGCCGCCACGCGGCGGATGGCGCCCCCCTTGCCGGCGGCGTCGTTGCCTTCGAACACCGCCACCAGGGCGTGCCGGCGCATGCGCTTGTCACGCAGCAGGCCGGCCAGACGGGCCTGTTCGGTGATCAACTGTTCCTGATAGTCGGCCTTGTCCAGGCGCAAGGTCATGTCCAGGGCGCCAAGCAGGCTGCGGTCGTCGATGCTGTGGCCCAGCGGGGCCACGTTGCCCTGGTGCTTGCCCTTGGGATTATTGGCCAGCGCGGCTTGCAGGCTTTCCAGCAGAATGCGCCCCACCGCCAGGCTGCGGTAATTCGGGTCTACCCCTTCGATGATGTGCCATGGCGCATAGTCGCGGCTGGTGCGGCGCAGCACGCGCTCGCCAAAGCGCACGAAGCGGTCGTAGGTTTGCGACTGCTGCCAATCCAGAGGGCTGATCTTCCAGCTGTGCAGCGGATCGTCCTTGAGCGATTTCAGCCGTGCCTTCATCTGCTTCTTGGACAGGTGGAACCAGAACTTGATGATCAGCGCACCTTCATCGCAAAGCATCTCTTCCAGGCGTTCGGCACCGGTAATGGCCTGATCGAGCACGGCATCCTTGAACACCCCATGCACCCGCCCCTGCAGCATCTGGCTGTACCAGTTGCCAAAGAACACACCCATTCGCCCCTTGGGTGGCAAGGCCCGCCAATAGCGCCAGGCGGGTGGGCGGGCCAGCTCTTCGTCGGTCTGCTGGTCGAAGGTGAGCACATCGATCATGCGCGGGTCCATCCACTCGTTGAGCAGTTTTACCGTCTCACCCTTGCCGGCGCCTTCAATGCCGTTGATCAGCACGATCACCGGAAAACGCGCCTGCTGCTTGAGTTCGTACTGGGCTTCGAGCAGGGCCTCGCGTAAAGCGGGTACCTCGGCGTCGTAAGCCTCCTTGTCGATGCTGTGGCCGATTTCGGCAGATTCGAACATGCACTGGCTCCTTCAATGGATAAGCAAGACTAGCGGATTTCATTTCGGCCTGTATTGACCTCTTCACCAATGAACGCGCTCCCACAGCTCAGCCGGATGGCATAAAATCCCGCCATCCGCTGCAACCGAGCCAACCATGCCCACCCTCCTCCAGCACGCCCAGATCGACTGGGACGACCAGGGCCGCCCCCATTCGCGGCACTATGACGACGTCTATTTCGCAGTCAACGAAGGCATCGAAGAAACCAAGCACGTGTTCCTCGGCCAGACCCGCCTGGCCGAGCGTTTTGCCAACCTGGCGCCGCACGCCTGC
The DNA here is from genome assembly GCF_030418155.1 of Pseudomonas sp. 2,4-D. NCBI lineage: Bacteria > Pseudomonadati > Pseudomonadota > Gammaproteobacteria > Pseudomonadales > Pseudomonadaceae > Pseudomonas > Pseudomonas sp. 2,4-D. Next base: position 3,136 of record NZ_JAUHUI010000028.1, read on the forward strand.
ACGGTGATCGGCGAAACCGGTTTTGGCACCGGCATGAATTTTTTCTGCGCCTGGCAGCTGTTCGACCAGCACGCACACAGCGACGCGCGCCTGCACTTCGTCAGCGTCGAGAAGTACCCCCTCGACCACGCCGACATGGCCCGCGCAGTGCGCCTGTGGCCTGAACTGGCCGCCTATACCGAGCCGCTGCTGGAGCAATACGTGGCGGTGCACCCGGGCTTTCAACAGTTCACCTTCGCCGGTGGCAGGGTCACCCTGACCCTGTTGATCGGCGATGTGCTGGAACAACTGCCGCAACTCGATGCACAGATCGATGTGTGGTTCCTCGACGGCTTCGCCCCCGCCAAGAACCCCGACATGTGGACCCCGGAGCTGTTTGCGCAACTGGCGCGGCTATCGCATCCGGGCACGGTGCTGGGTACCTTCACCACCACCGGCTGGGTACGCCGCAGCCTGGTCGAAGCCGGCTTCGCCATGAAGAAGGTGCCAGGCATCGGCAAGAAGTGGGAGGTGATGAGCGGCGCCTACGTCGGCCCCCTGCCCGGCCCATGCGCGCCTTGGTACGCGCGCCCCGCTGTTACACAGGGGCCGCGCGAGGCGCTGGTGATCGGTGCCGGACTTGCCGGCAGCAGCAGCGCCGCCAGCCTGGCCCGGCGCGGCTGGCAGGTAACCGTGCTGGAGCGCCACGAAGCCCCCGCCCAGGAGGCTTCAGGCAACCCGCAAGGGGTGCTGTACCTCAAGCTGTCTGCCCATGGCACCGCGCTGTCGCAGATGATCCTGTCCGGGTTCGGCTACACCCGGCGCCAGCTGCAGCGCTTGCAGCGTGGCCGGGACTGGGATGCCTGCGGGGTGTTGCAACTGGCCTTCGACAGCAAGGAGGCCGAACGCCAGGGCAAGCTGGCTGCCGCCTTCGACCATGGCTTGCTGCACTGCCTGGCCCGCGCCGAGGCCGAAGCCATCGCCGGCGTGGCGTTGCCTGGCGGCGGGTTGTTCTACCCCGAAGGTGGCTGGGTGCACCCGCCGGCGCTGTGCCAACAGCAGTTGCAGCACCCTGGTATTCGCGTGGTGACCCACCAGGAAGTACTCGAACTGCGCAAAGTGGATGAACAGTGGCAAGCCTGGGCTGGCGACCAGCTGTTAGCCCGCGCTCCAGTGGTGGTCCTGGCCGGCGCGGCGGATGTGCTGCGCTTCGAACCTTGCGCGCAGTTACCACTCAAGCGCATCCGCGGGCAGATCACCCGCTTGCCGGCCACCGCCAGCAGCCAGGCACTGCGCACCGTGGTGTGCGCCGAAGGCTATGTGGCACCGCCGCGCGAGGGTGAACATACACTGGGGGCCAGTTTTGACTTTCATAGCGAAGACCTTGCGCCGACGGTGGCCGAGCACCAGGGCAACCTGGCGCTGCTGGACGAAATTTCCGTCGATCTGGCGCAACGGCTGGCTGTGGCTGAGCGGGACCCCGAGCAATTGCAGGGACGTGCTGCGTTCCGTTGCACCAGCCCGGATTACCTGCCGATCGTCGGGCCCATCGCCGACGCGCAGGCGTTTGCCGAAGCCTACGCAGTACTGGGCCGGGATGCGCGGCAAGTACCGGATGTGCCCTGCCCTTGGCTGGGCGGGTTGTATGTGAACAGCGGGCATGGCTCACGCGGGTTGATAACAGCGCCGTTGAGTGGCGAGCTGGTGGCGGCCTGGGTATGTGGGGAACCGCTGCCATTGCCGCGGGCAGTGGCGGAGGCTTGCCATCCGAACCGGTTTGGATTGCGCCGGTTGATCCGGGGGAAATGATTGCAGCGGGTTGCCTGCCCGGCCACATATAACCAAACATTCTAAAACTCTCGAAAAGCACATAGGTCAGTTCCTTAAGGTGCCCTAATCCGGGGCATCACCTCCCCAACGGAAAAACCGGTAAGGACTTATGTGCGGATTAGCAGGAGAGTTACGTTTCACCCCCATCGACCAAGCCCCTCGCCCAGCCGACCTGGCTGCGGTAGAGCGCATTACCCATCACCTGGCCCCGCGAGGCCCGGATGCCTGGGGCTTCCATAGCCAGGGCCCGATCGCCCTGGGCCACCGTCGCCTGAAGATCATGGACCTGTCCGACGGCTCGGCGCAGCCGATGGTCGACAATACGCTGGGCCTGTCACTGGCCTTCAACGGTGCCATCTACAACTTCCCCGAACTGCGCGAGGAATTGCAGGCGCTGGGCTACAGCTTCTGGTCCGACGGCGACACCGAGGTGCTGCTCAAGGGCTACCACGCCTGGGGCGCGGCGCTGCTGCCCAAGCTCAACGGCATGTTTGCCCTGGCCATCTGGGAGCGCGACAACCAGCGCCTGTTCCTGGCCCGCGACCGCCTGGGCGTCAAACCCCTGTACCTATCGCGCAACGGCGAGCGCCTGCGCTTTGCTTCGACCCTGCCGGCACTGCTCAAGGGCGGCGACATCGACCCGATGCTCGACCCGGTGGCCCTCAACCACTACCTGAACTTCCACGCCGTGGTACCGGCACCGCGCACTCTGCTGGCCAACGTGCAGAAGCTGGAGCCTGGCACCTGGATGCGCATCGACCGGCATGGCGAAGTGGAACGCCAGGTCTGGTGGCAACTGCACTACGGCCCCCACCCCGACGAGCGTGAACTGGACCTGGAAGGCTGGACCACCCGCGTGCTCGACGCCACCCGCGACGCCGTAGCAATCCGCCAACGGGCAGCCGTCGATGTGGGTGTGTTGCTGTCCGGCGGCGTCGACTCCAGCCTGCTGGTCGGCTTGCTGCGCGAAGTGGGCGTTGACGACCTGTCGACCTTCTCCATCGGCTTTGAAGATGCCGGCGGCGAGCGCGGCGACGAGTTCCAGTATTCGGACCTGATCGCCAAACACTACGGCACCCGTCACCACCAGTTGCGCATCGCCGAACACGAAATTATCGACCAACTGCCGGCCGCCTTCCGCGCCATGAGCGAACCGATGGTCAGCCACGACTGCATCGCCTTCTACCTGCTGTCGCGGGAAGTGGCCAAGCACTGCAAAGGCGTACAGAGCGGCCAGGGTGCCGATGAGCTGTTCGCCGGTTACCACTGGTACCCGCAGGTGGACGGCGCCGACGATGCCTATGCGGCCTACCGTGACGCCTTCTTCGACCGCAGCCACGCCGAATACCGCGACACCGTACAGGCCCCCTGGCTGCTGGAGACCGACGCTGCCGGCGACTTCGTGCGCGAACACTTCGCGCGCCCCGGCGCACCGGCTGCCGTGGACAAGGCCCTGCGCCTGGACAGCACCGTGATGCTGGTCGATGACCCGGTCAAGCGAGTAGACAACATGACCATGGCCTGGGGCCTGGAGGCGCGTACGCCGTTCCTCGATTACCGCCTGGTGGAACTGTCGGCACGCATTCCCGCCCGCTTCAAGCTGCCGGACGGTGGCAAGCAGGTGCTCAAGCAGGCAGCGCGACGGGTGATCCCGCATGAGGTGATCGACCGCAAGAAGGGTTACTTCCCGGTACCGGGCCTGAAGCATCTGGAAGGTGCCACGTTGGGCTGGGTACGCGAACTGTTGACCGACTCCAGCCAGGACCGAGGGTTGTTCAACCCGGCCATGCTCGACCGCCTGCTGAGCAACCCACACGGCCAGCTGACGCCATTGCGCGGTTCCAAGCTATGGCAACTGGCGGCGCTTAACCTGTGGCTGAGCGAACAAGGAATCTGACCGATGAAAGCCCATGAAATCGCTTATGGTCAGCGCCTGCTGCGCGGCCAGACGCCGTCCTACGAGCGCCTGCAAGCGCGCCTGGCCGGCGACGGCAGCCAGCCCCATGACCAACCGCGTGCCGTGCACTGCGGCTGGGGCCGGCTGCTGATAGGCCACACCTACCCCGACCCGGCTTCCCTGGCCGAGGATCTGCTGGACGAGCACCCGGGCGAACGCGATATCGCCCTGTACGTGGCCGCACCGCAGCAGGTGCTGGCCCAGGCCCCCCAGCAGCTGTTCCTCGACCCGTCCGACACCCTGCGCCTGTGGTTCACCGACTACCGCCCGGCGCAGCGGGTATTTCGCGGCTTCCGCGTGCGCCGGGCACAGAACCCCGCCGACTGGCAGGCGATCAACACGCTGTACCAGGCGCGCGGGATGCTCCCCGTCGACGCCGAGCTGCTTACCCCCCGGCACCTGGGTGGCCCGGTGTACTGGCTGGCGGAAGACGAAGACAGCGGCGCGATTATCGGCAGCGTCATGGGCCTGAACCACACCAAGGCGTTCGATGACCCCGAGCATGGCAGCAGCCTATGGTGCCTGGCGGTGGACCCGCACTGCACACGCCCCGGCGTGGGTGAAGTGCTGGTGCGCCACCTGATCGAACACTTCATGAGCCGTGGCCTGGCCTACCTGGACCTGTCAGTGCTGCACGACAACCGCCAGGCCAAGCGCCTGTACCAGAAACTGGGTTTTCGCAACCTGCCCACCTTCGCAGTCAAGCGCAAGAACGGTATCAATGAGCAACTGTTCCTCGGGCCTGGCCCGCAAGCCGACCTCAACCCCTACGCTCGCATCATCGTCGACGAGGCCCTGCGCCGGGGCATCGAAGTGCAGGTGGACGACGCCGCTGGCGGCCTGTTCACCCTGAGCCTGGGCGGGCGGCGCATTCGCTGCCGGGAATCGCTCAGCGACCTGACCAGTGCCGTGACCATGACCCTGTGCCAGGACAAACGCCTGACCCAGCACGCGCTGCACAACGCCGGACTGCAGGTGCCCGCGCAACAGCTGGCGGGCAATGCCGATGACAACCTGGCGTTTCTCGAAGAGCATGGCGCGGTGGTGGTCAAGCCGGTCGATGGCGAGCAAGGCCAGGGCGTGGCGGTGAACCTGACCTGCATTGACGACATCACCCGTGCCGTGGCGCATGCCCGCCAGTTCGACAGCCGCGTGCTGCTGGAAAGCTTTCATGCCGGGTTCGACCTGCGCATCGTGGTGATCGGCTACGAAGTGGTGGCCGCCGCCATTCGCCATCCGGCGCAGGTGCTGGGCGACGGTAAGCACAGCGTGCGCCAGTTGATCGAAGCCCAGAGCCGTCGCCGCCAGGCCGCCACCGGTGGCGAAAGCCGCATTCCGCTGGACGACGAAACCGAGCGCACCTTGCGCGCAGCGGGCGTTGGCTATGACGACGTGTTGCCGGCCGGCCAGCGCCTGGCCGTGCGGCGCACGGCCAACCTGCACACCGGCGGCACCCTGGAAGACGTCACCGAACGCCTGCACCCGGTGCTGGCCGATGCTGCCGTGCGGGCGGCACGGGCACTAGAAATTCCGGTGGTTGGGCTGGACTTCATGGTGCGCGATGCCGGGCAGCCGGAGTACGTGATCATCGAGGCCAACGAACGTGCTGGCCTGGCCAACCATGAACCGCAGCCCACGGCCGAGCGTTTTATTGACCTGCTGTTTCCCCATAGCCGGCCTTTGGCGTAAACCCGTGCCGGCCTCTTCGCGGGCAAGCCCGCTCCCACAGGGATATCACCGCCCTTGAAGGTTGCGTTGTACCTGTAGGAGCGGGTTTACCCGCGAAGGCAGCGCTGTACCTGTAGGAGCGGGTTCACCCGCGAAGGCAGCGCTGTACCTGTAGGAGCGGGTTCACCCGCGAAGAGGCCGGCACAGGATTAAAGGAGTCCCCAACCATGTCCGAGCAATACCCCGAACCCGATCTCGACTACCTCAAACGCGTGCTGCTGGAAATGCTCGCAATCCCCAGCCCCACCGGCTTCACCGACACCATCGTGCGCTACGTGGCCGAACGCCTTGACGAACTGGGCATCCCCTTCGAGCTGACGCGCCGCGGCACCATTCGCGCCACCCTCAAAGGCCGGCAGGCCACCCCCGACCGCGCCGTTTCTGCCCACCTGGATACCATCGGCGCCAGCGTACGTCAGTTGCAGGACAATGGCCGCCTGGCCCTGGCGCCCGTCGGCTGCTGGTCCAGCCGTTTTGCCGAGGGCAGCCGGGTTAGCGTGTTCACCGATACCGGGGTATTCCGTGGCAGCGTGCTACCACTGATGGCCAGCGGGCATGCCTTCAACACGGCCATCGACCAGATGCCGATCAGCTGGGACCACGTGGAAGTGCGCCTGGACGCCTACTGCGCCACGCGCGCCGACTGTGAGGCACTGGGCGTGAGCATTGGTGATTTCGTGGCCTTCGACCCCTTGCCCGAGTTCACCGAAAGCGGCCACATCAGCGCCCGTCACTTGGACGACAAGGCTGGCGTAGCGGCATTGCTGGCGGCATTGAAGGCCGTGGTGGAAAGCGGCCGCCAGCCACTGATCGATTGCCACCCGCTGTTCACCATCACCGAGGAGACCGGCTCGGGTGCAGCCGGCGCCCTGCCCTGGGACGTCAGCGAGTTCGTCGGCATCGACATCGCCCCGGTGGCGCCTGGGCAGGCTTCCAGCGAGCATGCGGTCAGTGTGGCCATGCAGGACTCGTCGGGGCCTTACGACTACCACCTGTCCCGGCACCTGCTGAAACTGGCCGGCGACCATGACCTGCCGGTGCGGCGCGACCTGTTCCGCTATTACTTCAGCGATGCCCATTCGGCGGTGACTGCCGGGCACGATATTCGTACCGCGCTGGTGGCCTTTGGTTGCGATGCCACCCATGGTTACGAGCGCACCCATATCGACAGCCTGGCAGCGCTGAGCCGGTTGTTGTCAGCCTACCTGCTGAGCCCGCCAGTGTTTGCCAGCGACTCGCAGCCGGCCAATGCATCGCTTGAGCGCTTCAGCCACCAGCTGGAGCATGATGCGCAGATGGAGAGCGACACGCGGGTACCGGCCGTGGACAGCCTGGTCGGAAACAAAGGCTAAACGCACTTGGGGCTGCAAAGCGGCCCCAACACCTCGAATGTTTCGCGTAGCATGCCCATACCTATTTCAGACACCGCCCGACCATGCTGATCCCCTACGACCAATTGCAAGCCGAAACCCTGACCCGCCTGATCGAGGACTTCGTCACCCGCGACGGCACTGACAACGGCGACGACACCCCGCTGGAAACCCGCGTGCTGCGGGTACGCCAGGCATTGGCCAAAGGCCAGGCTTTCATCCTGTTCGACCTGGAAAGCCAGCAATGCCAGTTGCTGGCCAAGCATGATGTGCCCCGCGAGCTGCTCGAATAGCAGGTCAGGCCTCTTCAGGCCTTGCTCTGCTTGGACGCCTTGATGCGCTTGTGAACTTCGGCTCGATGCACCGGCACCTGACGCGGAGCATCCACACCAAAGCGCACCACGCCGTCCCGGGTCTCTACCACCATGATCCGGATGTCATCGCCAATCACGATGACCTCCCCTACTTCGCGCCCTATTACCAGCATGTTCCGATCCTCCTGCGAAAGGGAAAACCGGAGCCTGCCCCGTAGGCATTCAGCTACTCAATAGATCCACTGCGATTCAGAAGCCTCTTACACTTTTGAGTAACTTCTCCTACAGACCAATCATCGCGACGGGGCTTTTGCCCGCATTTTCACCGCCATTTCGGCCATCTCGTCATACAGCCGCTCAGGGGCCTGGCGTTTCAGTTGCCAGGCCTGGCGTCCTGCCTCATGAGGCAGGATGAGGAACTCGCCTGCAGCGACCTGCTGATGGATATAGTCGGCAATGTCCGCCGCACTGATCGGCGAACCTTCGAGCAGCTTGCCCACCTGCGCCTTCATCGCCGGGTTCGGCCCGCGGAACGAGTCCAGCAGGTTGGTCTGGAAGAACGACGGGCACACCACGTGCACCGCCACCTCCACCTGGCGCAACTCCACCAGCAGGCTTTCCGACAAGGCCAGCACACCGGCCTTGGCCACGTTGTAGTTGCTCATGCCCGGGCCCTGCATCAGTGCGGCCATCGAGGCGACGTTGATAATGCGCCCCTTGCTGCGCTCCAGCAGCGGCAGGAAGGCCTTGCAGCCCTTGACCACGCCCATCAGATTGACCGCGATCTGCCAGTCCCAGTCTTCCAGCGTCAGTTCGGCGAAGAACCCGCCCGAAGCGACGCCGGCGTTGTTGACGATCACATCGACCCCACCGAACTTCTCTTCGCAGGCTTGGGCCAGGGCCGTCAGCTGGCTATAGTCGCGCACATCGCAGCGCTGGACGAAGCCGTCGCCACCGGCCTGGCGAACCTGCTCCAGCGTTTCGCGCAGGCCGGTTTCGTTGACATCGGCCAATGCCAGGCGCCAGCCCTCACGGGCCCAGCGCAGGGCGATCTCGCGGCCGAGGCCAGACCCGGCGCCGGTGATCATGATGCGTTTTTGCATGGTCGCAGGCCTTGTTTTGACAGGGAGTCCGGTGAGTCTAATCAAGGCGTCGCCATCCGGGAGGATTCATCAGGGCAGTGAATGGGCGGGCATGATTGGGTAGACGGCTGCACGGGGATGGAATCTTTACCAACCCGCACCGGTCCGAATTATCGAGAGGCCAGCATTCTCAGGCTCTTGCCCCCTAATCACGCAAGGACTTTGACATGACCACGATCCTTATCATCATCCTGATTCTGCTGCTGATCGGTGGCTTACCGGTCTTCCCCCACTCGCGCAGCTGGGGCTATGGCCCTTCCGGCATAATCGGCGTGGTGTTGGTGATTCTGTTGGTATTACTGTTGCTTGGGATGATATGACGCGCTGCGGATAGCCACTTAAAACAGTCACGTGAGGTGAATGGCAAGCGGGTCGCAACACCCGGTTGCCATTCTACAGGTTCGCGTCGAACACCATTGTCACGACGGCCTGATACTCGATACCAGGCAACATGTCCTGATCCCGGGTGTGGCCGCGAGGGTACACATGAAAATGCAACTGCCCTTGGCTGCCGGTCACACCCTCTGGCGGGACTTGAAGGCTCATGGCGTTCTCAACTCCGCCAAAGGACATTGCCTGACGATAGAGCGTACGGCCATTGTAGGAAACCCCAGGCAAGGTCATGGCCAGGTGCAGCGGTATGCCATGGCCTTTGGCCGACCGTAGATTGCACGTGCTATCCAGCCCGGTGCTGCACAGCGCCCAGACGTTGAATGGCCCACTGGCAGTCAGGCTGAAGCCCACGTCTTTTTCCAGTTTCTCTGCCACACCCCGCCCTCGGCTACCATGCCCGTGCGTTTGCTGCGGCACCAGTATCACCTGCTCGGAACCCGGCTCAAAACGCACCTCAAGGTCATGCACCACCTCCAGTTCGACGTTGATCGCCACTGAATCGGCCGTGAGCCCGGCGACCGTTCGGCTCGAACCCAGGCCAATATCCCTGTCGGGGCCTATCGAATAGACCACGCGCCCGCGGTACACGCCCGACTTCAAGCTCGCCGGCAAAGGCGTCTTCAGCCTGTAGCCCAGCGTAAGGTGACTCACATGGTAAGTGCTCGCATTTGCCGCGTTGAGGTTGGCCCAGCACCCGTTGCTGGCTGGCGACCACAGAAACAGGCGATGCGCCGCGCTCGCCAACGCAACCTGGCAACCACTCGAGTCCAGGCCCGTGCGCGCCGTAAGCGTAGGTGCCCCATCGTCCGAAGTTACCGCACCGCCCAGGTGGGTAATGGCAAAGTCCATGCTGACTTGCTCGCCGGTCTTGTCACGGACCATCATTAGCGCAGTTGGCTGGACAGGGGCCGAGAGGTAGAAGCCATCGGTGCCTTCGCCATCGACTGTTTTCGAGTATTCGACCCCCACATCCAGCAGATCCTGCAGCGGATCGCCACAAAGCTGCGGCAACTGAGTACAGACAGGTGACGACCGGGGTGTCAGGTTTTCAAATTGCCGGGTCTCGCCGCGGTAACGCAGCTTGAGCGTAATGTCGGCCGCTTGCGCCCACGACGAACCCAACACGCCCGACAGCAGTACCAGCATTGCACACTTGCGAAACATGCCTCTACCTCTCACTCTGCCTTGAAGTTCATGGCTTTGCGCGCATCGCCTTCCACCAGTTCGAAGCGATATTCAACACCGGGCTTCTCGACGAACTCGCGCGTACGCCCGGGGCGAAGATGGTGCTTGGCCGGAGGATCACACTCGTCCTCGACCAGCACACAGGCCTCGACGTTGTCGAGCAGCACCGTCGCATTGCCCTCGTTGCGCACGGTCCATTTCCCCCCGGCGCGCTCAATCGAGGTCTGGTACCGCGTGGCAGCAGGCTTGGTAATCAAAATGGTGCCGTAGCCGGCCAGAAACTGCACACCGGCACTGAGTTCTTTGCGGTAAGCATCAAGCTCCGTTTCATCCAGTGCAAAGCTGTCATCCTGTTCCGGCACCACCGGGACGAAGCGCAGCCGGTAGTAACGCTCCTGGTTCCGTTCACCGCGATACAGCAACCGCACGGCCTGCATGCCGCGTGCCGGGATGATCATCCGCGCCGGGCTGGCAACAACGCTGCGCTGGTCAAAGGGCAGCTCATCGACTTCCACCTCACGGGGTTCGGCCTGGCCGTCGTAGACCAGCTCCAGCACGCTGACCTTGACGAACGCAGTACTGTCCCCCCGGTTGTAGATGCGTTTGGCATAAGTGCCCTTGCCTGGCTCGAGGTAGTCATAGAGCGCGCCGACATCCAGCTGTGGCCCGGCCTGGGCAAACCACGGCAGCATCAGCGCAACGAACAACAAGGGTGACAAGTGAAATGTGAACCTGTGCATCTTCAACCTCTGTTTACTCAACATCCAATCCATCGACCCGGGTATCGGGCCCTCTACAGCGTCATGCCGAAAGCCGGCTCAGCCCACACTGGGCACACACCGCTGATCACCCACGATCAGCAGGTCATCCTCGCGATCAAAGTTGTCCGGCGTTAATGTCAGAAGGCAGTTGCCTGCCGTGCCATGGCGAATTTCCAGGGTGGGCCGTGACTCACTCATTTCCACGTTGAAATAGCCATCCGCCTCGACAACCGTGCGCCCGGCATCATTGACCACATGCGCGCCGTGCAGTGGCTGGCCTTGCCCGTCGAGCAGCCGGCCAAACACGGTGACCGTTCGCATGACCCTCACTGAGTGGTACCCCACCCCACCGCGGTTGAGGTGATAGTCCACAGCGAGGGGTTGGATCTGTGCTGGCGGCACGTCCTTCGTGTCAAAGTCGAAGCGCACATGGCCAGACTTGAACGCCGTCACCGGCACGATATTGCGCCCGGGGTGCAGCACTGCACTCATGCCCTGGCCATCGTTGGCGCGCAGCTTCACACCGTGCAGATCGCTTTCGACATCGATGATCAAGCCGGCTTCGAGCGGCAGATTGCTGCCTCCCATGGCCAGCTTCCCCGCGCCCAGCGCCAGGGTGCTTTCCAGGTTGAGGCCACCGCTGAGGTTATTGTTGAAGGAAGACGTCTGTGCATAAGCATCGCCCTGCAGTTCCTGACTGTGGAACCGCCCATTGGCCGCCAGGCTGGTGCCATAGCCATCGAGCGTCGCGCTGCCCCCCAGGCTGTGCACAGGGCCCAGGTCGACGTTCTGCCGATACCACAGCGAAGCGTAGGGGTCATTACCGCCCTCACGCGAGGCACGGCTACCCACATCGACCCCAAGCTGCCTGCCATCGCGCTCAAGCTTCATGCTTACAGCGACGTTAACGCCGCGGCTCCGCACACCAGCGCTGCTGCGCGTTCCAGGCCTGTCGAAGAGTGAAAGGCGAACACTGCTCTGATGCCCCCGCAGTTTTCCGTAGAACGCCCAGCTCAGGTCGGCACCCAGGCCGCTTGCCGAGCCCGCACTGTGTTCCAGGCGCAGTGTCGCTGAACTGCGCGAGGTTACCCGCTGGTTGATCGAAAAGGCGGTGCGGCTGCGCACCTGGCGCTGTGAAGTATCGTCGCGACCGCTACTGCCAGGCTCCAGCCAGGTCTGGTTGTGGCTCAGCAACAACGAGCCCCAAGGGTGGGTATAGGTCAACTGCAGATCGCCGCCGTTGCCCAGGCCCTGGGTCTGATTGAGGCTGGCGTAAAGCTTGAACCGTTCATGCACGTCCCAGTCCAGCGAGGTACCCAACTGCAGGTCAGCATCGACCTGTTGCACTGACAACCCCAGCACCGCAGAAGGATGCATCAGGTAGTTGGAAAGGGCACCGAACACCGGGCTCTGTTCACGATTGCCATCCGAGTTGCTCAGCAGCTCGACCTGCTGGCCCAGGTACAGGTTGTAGCGCCAGCGGTTATCCATGTTCTGCCACCGGCTGGGCTTGTAGATGGACACTTCGCTGCGCGAGGTCTCCAGGCCGTCTTCGAGCAAACGCAGCTCCACATCGTAGATGCCGCCGGGCAATACCCGCGTGTCGATCGCCTGCAAACCCGGCTGTACCGGCTGACTGTTGATCAACGAACCATTGCGATAGATTTCGACGATACCCGGGCGGTTCGGCGTGACGTAGACCGGGATGGCGCTGGCCTGGCCATTGTCGACCAGCAGGCTGTCACTGCTGCCCAGCATCAAGCCAAGCGTGCTATCAGGGCGACGCCCCAGCAGCGCTGGCTGGCGCACCAGGCCTTGTGTGTCAGTGGAGAAGTAACCCAGCCGAAAGAAATGCGCTTCATGCAGGCTCTGCGCGTAAAGCTGATTCATGCGGTAACGCATATCGCCTTGCTCAGCTGGGGTGCGTTCCACGCGTGCATCGGCAAGCGTCGTCCAGTTATGCAGGTTGCCCTGACCGAGCAGGCCGATTCTGCCCGTGGTCTGATTACCATCATTGACCAGGTTGAGCTGGTTACGCAGCAGCAACCCAGCGTCGCTCTGCTCCGGGAGGCGGTGGAAGAGCGTGTCCTGCTCCAGCTTCTCGGCATTGGACGTCAGCAATGACAACTGTGAATTGGCCAGGCTGTAATGGATAGCCTGCAACCCGTCCGGGCAGTTTTGCAGGCAGTCGCCCAGCATGCGCCCGCCCTCCAGGCGCTGTTGCCATAACTGCCTGAGTGTGGCCGGCTCTGCGCTCTGCTCAGTGTCGGTAAACGCCAGCAACTGCACACGGTTATCACGGCTCAGCACCACCATGGCATCGCCGAGGTAGCGCTGATCCAGCTCCACTCGCACGGCAAGCGGCACATCGAAAAAGTGCGCCTCGAAGTCTTCTGGCAAACGCCCGAATGTCTTCAGGTCAATGGCACTGGACGCGCGCTCGGCCAACACTTCGAGGGGTAAAAGGCAGGCAGCACCCAGCAGCCAGACAGCGAGTGCACGGCCGGGTGCAGCAAACTGGAACATGATTCAATCCACTTCAACACCTGCCTCGACACTGGTAGACATCCAGTAAGTTGAGGCAGGCGACTCTGCTTCAATCAAAGGCTGGTGGAAGAAGTTTCAAACAACACGCTCACTGTCCCGGTATACTCACCCTTCAAATAACCATTGTCGGGCTTTATGGCACTAAACGTAATGGGAAGTTCATTGCCGCCTTTAGCATCTTCCGCGCTCATGACCTCCGTGGGCGTCAACTCCAACTTTTTACCCCCAACAGAGATGACAAGATCAATCCGCTGGTCGGTTTGTGGGTCTTGCAGCGCTGCTGCGCGCAGCAGGTGGGCCTGAATAGCACCGACATCACTCTGTGCCGAGAACTTTTCACTGACCGCCTTGAAGTCTTCGCGCTCCGGCTCATATTCAAGCGTCACGCCTTTCTCCAGCCAGTCCCCTACGGGTGCCACTGAAAAATCATTCCCGGGAATGACCGCCGTCACTGAAATATTCTGGCTGATCGGCTCAGGGGCGGACGCGACAGCGGCACCGGCAAACAATGCAAGGAACGGGACAGCCAATACATAGGATTTCACATCAAACTTCCTTTAACGGTTGCACATCAAATAGCGGACACCCTGGGGCACCCGAATGAAACTGCGAATCAGGGCGCCCCTGTTTCAAACATCAAGGTGGCTTGCGTAGTGTAAGTACCAGGCATGCGAGTCGACGACGATTCCGACATCGGATAGAACCTGAATTGAATGCTTTTTCCCTGAGCAGCTTCAGCAGCACTGACGATTTCAACCGGCGCCGTGCCCATTTTTTTGCGATTCAACATGATGTGGTATCGACGGGGCGCTACCGCACCGCCCACCCGCGTGAACCGATACTCCGAACGGTCTGTTTTCGCGTAAATCGGGCCGTAGGTGCTTTTTACAAACACTTCTTTTTCAATTTGCTTGAAGACGCCCCGGTCCGGGTCATATTCAGCCTGAAGTACGTCTTCCCACCAATTGCCAACGGATGCCACCTGAAATTCAGGTACCGACACGACAGCCTGGACACTGATATCCTGCGGTATTTCCTTCGCCCCGGCAGTGCCCGCCACGCCAAGGAGAGCGAAGGTGATTAAACAGCGTAACTTCATTGAACATTCCCCAAATGTGCCGGCATCTATAGAGCAATTACGACATGAGGGAACTGTACGAGCAGGACATCAATGCGTATGTAGGGGATTTCTGACTTACTGCATGCAATAAAAAACGCCCCGACAGGCGGGGCGTTTTTTATTGCAACGCGTAAACGTTAGTGTGAGACCGCCCCGCTGGCACCCAGGCCAGTCTGCGAACGCACGAACTGCGGGAAGAACAACGCGCGCTCATCCTCAGCCGCCTTGGACTTGTCGGTGACCGAGAAGAACCAGATGCTGACGAAGGCAATGGCCATCGAGAACAGCGCCGGGTACTCGTACGGGTAGATTGCCTTCTCGTGGCCGAGAATCTGTACCCAGATGGTCGGGCCAAGGATCATCAGCGTCACCGCACTCACCAGACCCAGCCAGCCGCCGATCATGGCGCCGCGGGTGGTCAGCTTCTTCCAGTACATCGAAAGCAGCAGTACCGGGAAGTTACAGCTGGCCGCAATGGAGAACGCCAGGCCGACCATGAAGGCGATGTTCTGCTTCTCGAACAGAATCCCCAGGCCGATCGCAAGTACACCCAGGGCGACAGTGGTGATCTTCGATACGCGGATCTCGTCCTTGTCGTTGGCTTTGCCCTTGCGCCAAACGCTGGCGTACAGGTCGTGGGACACTGCCGAGGCACCAGCCAGGGTCAGGCCAGCCACCACTGCCAGGATGGTGGCAAAGGCCACCGCCGAGATGAAGCCGAGGAACACACTGCCACCCACCGCATTGGCCAGGTGCACCGCGGCCATGTTGTTACCGCCCAGCAGAGCGCCTGCGGCGTCCTTGAATTCCGGGTTGGTGCTGACCAGCAGGATCGCGCCAAAGCCAATGATGAAGGTGAGGATGTAGAAGTAGCCGATGAAGCCGGTGGCGTACAGCACGCTCTTGCGCGCTTCCTTGGCGTCACTGACGGTGAAGAAGCGCATCAGGATGTGCGGCAGGCCAGCAGTACCAAACATCAGTGCCAGGCCCAGGGAGAATGCCGAGATCGGGTCCTTGACCAGGCCGCCGGGGCTCATGATCGCCTCGCCCTTGGCGTGTACCTTGATGGCTTCGGAGAACAGCGTGTTGAAGTCAAAGCCCACGTGTTTCATGACCATCAGCGCCATGAAACTGGCACCGGACAGCAGCAGCACAGCCTTGATGATCTGTACCCAGGTGGTGGCCAGCATGCCGCCGAACAGCACGTACATGCACATCAGGATACCCACCAGGATCACCGCCACATGGTAGTCCAGGCCGAACAGCAACTCGATCAGCTTGCCGGCGCCGACCATCTGCGCGATCAGGTAGAACGCCACCACCACCAGCGAACCGGAGGCCGACAGGGTGCGGATTTCCTTTTGCCCGAGGCGGTACGAGGCCACGTCGGCGAAGGTGTACTTGCCCAGGTTGCGCAAGCGTTCGGCAATCAGGAAAAGAATGATCGGCCAGCCAACCAGGAAGCCGATCGAGTAGATCAGGCCGTCGTAACCCGAGGTGAACACCAGCGCGGAAATACCCAGGAACGAGGCGGCCGACATGTAGTCGCCAGCAATCGCGAGGCCGTTCTGGAAGCCGGTGATCTTGCCGCCGGCAGCGTAATAGTCCGATGCCGACTTGTTGCGTTTGGAGGCCCAGTAGGTGATGCCGAGGGTGAAGGCGACGAAGGCCACGAACATGGCGATGGCGGAAACGTTCAGCGGTTGTTTCTGCACCTCGCCGGTCAGGGCATCGGCGGCCCACACGGCGGGTGCGAAGGCTCCGCAGGCCAGTACGGCCAAGGCTTTGATTTGGCGAATCATTGTTGCGCCTCCTTCAGGATTTCCTTGTTCAGCTCATCGAATTCGCCGTTGGCGCGGCGCACGTAGATGGCGGTCAGGACGAATGCCGAAACGATCAGGCCGACGCCCAGGGGAATGCCCCAGGTAATCGATGACTCAGGACTGAGCTTGGCGCCCAGCACATGAGGACCGTAGGCGATCAGGAGGATGAAGGCGCAGTACAGGCCGAGCATGATCGCCGAGAGAATCCAGGCGAACCGTTCGCGTTTGGTGACCAGCTCCTTGAAACGGGGGCTGTTTTGTATCGAGAGGTAAATGCTGTCGTTCATTGTTTTTGTCCTAGCAGCACAGATACGGGATGGAACCCACACCCTTACTTTATGCTGCCGATGGACGCCAACCAGACGACCTTAGTCTTAGATGCAACGGTGTTTTACCGATTGCGTAACAAAGTAATGACCCGTTCGCGGGTAAACCCGCTCCTGTAGGAGCGGGTTTACCCGCGAAGAAACCCTATTGGCCCTGGAAGGTGATTACTTGCCAGTCCACTCCTTCACACGATCAGGGTGCTTGGCAACCCAGTCCTTGGCGGCCGCTTCAGGCTTGGCCCCTTCCTGGATCGCCAGCATCACCTCGCCAATCTCGTCCTTGGACTGCCAGTTGAACTTCTTCAGGAACTCCGCCACTTCCGGTGCCTTGGTGGCCAGTTCCTTGCTGCCGATGCTGTTCACGGTTTCTGCCGCGCCATATACGCCTTTCGGGTCTTCGAGGAACTTCAGCTTCCACTTGGCGAACATCCAGTGCGGAACCCAACCGGTCACCGCAATCGACTGCTGCTTGGCATAGGCACGGCCCAGTTCCGCAGTCATCGCCGCACCCGAGCTGGCCTGCAACTTGTAACTGGTCAGGCCATAGTCCTTGATTGCCTGGTCGGTCTTGAGCATCACACCGGAGCCTGCGTCAATGCCGACAATCCTGTCCTTGAAGCTGTTATCGGTCTTGAGGTCGGCGATGCTCACTGCCTTGACGTACTCGGGGACGATCAGGCCGATCTTGGCGTCCTTGAAGTTCGGGCCGTAGTCGACCACGTTGTCCTTGTTCTTGGCCCAGTACTCACCATGGGTCACCGGCAACCAGGCCGACAACATGGCATCGAGCTTGCCAGTTGCCACACCCTGCCACATGATCCCCGTGGCCACGGCCTGCAACTTCACGTCGTAGCCGAGTTTTTGCTTGATTACTTCGGCGGCCACGTTGGTGGTCGCCACGCTGTCGGCCCAACCATCCACGTAACCAATGCTTACTTCTTTGGCCATAGCCTGTGCAGTGCTCATGGCCATTACCAGGGCGGTGCCCACACCCAGGAAACGTCGCATTTTCTTCAAAGTTGCCATCAAAGCATCCCCTCGTCAGGTCTTGGAGATTGCATCATCTTCCTGCAACACAAGTCGACCTGATCCAGCTGCGACCTGCACCCGCCCCATATGCGACAGCACTATGCCATTAGCGCCATCGGCCTACCTCGGCCTGCGCGATCCTTGCATGCCAAAGGTTTGGCGCCGGGCTACTATCTAACCTTTTGTGCCAGACGATGGACCGCCACATGCCCAGTTGTAGCCGCTTGTTATTGCCGTTGTACCTGCTTGCCTGCCTGCTGGCCCTGCTCGGGCTGGGGGCGCTCTGGTACGGGCTGGGCAAGCCTGTGCACCTGCCCGATGCGGCCAGCCCTGCACACAAGCTGCAATGCGCTTCGTACACGCCGTTTGACAAAGACCAGTCGCCTTACGACCAGCCGTTTCGCCTGCGCCCAGCGCGGATGGACGCCGACCTGGCGTTACTGGCCGAGCGGTTTCAGTGCATCCGTACCTATTCCATGAGCGGTCTTGAGGCAATCCCGGCGCTGGCACGCAAGCATGGGCTGAAGGTGATGCTGGGCGCCTGGGTGAACGCCCACCCGGCCGACACCGAGAAGGAAATCAACCTGCTGATCGCTGCTGCCAACGCCAACCCGGACGTGGTCAGCGCGGTGATCGTCGGCAATGAGACACTGTTGCGCAAGGAGGTGACGGGTGCCCACCTGGCCAAATTGATCGCGCGGGTGAAGCGCCAGGTCAAGGTGCCAGTGACCTACGCCGATGTCTGGGAGTTCTGGCTGCTGCACCCGCAGGTGGCCTCGGCAGTGGACTTCCTGACCATTCATCTGCTGCCCTACTGGGAGGACGATCCGCGTGGCATCGACGATGCCTTGGCCCACGTTGCCGATGTGCGCCGGGTGTTCGGCACACGCTTCGCGCCCAAGGACATACTGATTGGCGAAACCGGCTGGCCCAGCGAAGGCCGCCAACGCGAAACGGCGGTGCCCAGCCGGGTCAATGAGGCGCGCTTCATCCGTGGCTTCGTGGCCATGGCCGAGCGCAATGGCTGGCAATACAACCTGATCGAAGCCTTCGATCAGCCCTGGAAACGCGCCAATGAGGGCGCGGTGGGTGGTTACTGGGGGCTATACGACGCGGACCGGCAGGACAAGGGTGTGCTCGAAGGGCCAGTGAGCAACCTGCATGACTGGCCGCAGTGGTTGCTGGCCAGCGCCGTGCTGACGGTGATCATGCTGGTGCTGGCCGGGCGCCCCGCTACACCGATGGCCGCCTTGCTGCTGCCACTGCTGGCAGCGTTTGGCGCCGCTTGCCTGGGCCTGTGGGGCGAGTTGATGCGCACCCATGCGCGCTTCGCCGGGGAATGGTTGTGGGCACTGATGCTGGCCGGGCTTAACCTGCTGGTACTGGCCCATGCGTTGTTGTCGCTGGCGCGGCGGGCCGGCTGGCGTGAACGCTTGTTCGCCTGGCTGCAGGTGCGAGCCGGCTGGCTGTTGCTGGCGGCGGGCTTCGCTGCGGCGGTGAGCATGCTGACAATGGTGTTCGACCCGCGCTACCGCAACTTCCCCAGCGCGGCGCTGGCGTTGCCGGCGCTGGTGTATGTGCTGTGGCCGGTGCGGGCGCGGCGGGCGGAGGTGGCGTTGCTGGCGTTCATCGTGGGCGCCGGGGTGGCGCCGCAGTTGTTCGTGGAAGGGCTGGAGAACCAGCAGGCCTGGGGCTGGGCGGTGGTGAGTGTGCTGATGACAGCGGCGTTGTGGCGAAGCTTACGGATGCGACAGGCTTGATACTGCATATCCCTCGAGCCCGGCGCGTACCTTGTGGGAGCAAGACAGTTGCTCCCACAAGGTACGCGCAGCTGCTTACAACGGGGGTTGCCTGACCAGGCGCAACCCCGCCAGTACCAGCGCAAACACCGCAATGCTGGCGGTGTACAGCACCAGCGCCGGCACTGCGAACACCAGTGCCAACACTGCCAGCCACCAGCCGGCACGCGCGGAAACGAACTGGGCCAGTAGCGCAAGGCCCAATCCGCCCCAGGCCATGACCTGATGGTGAATGCCCAACCCCAGCAGCGAACGCACCTCGCACTGCCAATAGGCGGTCGGCACTGCGCACAGCCCTACCCACTGGCCATCCTCCATCAGACCATAACGCACGCCATAACTGGCCGCGAGCCAACCCCCCAGGAACAGCAGCAACAGCGCCGTCGGCAGCGAACGAGACATCCTGTTCTCCAATAGCGGTAATCGAAAGCATCCATGATCGCTTATGCCCGTTTCTAAGGCAAAATCACACCCCGGCAGCTATGTTGCAGATAGCGAGTACGCCAAATGCCACCGCAGCGGGCAACTTTGCCCGCCTGGCTGTGGTCCTAGCCTGCACACTGCTCGACCTTGCGTTCTTTTGGGGGATTACATGCTTCGATCTTTGCGCCTCGCTGCCCTGCTCGGCAGCTTGCTCATGGCTGTGGCCGCTTCAGCGCGGGATATCGACGCTGCCAGCTATGGCTACCCTCTTACCAACCCGTTCGAGGCCACCATCGCCACAACGCCGCCGGACAAGCGCCCTGAGCTGCCCAGCGACGATGAAATCAATCAGTCCGACTACAGCCTGAACTTGCGCCCGGAACGTGAGTTCACGTTGCCCGACAACTTCTGGGCAGTGAAGAAGCTCAAGTACCGCCTGGCCCGCCAGGATCGCGAAGCACCGCTGATCTTCATCATCGCCGGCACCGGTGCGCCCTACAACAGCAGCATCAATGAATACCTGAAAAAGCTGTTCTACCAGGCCGGCTTCCACGTGGTGCAACTGTCATCGCCCACCAGCTATGACTTCATGAGTGCAGCCTCGCGCTTTGCTACCCCCGGCATCAGCCAGGAAGACGCCGAAGACATGTACCGGGTGATGCAGGCCGTGCGCGCCCAGCATCCACGCCTGCCGGTCAGTGATTTCTACCTCACCGGTTACAGCCTGGGTGCGCTCGACGCCGCCTTCGTCAGCCACCTGGACGAAACCCGCCGCAGCTTCAACTTCAAGCGTGTACTGCTGCTCAACCCACCGGTCAACCTCTATACCTCGATCAACAACCTCGACAAGCTGGTGCAGACCCAGGTCAAGGGCATCGACCGCAGCACCACGTTCTACGAGCTGATGCTGGAAAAACTCACCCGTTACTTCCAGGACAAGGGCTACATCGACCTGAACGACGCCCTGCTGTACGACTTCCAGCAGTCGCGCCAGCACCTGTCCAACGAACAGATGGCCATGCTGATCGGCACTTCGTTCCGCTTCTCGGCAGCCGACATCGCCTTCACGTCCGACCTGATCAACCGCCGTGGCCTGATCATTCCGCCGAGGTTCCCGATCACCGAAGGCAGTAGCCTCACGCCGTTCTTCAAGCGCGCCCTGCAGTGCGACTTCGACTGCTACATGACCGAACAGGTGATTCCGATGTGGCGCGCCCGCACCGACGGCAACAGCATCCTGCAGTTGGTCAACCAGGTCAGCCTGTATGCCCTGGAAGACTACCTGCGCAGCAGTGACAAGATCGCCGTGATGCACAACGCCGACGACGTCATTCTCGGCCCGGGCGACATTGGCTTCCTGCGCAAGGTATTCGGTGAACGGCTGACCCTCTACCCCCATGGCGGCCATTGCGGCAACCTCAACTACCGCGTCAACAGTGACGCCATGCTGGAGTTCTTCCGTGGTTAACAAACTCCTCTTCGCCACTGCCCTGCTTGCCGCTGGCCACACCCTGGCCGCCGAAACCGCACCCCGAGCCAGTGTGGTCGAGGCCGACCCGCAGGTGATCGGCACCGCGCCACTGGTGCCCGAAGCCGATGGCTTCCTCGACCCGCTGCGTGAGCTGAAATTCAACCCGGGGCTGGACCAGCGCGAGTTCGAGCGCTCAACCCTGCAGGCGCTGAACGTGTACGACCCGCTGGAATCGATCAACCGGCGCATCTACCACTTCAACTACCGATTGGACCAATGGGTGCTGCTGCCGCTGGTGAGTGGCTATCAGTATGTAACCCCAAAGTTCGTGCGCACGGGGGTGAGCAACTTCTTCAACAACCTTGGCGATGTGCCGAACCTGTTCAACAGCGTGTTGCAGCTCAAAGCCAAGCGCTCGGCAGAAATCACCGCGCGACTGATGTTCAACACGATCATCGGCGTGGGTGGGCTGTGGGACCCGGCGACCAGCATGGGCCTGCCGCGCCAGAGCGAGGACTTTGGCCAGACCCTGGGCTTCTATGGCGTGCCGGATGGGCCGTACCTGATGCTGCCGGTGCTAGGCCCATCGAACCTGCGCGATACCACCGGGCTGGTGGTGGACTATGCGGGAGAGCAGGCGGTCAACTACCTGAACGTGGCCGAAGCCAGCACCGATCACCCGGAAATCTTCGCCCTGCGTGTGGTGGACAAGCGCTACACCACCAACTTCCGTTACGGCCAGCTGAATTCGCCGTTCGAGTATGAAAAGGTGCGGTATGTGTATACCCAGGCGCGCAAGTTGCAGATAGCCGAATAAGCCTGCCGCGGCCCTTTCGCGCCTTCACAGGTATTGCACAACCCCTTGTAGGAGCGGGTTCACCCGCGAAAGGGCCCGCACAGGCACCATCAAATCCCCAGGAATTCGCAAAGCTCGCGCTTCTTGGCAAGGGCATCGCGCCGCCCCAGCTCGATCAGTTCACTGCAATAGCTGGCCTCGAACAGCAAATAGCTCAACACCCCCGCCCCGCTGGTGCGCGTCGCCCCAGGCCCCCGTAAGAACAGGCGTAACGCCGCCGGCAACTCGCGGCGGTGCCGAGCGGCAATCTCATCCAGCGGCTGGCTGGGCGCCACTACCAGCACGTCGATCGGTGCCAGCCCCAGGCGCCGGGCATCCAGGTGCGCCGGCAACAGCCCGCTCAAGTGGTTGAGGCGCTGTAGCAGTTCGATATCGTCTTCCAGGCTGTCAATGAACGTACTGTTGAGCATGTGCCCGCCGATCTGCGCCAGGCTCGGCTGCTGCCCGCTGAACACACGCTGGGGCGGTACAGGTGGCGCTGGCCGCTGCGGGTTTCCGCTCACCCCGACCACCAGCACCCGGCTGGCGCCCAGGTGCAAGGCCGGGCTGATCGGCGCCGACTGGCGCACTGCACCGTCGCCGTAATACTCGCCGCCCAGTTGCACCGGGGCGAACAGCAGCGGGATCGCCGCACTGGCCAGCAAGTGGTCGATGGTCAACGGTGCGGGTACGCCGATACGCCGGTGGCGCAGCCAGGCCTCGATGGTGCCGCGGCCCTGGTAGAAGGTCACTGCCTGGCCAGACTCGTAGCCAAAGGCGGTCACCGCCACGGCGCGCAGTTGCTCGGCGGCCAAGGCGTGGCCGATACCATCCAGGTTCAGGTGCGTTTGCAGCAGGCTGCGCAACGGGCTGCTGTCGAGCAACGCCACGGGGGCCTGGCCACCCAGCCCAAGCAGGTTGTGGCCGACGAAACGGCTGGCCTGGCGCACCACCCCGGGCCAGTCGCTGCGGATGACCAGATGGCTGCGGAAATTCTGCCAGAAGGCAGTGAGCCGCTGCACGGCGTCGCTGAAGTGCACCGCACCACTGGCCAGGGTTACAGCGTTGATGGCCCCGGCGGAGGTGCCGACGATGACCGGAAAAGGGTTGTGCGCGCCGGCGGGCAGCAACTCGGCGATGCCCGCCAGCACACCGACCTGGTAGGCGGCGCGGGCGCCACCGCCAGACAGGATGAGACCGGTTACCGGGGGTGGTGCCATGGCGTCCTTCCTGGAGTTGATGTGTTTTCAGCGCTTCTTCTTGTCATACAGCCGCGGCGCCCCTTCGGGCCGCGACTTGAACCGCCGGTGCGCCCACAGGTATTGCTCGGGGCACTCGCGCAACACACGTTCAACCCACTGGTTGATGCGCAGGCAGTCGGCTTCCTCGCTCTCGCCGGGGAAATCCGCCAGCGGCGGGTGGATGACCAGCCGATAGCCGCTGCCATCCTCCAGGCGCTTCTGGGTGAACGGAATCACCTGCGCCTTGCCCAGCCGGGCAAACTTGGTGGTAGCGGTCACCGTCGCTGCGGGGATGCCAAACAACGGTACGAAGATGCTCTGCTTGGCGCCGTAGTCCTGGTCCGGTGCGTACCAGATCGCCCGGCCCGAACGCAGCAGTTTGAGCATGCCGCGCACGTCCTCGCGCTCCACCGCCAGCGAATCGAGGTTGTGACGCTCGCGGCCACTGCGCTGGATGAAGTCGAACAGTGCATTGCCGTGTTCGCGGTACATGCCGTCGATGGTGTGCTGCTGGCCGAGCAGCGCGGCGCCGATTTCCAGGGTAGTGAAGTGCACCGCCATGAGGATTGCGCCCTGCCCCGCCTGCTGGGCGGCCTGCAGGTGCTCAAGGCCCTCGATATGGGCCAGGCGCGCCAGCCTGGCCTTGGGCCACCACCAGCTCATGGCCATTTCGAAGAAGGCGATGCCGGTGGAGGCGAAGTTGGCCTTGAGCAAACGTTGCCGTTCGTCGACCGACAGCTCCGGGAAGCAAAGCTCCAGGTTGCGCGCGGCGATGCGCCGACGTTCACCGGCAAAGCGATACATGACGGCGCCCAGCGCGGCACCGATCTTCAGCAGCACCCGGTACGGCAACTGGACCACCAGCCACAATAGGCCCAGGCCCAGCCACAGGCCCCAGAACTTGGGGTGAAGGAAATAGGGACGAAAACGCGGGCGGTCCATTGATGCATCCGGAAAGACAAAGGCCGCGCATTCTACAACGGATCAGCGCATGTTGCGGGCAACCGGTGTTCTCGTTATAAGTCAGGGCACTTTTTTCGCAACAAGCCGTCTATGCAGACCATGAGCCCAAACCACACACCCGACACCGCCTCCGTGTTCCAGCTCAAGGGCAGCATGCTCGCCATTACGGTACTGGAACTGGCGCGCAATGACCTTGAAGCCCTCGACCGCCAGTTGGCGGCCAAAGTCGCCCAGGCCCCGAACTTCTTCAGCAATACACCGCTGGTACTGGCGCTGGACAAGCTGCCGGCCGACGAAGGGGCGATCGACCTGCCCGGCTTGATGCGGATCTGCCGACACCACGGCCTGCGTACCCTGGCCATCCGCGCCAACCGCATCGAGGACATCGCCGCCGCCATCGCCATCGACCTGCCGGTGCTGCCGCCCTCCGGGGCCCGCGAGCGGCCGCTGGAGCCCGAGCCCGAGGTGATCAAAAAGCCCGAACCGGCCCCGGCGCCACCACCGCCCCCCGAACCCGAAATACGCCCGACCCGCATCATTACTTCACCAGTACGCGGTGGCCAACAGATCTATGCTCAGGGCGGTGATCTGGTTGTGACTGCTTCGGTCAGCCCAGGTGCGGAACTTCTGGCCGATGGCAACATCCATGTGTACGGTGCCATGCGCGGCCGCGCCCTGGCTGGCATCAAAGGCAACACCAAGGCGCGTATCTTCTGCCAGCAGATGACCGCCGAAATGGTCTCGATCGCCGGCCAGTACAAAGTCTGCGAAGACCTGCGCCGGGATCCACTGTGGGGGACCAGCGTGCAAGTCAGCCTGTCTGGTGACGTGTTGAACATCACCCGTCTTTAACGGATACTTGCCAGCATTTTTAGAGCAACTTTTTTACCGTTGCCTTTATTTAGCTATTTTCAGTTTTTTGCAGGGACAAGTGTCCCGACTATTTTTAGGGGTGAAACACCTTGGCCAAGATTCTCGTGGTTACTTCCGGCAAGGGGGGTGTGGGCAAGACCACTACCAGCGCCGCCATTGGTACCGGCCTCGCACTGCGCGGCCACAAGACCGTCATTGTCGACTTCGACGTGGGCCTGCGTAACCTCGACCTGATCATGGGCTGCGAACGCCGCGTGGTGTACGACTTCGTCAACGTTGTCAACGGCGAAGCCAACCTGCAACAGGCCCTGATCAAGGACAAGCGCCTCGAGAACCTGTACGTGCTGGCCGCCAGCCAGACCCGTGACAAGGACGCACTGACCCAGGAAGGCGTGGAAAAGGTACTGATGGACCTGAAGAAGGACTTCGAGTACGTCATCTGCGACTCGCCGGCCGGTATCGAAAAAGGTGCTCACCTGGCCATGTACTTCGCTGACGAAGCCATCGTGGTGACCAACCCGGAAGTTTCGTCGGTACGTGACTCCGACCGCATGCTGGGCATTCTGTCGAGCAAGTCGCGCCGCTCCGAAAACGGTGAAGAGCCGATCAAGGAGCATCTGCTGATCACCCGCTACCACCCGGAGCGCGTCGTCAAAGGCGAAATGCTGAGCGTGGCCGACGTGGAAGAAATCCTGTCGATCAAGCTCAAGGGTGTGATCCCGGAATCGCAGGCCGTCCTCAAGGCGTCCAACCAGGGTATCCCGGTCATTCTCGATGACCAGAGCGATGCCGGCCAGGCCTACAGTGATGCGGTCGACCGCCTGCTGGGCAAAGAGAAGCCGATGCGCTTCATCGATGTACAGAAGAAGGGATTCTTCGAGCGCATTTTCGGGAGCAAATAAAACATGAACCTTTTTGACTTCTTTCGTGGCAGACAGAAACAGACCAGCGCGTCGGTAGCGAAAGAGCGTCTACAGATCATCGTGGCGCACGAGCGCGGCCAACGCAGCGAACCGGACTACCTGCCCGCGCTGCAGAAAGAACTGCTGGAAGTAATCCGCAAATATGTGAACATCGGCAACGATGATGTGCATATCGAGCTGGAAAACCAGGGCAGCTGCTCGATTCTGGAGCTGAACATCACCCTGCCGGATCGCTGATCCGCGTAGTCGACAATTTGGGGCTGCCTTGCAGCCCTTCGCGGGCAAGCCCGCTCCTACAGGGGAACGCATATCCTTTGTAGGAGCGGGCTTGCCCGCGAAGGGCCGCAAAGCGGCCCCAGCGTTTACTGCTATTTTCGTGAGACCTGCAATGCCGCTGTCGAATGTCCAGATCCTCTTCGAAGACGCCGCCATCCTGGTGATCAACAAACCGACCCTGCTGCTGTCGGTACCTGGCCGTGCCGAGGACAACAAGGACTGCCTGATCACCCGCCTGCAGGAAAACGGCTACCCCGATGCGCTGATCGTGCACCGTCTGGACTGGGAAACCTCCGGCATCATCCTGCTGGCCCGCGATGCCGATAGCCACCGCGAGCTGTCGCGCCAGTTCCACGACCGTGAAACCGAAAAAGCCTACACCGCACTGTGCTGGGGCCAGCCGGCGCTGGACAGCGGCAGCATCGACCTGCCACTGCGCTACGACCCACCGACCAAACCACGGCATGTGGTGGACCACGAGCAGGGCAAGCACGCCCTGACCTTCTGGCGTATCGTCGAGCGCTGCGGCGATCACTGTCGGGTGGAGCTGACGCCGATTACCGGGCGTTCGCACCAGCTGCGCGTGCACATGCTGTCGATCGGGCACCCGCTGCTGGGTGATCGCCTGTACGCCAACCCGCAAGCCCTGGCGGCCCATGAGCGGCTGTGCCTGCATGCCTCGATGCTGAGCTTTACCCACCCGGTGTCCGGGCAGCGGTTGAAGTTCGAGTGCCCGGCACCGTTCTGATTTCGCAGGGCCTGTACCGGCGTCTTCGCGGCTAAAGCCGCTCCTACAAGGTCCGCACTGCGCTCAGAGGCTGTGCAATACCTGTGGTAGCGAGGGTTAGCCGCGAAGATGCAGACACAAATTGTCGACATTCTGCGTTAAACTCGCGCCACTGCTGTCTGGAGTGAGCTATGCGCGACGCACTGAATACCGGCCTCATCGAATTTCTCAAGGCCTCCCCCACGCCCTTCCATGCCACCGCCAGCCTGGTCCAGCGCCTTGAGGCGGCCGGCTACAAGCGCCTGGACGAGCGCGACAGTTGGGACCCCGAGACTGGCGGCCGCTACTACGTCACCCGCAACGATTCTTCAATCATCGCCATCAAACTGGGCAAGCAGTCGCCGCTGCTCAATGGCATCCGCATGGTCGGCGCCCACACTGACAGCCCGTGCCTGCGGGTCAAGCCTCAGCCCGAGCTGCAGCGCCAGGGCTTCCTGCAACTGGGCGTGGAAGTGTATGGCGGCGCGTTGCTGGCCCCCTGGTTCGACCGCGACCTGTCGCTGGCCGGCCGCGTCACCTACCGCCGTGACGGCAAGGTCGAAAGCCAGCTGATCGACTTCAAGCTGCCAATCGCGATCATCCCCAACCTGGCGATCCACCTGAACCGCACCGCCAACGAAGGCTGGGCGATCAATCCGCAGAACGAACTACCCCCCATCCTCGCCCAAGTGGCCGGTGACGAACGCATCGACTTCCGCGCCCTGCTCACCGAGCAACTGGCCCGCGAGCACGAGTTGATCGCCGACGTGGTGCTGGACTACGAGCTGAGCTTCTATGACACGCAGGACGCCGCGCTGATCGGTCTGAATGGCGACTTCATCGCCGGCGCCCGCCTGGACAACCTGCTGTCGTGCTACGCCGGTTTGCAGGCCCTGCTGGCCGCCGACAGCGACGAAACCTGTGTGCTGGTGTGCAACGACCACGAAGAAGTCGGCAGTTGCTCGGCCTGTGGTGCCGATGGTCCGATGCTGGAGCAGACCCTGCAGCGCCTGCTGCCCGATGGCGACACCTATGTGCGCACCCTCCAGCGTTCGCTGATGGTATCGGCCGACAACGCCCACGGCGTGCACCCCAACTACGCCGACAAGCATGACGGCAACCACGGCCCGAAGCTCAACGCCGGGCCCGTGATCAAAGTGAACAACAACCAGCGTTACGCCACCAACAGCGAGACTGCCGGGTTCTTCCGCCACTTGTGCATGGCCGAGGAAGTACCGGTGCAGAGCTTTGTGGTGCGCAGCGACATGGGCTGTGGCTCGACCATCGGGCCGATCACCGCCAGCCACCTGGGTGTGCGCACGGTAGATATCGGTTTGCCGACATTTGCCATGCACTCCATTCGCGAGCTGTGCGGCAGCCATGACCTGGCGCACCTGGTGAAGGTACTGACCGCGTTCTACCGTAGCCGCGAACTGCCTTGATGTAAGCAGGCCCGGCCTATTCGCGGCGGTTCGACGCGAATAGGCCGGTCCCGCTTAAGCGTGCTCAAGGTCAATCACGCCTCGCTTGCCAAGCGCTATGCTTGTTACATGGCCCCACTGCAAAAGGATTGCTGTCCATGTCCCCGTTCCTGTCACTGTTCGTCCCGGTGTTCCTGTTCCTGATGCTGCTGACCATCGGCTTCAGCATGCGCGAACGCAACATCGGTGTACTGATGATGTGGGTCGGCACCTTGGGTATTTTCGGCCTCACCTGCTGGAAGATCCTCGAGAAACTGCCGACATAAACCTCTACACTCGGTCAATCGTTTGACCTGAGGTAGATTTTCCAGTGCCTGCCCTCCCGCGTTACCTGTTCCTGTTGCTCTTGCTTTTCATTGCCCCGGTACAAGCGGCGGGCTTGCCTGGCCTGCTGGGCGGCAGTGCGCCCGCTCAACCAGAGGCCACCGAGCCGCTGGGCAAGTCGCTGGACGAGGTGATCAAGAACCTCGAAAACGACCAGCAACGGGCCAAGCTGCTGGCCGACCTGAAAAAACTGCGCGACGCCACCCGGCAATCGCAACCCAGCGTTGAACAGGGCGTACTCGGCCTGATCGGCGGTGCCCTGCATGACTTTGAAAAGCAGTTCAGCGGCGATGCCAGTCCATTCCACCGCTGGGCCGCGGAAATCGAACAGGCCCAGGCCGAACTGGCGGAACTGGTGGTGCCCGTGCACCAGTGGCCGGCGATCCTGTTCGGTTTTGCTGCAGTGATTGCCGTGTGGAGTGTGCTGGCCTATGCCTTCAACTGGGTCGGCCATCGGGTCCGCCTGCGCTTTGGCCTGAGCGAGGAACTGCCACAGCACCCGCGGACCTGGGACCTGGTGCGCTTTGCCTTGCGCAAGCTCGGCCCCTGGCTGGTAGCGCTGGTGTTCACGGTGTACCTGAGTTTCGTGCTGCCGCCCTCACTGGGCAAATCCCTGGCCATGGTGCTGGCCTACGCACTGGTGGTCGGTACGTGCTTTTCGGCCATTTGCGTCATCGCCTTTTCCTTGCTGGACGGCCCACACCGCCACCGCGCCCTGCACATCCTGCGGCGCCAGGCGTTTCGCCCGTTGTGGCTGATTGGCAGCTTCGCCGCGTTTGGCGAGGCGATGAGCGATCCGCGCATGCTGGTTGCCCTCGGCACCCACCTGGCCCACGCCCTGGCAACCTTGGCCAATGTGATTGCGGCACTGTGTACCGGGCTGTTCATCCTGCGCTTCCGCCGGCCGATCGCCCACCTGATCCGCAACCAGCCACTGTCGCGACGCCTGACCCGACGTACCCTCAGCGATACCATCGAGATCCTCGGCAGCTTCTGGTTCATTCCGGCGCTGATACTGGTGGCCATTTCTCTGTTCGCCACCTTCGTCTCCGCCGGCGACACGAGCACCGCCCTGCGCCAGTCGCTGATGTGCACGGTGCTGGTGGTGGTGTGCATGGTGCTCAACGGCCTGGTGCGCCGCCATGCCGCCAACCCCAAGCGGGCCAGCAAGCGCCAGGCGGTGTACACCGAGCGCTTGCGCAACTTCGGCTACCTGCTGGTGCACCTGTTCATCTGGCTGATGTTCATCGAGTTGGGCCTGCGCGTGTGGGGCGTGTCGATGATCAGCTTCGCCGAGGGCGACGGCCATGACATCAGCCTTCGCCTGCTGGGCCTGGCCGGCACGCTGATCGTGGCCTGGCTGGTGTGGATCCTTGCCGACACCGCCGTACACCATGCCCTGGTGCGCTCGCGCCGGGGGCTGGCCAACGCCCGTGCGCAAACCATGATGCCGTTGATCCGCAACGTGATGTTCGTGGTCATCTTCATCATCGCGGTCATCGTCGCCCTGGCCAACATGGGCATGAACGTCACCCCGCTGCTGGCCGGTGCCGGTGTGATCGGCCTGGCCATCGGTTTTGGCGCACAGTCGCTGGTGGCCGACCTGATCACCGGCCTGTTCATCATCATCGAAGATTCGCTGGCCATCGACGATTACGTGGATGTCGGCGGCCACCTGGGCACGGTGGAAGGGTTGACCATTCGTACCGTGCGCCTGCGCGACATCGACGGCATTGTGCATACCATCCCGTTCAGCGAAATCAAGAGCATCAAGAACTACTCGCGGGAGTTCGGCTACGCGATCTTCCGCGTGGCAATCCCGCACAGCATGAACATCGACCAGGCGATCTCGCTGGTTCGCGAAGTGGGGCAGAAGCTGCGCAATGACCCGCTGATGCGCCGCAATATCTGGTCGCCGCTGGAGCTACAGGGGGTGGAGAGCTTCGAGTCAGGGTCGGCGATCTTGCGGGCGCGGTTCAAGACCGCGCCGATCAAGCAGTGGGAGGTGTCGCGAGCGTTCAACCTGGCCTTGAAGCGGCAGCTGGATGAAGCCGGGCTGGACCTGGCGACGCCGCGGTTGTCGGTGCAGGTGGTGACAGCCGGTGGGGGTGGGATGACAGAGGCCGGCTCGTAGGAGCGGGTTTACCCGCGAAGAAGGCAACACCTCATCCAGCCTGGGCACGAATGCGGATCGCATCATGCCGCCAATACTCGAGGTCACAGTCGATCAAGTGCCCATGCTGGTCGCTGTTGACCCGGGTAATGTGCAACCCCGGGCTGCCCGCCGACACTTTCAAGGCGCTTGCCGCCTCCACCGGCAACGCTGTCGGCAGGATCTCGAAGCACACCTGCCCGTACTCGATGCCATACACCCGCCCATAAATCTCGGTCAGTGACTGCGCCAGGTCGTGTTCGAGAATGCCTGGAAAGTACCGGGGGTTCAGGTAATGCTCGGCATACAGCACCGCCCGCCCGTCAATCCGCCGTAACCGGCAGACGCGCACCACGCTGGACAACGCCGGCAGCTGCAAGCGTGCGCAGATGGCCGCCGAAGCCGGCTGCAGCCTCGCCGACAGCAGTTCGGTACTGGCCACCCGCCCCTGATCGCGCACCATGGCATGGAAATGGCTGCGCTCGATCAGGTCGTAGGTCAAGCGCTGCGGTGCAACGAACCAGCCTCGGCGCTCTTCACGGTAGATCAAGCCTTGGGCCTCCAGCTGCACCAACGCCTCACGCAGGGTAATGCGCGTGGTGTCGAACACCTCACTGAGCCGCCGCTCGGCCGGCAGCTTGCCGCCAGGCGCCAGCAGGCCATGCTCGATCTGCTCCTGCAGGGCATGGCAGATGGCTGTTACCGCACGCGGGGGCGTCGACTGCATCGAAAGGTTACCTATCTGGACTAGTCCAGCCCCATCACAGGGCAGTTTGAGAATAGTGCAAGCCTAGGCAGGGCTGATGAACATCCTGTGACAAAGCTTGGGCCAGGCACTGCCAGAAACGCGCCAAGCCAGCAGAACCGGGGCGATTACCTGGTCTACGCTGTAGCTTCAGGGCCCTTGCCGGCCCCCTCCCTACATCAAACTGTCACGCAAGCGGCCTACCTTGGCTCAAGGTTTGCTGACCTAGACCAAAGGTGCCAGTCAAAGGCTTGCAACGGCTTTACCCAGAACAACGATCGCAAAGGCACCCACCCAAAGGAGCTTCGGATGAAAAAGTTCTTCATGGCGTCACTGCTTGGTTCGGCCATCGCGTTGTGCACCACGGCCATGGCCGCCGGCACTGACCTCAAGGCCCTGGAAGACGCCGCCCGCAAGGAAGGCACTGTCAACAGCGTGGGCATGCCCGACGCCTGGGCCAACTGGAAAGGCACCTGGGAAGACCTGGCCAGCAAGTACGGCCTCAAACACAGCGACACCGACATGAGCTCGGCCCAGGAACTGGCCAAGTTCGAAGCCGAGAAGGACAACGCCAGCGCCGACATCGGTGACGTGGGTGCCGCCTTCGGCCCGATCGCGGTGACCAAGGGCGTCAGCCAGCCTTACAAGCCAAGCACCTGGGACCAGGTGCCGGAATGGGCCAAGGACAAGGACGGCCACTGGGCGCTGGCCTATACAGGCACCATCGCTTTCATCATCAACAAGGACCTGGTCAAGGAAGAGGAACGGCCGAAAACCTGGCATGACCTGGAAAAAGGCAAGTACAAGGTCGCCATCGGTGACGTCGGCACCGCCGCCCAGGCCGCCAACGGTGTGCTGGCTGCGGCCATCGCCTACAAGGGGGACGAAACCAACGTGGCGCCGGGCCTGCAGCTGTTCACCAAGCTGGCGCAGCAGAAGCGCCTGTCGCTGGCCAACCCGACCATCCAGACACTGGAGAAGGGCGAGGTGGAAGTCGGCGTGGTGTGGGACTTCAACGGCCTGAGCTACCGTGAACAGATCGACCCAAAACGTTTTGAAGTGCTGATCCCCTCGGATGGTTCGGTGATTTCCGGCTATACCACGGTCATCAACAAGTACGCCAAGCACCCCAACGCGGCCAAGCTGACGCGTGAATACATCTTCAGCGACGCCGGGCAGATCAACCTGGCCAAGGGCCATGCGCGGCCGATCCGGGCCGAGCACCTGAAGCTGCCGGCGGATGTGCAGGCCAAGCTGCTGCCCAACGACCAGTACGGTGCCGCCCAGCCGATCAAGAATGCCGAAGCCTGGGAAGCCACCTCGAAGAAACTGCCGCAGATGTGGCAGGAGCAGGTGATCATCGAGATGGAATAAGGGGCTGGGCTTTGTAGCGCCTGATCCGGCCCTTTCGCGGGTAAACCCGCTCCTACACAGGGATACGCGATACATGTAGGAGCGGGTTACCCGCGAAGATGCCAACGCGGTTCATGACTGGAGAAAACATGCAACACAACGTCATCCTGGTCCTGCTCGACGGCCTCAACTATCAGGTCGCTCACCATGCGATGGGCCACCTGCACGCCTACGTCGAGGCCGACCGTGCCGCTCTGTACCGCGTGGAATGCGAGCTGCCATCGCTGTCGCGGCCGCTGTACGAATGCATCCTCACCGGCGTGCCACCGATCGACAGCGGTATCGTGCACAACAACATCAACCGCCTGTCCAACCAACGCAGCGTGTTTCACTACGCCCGCGAGGCCAACCTGGGCACCGCGGCGGCGGCCTATCACTGGATGAGCGAGCTGTACAACCGCTCGCCCTTCGATCCGCAGCGCGACCGCCACACCCACGCGCCGAAGCTGCCGATACAGCACGGGCTGTTCTACTGGGACGACCGTTACCCCGATTCGCACCTTCTGGCCGATGGCGAGTACCTGCGCCGCCGCCACGCGCCCAACTTCCTGCTGGTGCATCCGATGAGCGTTGACGACGTGGGTCACCGCCACGGCCTGGACAGCAGCCAGTATCGCAACGCTGCGCGCAGCGTTGACATCCTGCTGGCCGACTACCTGCCTGGCTGGCTCGAAGAGGGATATCAGGTTTTGGTCACCGCCGACCACGGCATGAACAACGACCGCTCGCACAACGGCCTGCTGGCTGAAGAACGTGAAGTACCGCTGTTCGTCTTCGGCGACGCCTTCAGCCTGGACCCAGCCGCCAAACCGCTGCAAACCGAACTGTGCGGCACCATCTGCGAGCTGCTGGGCGCCGCGCACGACAAGACGGTTTGCCGGGAGCTGCTGAAGTGAATGGCGGCATACGTGGCCGCTACCTGGCCCTGCTCTGCCTGCTGCCGTTCGCCGTGTTCTTCGTCATCTTCCAGGTCGCCCCGCTGGCCTGGGTGGCGATCAACAGCCTGCAATCGGAGGCCGGCTGGGGCATCGACAACTTCAGCAAGGTGTTCGCCTCGAAGTTCTACCGACAGGCGTTGCAACGCAGCCTGGAAATCAGCTTCTGGTCGAGCGTATTCGGCATCGTCATCGCAACCCTCGGCGCCTATTCACTGCGCCAGGTGGACTCGAAGCTGCGCGACTTCGTCAGCGCCTTCGCCAACATGACCAGCAACTTCGCCGGCGTACCGCTGGCCTTTGCCTTTATCATCCTGCTTGGCTTCAACGGCGCGCTGACCCTGCTGCTGAAGCAGGTCGGCCTGCTGGAAGACTTCAGTATCTATTCCAAAAGCGGCTTGATCCTGGTGTACACCTACTTCCAGATCCCGCTGGGTGTATTGCTACTGTACCCCGCCTTCGACGCCCTGCGCGAAGACTGGCGCGAGTCAGCCGCGCTGCTGGGCGCCAACCACTGGCAGTACTGGCGACACATCGGCCTGCCGGTGCTGGCCCCGGCACTGCTGGGCACCTTCGTCATCCTGCTGGCCAACGCCCTGGGCGCCTACGCCACCGTGTACGCACTGACCACCGGCAACTTCAACGTACTGCCGATCCGCATCGCCGGCCTGGTGGCGGGCGACATCAGCCTCGATCCGAACCTGGCCAGCGCCCTGGCGATGGTGCTGGTGGGGCTGATGACGCTGGTCACGGTGGTACATCAATGGCTGCTGAAAAGGAGCTACCATGCGCGCTGATATCCGTTCCGGCGGCTGGTACCACCGCCTCGTGGTCTACCTGCTGTTCCTGATCCTGCTGCTGCCCCTGGCCGGCACCCTCCTCTACTCGCTGGCCACCAGCTGGTCGGCGAGCCTGCTGCCCAGTGGCCTGACCCTGAAGTGGTATGCGGCGCTGTGGAGCGAGCCGCGCTTCCTCGCAGCCTTCGGCCAGTCGCTGCTGGTGTGCGTAGGCGCTCTGCTGCTGTCGGTGGTGCTGATCTTGCCACTGCTGTTCGTGGTGCATTACCACTTCCCGCGGCTCGACGCGCTGATGAACATCCTCATCCTGCTGCCTTTCGCGGTCCCGCCGGTGGTCTCGTCGGTCGGGCTGCTGCAGCTGTATGGCAGCGGGCCGATGGCCATGGTCGGCACACCGTGGATCCTGATCGGCTGCTACTTCACCATCGCCCTGCCGTTCATGTACCGGGCCATCACCAACAACCTGCAGGCCATCAACCTGCGCGACCTGATGGACGCCGCGCAGCTGCTCGGCGCCAGCACCTGGCAGGCCGCACTGCTGGTGGTGCTGCCGAACCTGCGCCAGGGCCTGATGGTGGCAGTGCTGCTGTCGTTCTCGTTCCTTTTCGGCGAATTCGTGTTTGCCAACCTGCTGGTGGGCACCCGCTACGAGACCCTGCAGGTGTACCTGAACAACATGCGCAACAGCAGCGGCCACTTCAACAGCGCGCTGGTCATCTCCTACTTCGCCTTCGTGCTGGTACTGACCTGGGTCGCCAACCGCCTGAACAAGGACAAGACCTGACATGAGCTTCGTCAGCGTACAGAAACTGCAGAAAAGCTACGCCGGCAGCCCGGTGTTCGAGCGCATCGACTGCCACATCGAACGCGGCGAATTCGTCACCCTGCTCGGCCCGTCCGGCTGCGGCAAGTCCACCCTGCTGCGCTGCATTGCCGGGCTGACCTCGGTGGACAGCGGGCAGATACTGCTCGACGGCCACGATATCGTGCCGTTAAGCCCGCAAAAGCGTGGCATCGGCATGGTGTTCCAGAGCTACGCGCTGTTCCCTAACATGACCGTGGAGCAGAATGTCGCCTTCGGCCTGCGCATGCAGAAGGTCAAGGCCGACGAAAGCCAGTTGCGGGTACGCGAGGTGCTGGAGCTGGTTGAGCTGGGCAAGTTCGCCGGGCGCTACCCGCACCAGCTTTCCGGTGGCCAGTGCCAGCGCGTGGCCCTGGCACGCTCACTGGTCACCCGCCCGCGCCTGCTGCTGCTCGACGAACCGTTGTCGGCGCTGGATGCGCGTATCCGCAAGCACCTGCGCGAGCAGATTCGCGCCATCCAGCGCGAACTGGGGCTGACCACCATCTTCGTCACTCACGATCAGGAGGAAGCGCTGACCATGTCCGACCGCATCTTCCTGATGAACCAGGGGCGCATCGTCCAGAGTGGCGATGCCGAAACCCTCTACACCGCCCCCGTGGACCTGTTTGCCGCCGGTTTCATCGGCAACTACAACCTGCTCGACGCCGACAGCGCCAGCCGCCTGCTGCAGCGCCCGGTGGCCAGCCGCCTGGCGATCCGCCCGGAGTCGATCACGCTTGGCGAGCACGGCGAGCTGGACGCCGAGGTGCGCAGCCACAGCCTGCTGGGCAACGTGATCCGCTACCGGGTTCGGGTGCGCGAAGTGGAGCTGGTGGTCGATGTGCTCAACCGCTCGCCGGCCGACTTGCATGCAGACGGAAAACGGGTAAGCGTGTCAATCGACCCCACTGCGCTGCGGGAAGTGGCTTAAGGAGACTCAACACAATGGCACTGGCAATTTTTGATCTGGATGAAACCCTGATCCACGGCGACTGCGCATCACTCTGGAGCGAGCAGATGGCCCGGCTGGGTTGGGTCGACGGCAAGGATTTCCTGCGCCGCGACCATGAACTGATGGAAGCCTATGGCAGGGGCCACCTGCAAATGGAGGACTACATGGCCTTCAGCCTGGAGCCGATTGCCGGGCGTACCCTGGAAGAAGTCGAGCACCTGGTGGCACCGTGGGTCGAAGAAGTGATCGAACCGATCATCTACGGTGACGCCTGCCGCTGCATTGCCGAGCACCGCAAGCGTGGAGATCGCATTTTGATCATTTCCGCTTCGGGTACGCACCTGGTCGGGCCGATTGCCGCGAGACTGGGCGTGGATGAGTACCTGGCCATCGAGCTGGAGGCAGTGAACGGGGTGTACACCGGCAAGACCCACGGGGTGCTGACCTATCGTGAGGGCAAGATCACCCGGTTGCTGGAATGGCTGGATCAGGAGCAGGAAAACCTGGAGGGCGCGAGTTTCTATTCCGATTCGAGGAATGACTTGCCGTTGTTGTTGAGAGTGGATCACCCGCATGTGGTGAACCCGGACGCTGTGTTGCGCGAGCATGCCGAGATCAATGGGTGGCCGATTCTGAGCTGGAGCTGAAGGTCTTTGTGGGTTGTGCCGGCTTCTTCGCGGGTAAACCCGCTCCTACATCGCACAGTGTTCAAATTGTGGCGATCCCGATGTAGGAGCGGGTTTACCCGCGAAGGGGCCAGCCTGCTTACACCAGGCTAGGGTCGATCACCATCACCAGCTTGCCCGACACCTGGTTGGTCTCCAGCTCGGCATACGCCGCCTGGGCAAACTCCACCGGATAGGTGTCGACCAGCTGCGGCGACAACCGCCCCTCGGCGAACAGCGGCCATACTTGCTGCTGCAGTTCGCGCAGCAGCTCGGCCTTGAAGCCGTCATCACGGTTGCGCAGGGTGGAACCGGTAATTTGCAGACGCTTGCCCAGCACTTGGGCCAGGTCCAGCTCGAACTTGCGTCCGCCCATCAGGCCGATGATCACCCAGCGCCCGTCACGTGCCAGCAGCTTGAGGTTCAGCTCACCGTAGCTGGCGCCCACGGGGTCGAGAATCACATCGAACGGGCCGAAACCTTCCAGCTCGTCCAGGTTCTCGTTACGTACCACACCACCCGCAGCGCCCAGCGCCTGGCAGTAGGCCAGGCGGTCCTGCGAACCGACGCTGACCCATACCGGGCTGCCGAACGCCTTGCACAGCTGGATGGCGGCCGAGCCAACGCCACTGGCGCCGGCGTGCACCAGCACCTTCTCGCCAGCCTTCACTGCACCGAGCTGGAAGATGTTCAGCCAGGCGGTGGCATACACCTCCGGCAACGCTGCCGCTTCATGCAGGCCAAGGCCCTCGGGCACCGGCAGTACATGACGGGCGTCGACCACCACTTCCTCGGCCATGGCGCCGCTGGCCAGCAGGGCGCAAACGCGGTCACCCACGCGCCAGGCGGCACCAGCCCCCACTTCTTCAACCACCCCGGAACACTCCAGCCCCATGTAT
This sequence comes from Pseudomonas sp. 2,4-D, assembly GCF_030418155.1. Classification (NCBI taxonomy): domain Bacteria; kingdom Pseudomonadati; phylum Pseudomonadota; class Gammaproteobacteria; order Pseudomonadales; family Pseudomonadaceae; genus Pseudomonas; species Pseudomonas sp. 2,4-D. Next base: position 41,417 of record NZ_JAUHUI010000028.1, read on the forward strand.
GGGCTGGCACCTGGTGGCGGCGGGTACAAACCTTTCATCTGCAGCAGGTCGGCGCGGTTCAACCCCGCAGCGGCCACGCGAATGCGCACTTGGCCCGCGTCACAGGTCGGGCGTTCGGCCTCGACCCACTCCACATGTCCGTCAACGCCTTGCAATGCCTTCACAGTGCCTCCATAGTTGAATCATGACTGGGCCTGAGGTCGCTTACCTCAGGCCTTTTGCAGTATTTGCCCGGCTCCATGGAACCGGCAACGGAAAAGACGGCCTACTATGCGTGATCAATTGCCTCCACGTCGAATCAGCATGAAGCATTTCCTTCCAAGCACCGCACTGGCTGTGATGATCGGCCTGGGCAGCCTCACGCTCGGCGGCAATGCGGCGGCCGCCAACAAGTGGGACAGCCTGCAGCCGGACCGCGACGAGATCGTCGCCAGCCTCAACGTGGTGGAATTGCTCAAGCGCCACCACTACAGCAAGCCCCCCCTGGACGATGCCCGTTCGGTCATTATCTACGACAGCTACATCAAGCTGCTGGACCCGGCGCGCAGCTACTTCACCGCTGCCGACATTGCCGAATTCGATAAATGGAAAACGCAATTCGACGATTTCCTCAAGAGCGGCAACCTGGACCCGGGCTTCACCATCTACAAGCGCTACCTCGACCGCGTCAAGCAACGCCTGGACTTCGCCCTGGCCGAGCTGAACAAGGGCGTGGACAAGATTGACTTCACCACCAAGGAAACCTTGCTGATCGATCGCAAGGATGCGCCGTGGATGAAGAACCAGGCCGAGCTCGACGACTTGTGGCGCAAACGCGTGAAAGACGAAGTGCTGCGCCAGAAGATCGCCGGCAAGGAACCCAAACAGATCCAGGAAACCCTGATCAAGCGCTACAAGAACCAGCTGGCGCGCCTGGACCAGACCCGTGCCGAGGACATCTTCCAGGCCTACATCAACACCTTTGCCCAGTCCTACGACCCACACACCAACTACCTGTCGCCGGACAACGCCGAAAACTTCGACATCAACATGAGCCTGTCGCTCGAAGGCATTGGCGCAGTGCTGCAAAGCGACAACGACCAGGTAAAGATCGTGCGCCTGGTGCCTGCAGGCCCGGCAGCCAAGACCAAGCAGGTGGCCCCGGCTGACAAGATCATCGGCGTAGCCCAGGGCAACAAGGAAATGGTCGACGTGGTGGGCTGGCGCCTGGACGAAGTGGTCAAGCTGATCCGCGGCCCGAAAGGTTCGGTGGTGCGCCTGGAAATCATCCCGGCCAGCAATGCGCCTAGCGACCAGACCAGCAAGATTGTGTCGATCACCCGTGAAGCGGTGAAGCTTGAAGAACAGGCGGCGAAGAAGTCGGTGCTCAAGCTCAAGCAGGACGGGCGTGACTACAAGCTGGGCATCATCGAGATCCCGGCCTTCTACCTGGACTTCAAGGCCTACCGCGCTGGCGACCCCGAGTACAAGAGCACCACGCGTGACGTGAAGAAGCTGCTCACCGAACTGCAGAAAGAGAAAGTCGACGGGGTGGTCATCGACCTGCGCAACAACGGCGGCGGCTCGCTGCAGGAAGCCACCGAGCTGACCAGCCTGTTCATCGAGAAAGGCCCGACCGTGCTGGTGCGTAACAGCGACGGCCGCGTCGACGTGCTGGAAGACGAAAACCCGGGGGCCTTCTACAAGGGCCCGCTGGCACTGCTGGTCAACCGCCTGTCGGCCTCGGCATCGGAGATCTTCGCCGGTGCCATGCAGGACTACCACCGCGCGCTGATCATCGGTGGCCAGACCTTCGGCAAAGGCACCGTGCAGACCATCCAGCCGCTCAACCATGGCGAGCTGAAGCTGACCCTGGCCAAGTTCTACCGGGTTTCCGGGCAGAGTACCCAGCATCAGGGGGTGCTGCCGGACATCGACTACCCCTCGATCATCGACACCAAGGAAATTGGCGAGAGCGCCCTGCCAGAGGCCATGCCGTGGGACACCATCCGCCCGGTGGTCAAGCCTGCGGCCGATCCGTTCAGGCCGTTCCTGGCGCAGCTCAAGGCGCAGCATGAGGCGCGCAGCGACAAGGATGCCGAGTTCACCTACATCCGCGACCGTCTGGCCCTGACCCAGAGGCTGATGAACGAGAAAACCGTCAGCCTAAACGAGCAGGAACGCCGCGCACGCCACGACAGCATCGAGAGCAAGCAACTGGCGCTGGAAAACACCCGCCGCAAGGCCAAGGGTGAAGAACCGCTGAAGGAGCTGAAGAAAGAGGACGAAGACGCTCTGCCGGTCGAGGATGAAAATACCAAGCCGGAAGACGACGCCTACCTCGCGGAAACCGGTCGCATCCTGATCGACTACCTCAGTGCCAGCACCAAGGTGGCCAAGAAGTAAGGCACCTCAGCAATGATGGCAGAATAATGCGACCTGTCATTAAACAGTCATCGTGCTGTCGTGAAATATAAGGGCCGGGCATGCAGATGCCCGGCCCTTATTTTTCAGGAATCCATCATGACCGTTGCCGAACAGCTCAGTGCCTTGAGTGCCATCCTGGCTCAGCGCAGTATTCACAGCCTGTTCCAGCCAATCATGTGCCTGAGCGAACATAGGGTGTTCGGCCATGAGGCGCTGAGCCGTGGCCCGTCCAACAGCCCGCTGCATGCGCCGCTCAACCTGTTTACCATCGCCCGCCAGGCCGGCCGCCTGACCGAGCTGGAAGCGGCTTGCCGAGAAAGCGCCTGCCAACGCTTCAGCGAGCAGCAACTGCAGGGCAAACTGTTTCTCAACATCTCACCCGAATCGCTGCTGGAGCCGCACTACCCCTCCGGCCTGACCCTGAAACTGCTCGAACAGGTTGGCCTGCCGCCCAGCCGGGTGGTGATCGAGTTGACCGAGCACACGCCCACCGACGACTTCCAGCTGCTGTCCAATGCCGTGCACCACTATCGCGACATGGGCTTCTCGATTGCCATCGACGACCTGGGCGCGGGCTATTCCAGCCTGCGCCTGTGGTCGGAGCTGCGCCCCGAATACGTGAAGATCGACCGGCACTTCATTGACGGCATCCACCGTGACCCGCTCAAGCGCGAGTTTGTTGGCTCTATCTTGCAGATCGCCCGGGCATCGAAGGCACAGGTGATTGCCGAGGGCATCGAGCTGGCGGAAGAGCTGGAGGTGCTGGTGGAGATGGGCGTGGACCTGGTGCAGGGTTACTTGCTAGGGCGGCCACAGGAGCGGGGGGTACGCGACAGCGGGCTGTTACCTGCACTGACGCAGGTGCCACCGACCGAACAACCGACAGTGCGCTTGAATGCCACGATCGGGCAGCTGCTGGAGCTGTTTGGTCGATACCAACACCTGGAGGCATTGGAAGTGGTGGATGCCGATGGCAGAGGGTGCGGCTTGATTCACAGGGATGCGCTGCCTGTGCCGGCCTATTCGCGGGTGAACCCGCTCCTACGGGGGCCTGTGCCCAACCACCAATCAGGCGTAGGAGCGGGTTTACCCGCGAATACGGTAGCGGCGACAACGGTGACCGACGGGTGGAGATTGGCCAGCAGGCCCTGCCCTTTCGCTCAGGGTCACCACCTGTAGCGAACAGGCTGGAACGGGCAACGCTTCAGGCCGTTTCGGGATAGCTGTACTCGAACACCCGAACCACCTCAGAGGCATGCCACGAGGCGGCCTCCATGCCATCGACCGGCCCGGTAAACCGCCCCAGGCGCTCGACACACTCAAAGAAGCCAGTACGCGGCAAACGGCTGGCGCCTTGGCTGATCACCAGCGAACTGCGCAATGGCTGTTCGGCACGGGCATCCAGCACCGCCAGGTATTCCAGCGCGGCAGTCAGCGTCTGCATGGCCGGGCTGGGTAGCTGCAAGCGCTCGATCAGCGCTCGGTATGTCAGCAAGTGACGTTGACGACGGGCCAGGTCAAGCTCGCCCAGCAGGTTATCCCAGTGCTGACGGCTGATCCTGACCTGGCTCATGATGGCTCGCTCCAGCCAGCCACCCCCAGATGCCAGGCCAGGGCGCGGCGGATGGCAGCATCTGGCTGGCGTTCACCCGATTCGATCATGGCCAGATACGCCGGGCTCACCCCGACATTGCGCGCCAGTTGCTCCGGGGCAATGCCCTTGGCCTGGCGAATCTGGGCGACTTCGCTGAAGGCTGGCAGAGGGGCACTGGCAGCAACGCCCTGCGCCTCACTGGAAACCGCCTCGGCTGGTGCCTGCCCTGCAGCGCTGAGCAACGCCTGGTATTGCTCCCAGGGAACGACGGCGTACTCGGGTTGACCGTCCCGGCTGATGACCTGAATACCCATTACAAACCCCTTTAAAAAGGATTACAGCATGTAATCCGTAGGCATAACCCTTATGCCAATTATATTACCAACTCCGAGGTCTGTGCAGTTGAGGTGAGATTCAGGCCGGTTTCATTACTTGTTGCGCTCCAGCCGCAGCGCTTCCGGGGTAGCCGGCAGGCGCTCGAGCACGCGCAGCCGTTCGGGTGCCTGGCTATCGCGCCAGGCCTTGAAGCGTGCCAACTCGTCGGCCACTGTTTTCAGCACCCAGCCCAGCACCGCGATGTCATCAAGGAAACCCACCCCCAGCAACCAGTCCGGGATGGCATCGATGGGGCTGACGAAATACAGCAGGCCCGCCACGACAGTGACCAGTGCCTTGGGGCTGATGGCACGGTACTCACCCCTCCACCAGGCCAGGCACAGCGACTGCAGCAGCTTCACATCTTCACGCAGTTGGCCGAGGCGCGGGCCTTTGCGCGCCACCGCGAACAACAAAGCCGGCAAACGACCGCGGCTGAGCAGGCGCTCGGCCAATGGCAGGAAACGGGCAAAATTCCAGGGTGCGCTCATGGAGCCTCCGAGAGGAAAAGGTTATCCACATTTATTGTGGATAACCTTGTGAACAGGGCGACGTTTCCGACCCCAGGTGCCTGCCAGGCAAGGGGCCCGGTCAGATCGGGCGTTTTTTACACAGTCGTTTCACGCCATGACTACCTGCGCCGCAAACGATTTGCGTCAGAAACATCCTACTTCTTCACGCTGCATTTCCTCGGACAGTATCAGCTGTTGCAGGTTCGTCCAATCGGCACAAACGAAAACGCCCCAACAATGTGGGGCGTTTCCGACAACCAGCCAATGTTACTTGGCAGGTGCTTCTTCAGGGGCTTCGGCCTGCGGCTCGGCACCTTGCAACTGGGCAGGATCCTTGATGGCGATCAGTTCCAGGTCGAACACCAGTACCGAGTTGGCCGGGATCAGCGGGCTAGGGCTTTGTGCGCCATAGGCCAGTTCAGCCGGGATGAACAACTTGTACTTCTCGCCGACGTGCATCAGCTGCAAACCTTCAACCCAACCTGGGATCACACCGCTGACCGGCAGGTCGATCGGGCTGCCACGCTCTACGGAGCTGTCGAATACCTTGCCATCGATCAGCTTGCCTTCGTAGTGGACAGTGACCACGTCAGTCGGTTTGGGCTGCGGGCCGTCGGCCTTCTTGACCACTTCGTACTGCAGGCCCGAGGCAGTGGTAACCACGCCTGGCTTCTTGGCGTTTTCTTCGAGGAATTTCTTGCCGGCGGAAGCGGCTTCTTCGCTGGCCTTGGCCAGGCGCTCCTCGGCGCGTTTCTGCAATGCGGTGAACGCTTCTACCAGCTCTTCGTCCTTGATGCGTTGTTCTTTCTTGCTAACGGCGTCTTCGATGCCGAGGGCGACTGCTTTCGAATCAAGGTCTTCCATGCCTTCCTGAGCCAGGCTCTTGCCCATGTTCAGGCCGATACCGTAGGAGGCTTTCTGCGCCGGAGTCTTCAGCTCGGGGCTGCTGGCTTGTTGATCGCAGCCAGCCAGTACCAGGCCTACCAGGGCAACCGCAGCCGCCAAACGATGCTGTTTCATGCTATTTCCTTGTTCATGCGCCATGAGGGCAATCAGGGTAAAGCCGCGAGCTTATCAGGCGGCCATGACCAATGGCTACCGGCATAGGAGCGGGTTTTCGTAAGGAAGTTCAGTCATTAAAAGCTTCTTCATCGAAGCTTTACAGCCATTGGCCAGTATTGACCCTTTGTGTCGGGTTTGCCGGGCTTTGGTGGCTTTTTATTTCTGCGGGTTCTGAGGTCGGAAACATCAGGCCAGGCACCCCCGAAAAACTCAAGGATACCGACCCTCTCGATATTCCCCTGCCACCTCCCGCAGCACCTCACCCACCCACTGCCCCGGCAAACTCAACGGCAAGGCGGCATTGCGGCAAATCCCCACCGATCCTCCCGGCTCACGCACACCCAGGTCAAGCTCGACCAGTTCGCCACGGCGCAGGTCGAGTAGCACGGCATCACGCGGCGCCACCCACAGGCCATCGCTGCCCAGCAGGTAACGCCGGCTCAGGGCCAGCGACAGGGTTTCCAGGCGCTGGGCCGGCATCTGGATGCCGCATTGCACAAACAGGCTGTCGGCATGCTGGCGGATGGTGGTACCGGCCGGTGGCAGCACCAGCGGGTAACGCCCCACCTGCCCCCGCTCCACGGGCGTGCTGGCCAGCAGCGGGTGACCCGGGCGCACCACCAGGCTCATCGACTCGCTGTACAGGTGCTCGAACGACAACCCCTGGATTTGTGGACTGTCGGTCATGCGCCCCACCACCAGTTCCAGCTCCCCCAGGTGAAGTTGGCCAAGCAACTGCGCGCTGACCCCGGTGACCACGCTGATCACCAGCGCTTCATGGCGCTGATGCAGGCGGCACAGCACCTCAGGCATGAGCAGGCCTTCGACCGTGGACAGCACGCCAATGCGCACCTGCGACGGCGCCCGCGCTTCACCGCGCAGGCTGCTGACGCCATCGCGCAGCGCCTGCACACTGGGCCCGGCGTAACGCATGAAGCGGGTGCCGGCCAGGGTCAGCTCGACACCCTGGCGGCTGCGCTCGAACAGGCGCGCCTCGAGCAGGTCCTCAAGCTCCTTGAGGGTCTTGGAAATCGCCGGCTGGCTGATCGACAGGATATCGGCCGCCCTGGCCAGGCTGCCCTGCCGGGCAATCTCCAGGAAGCACAGCAAGTGACGGTATTTGATGCGGGTGTCGAGGTTCATGGCAGCAAGCTTACCGCATCGCTACCTGCGGCGTATCCGGGTCGCGTTGCTGGCGGCGAAACTGGCCAGGTGGCAGGCCGTGGATCTGGCGGAAACGTCGAGAGAAGTAGGCCTCGTCCGCAAAGCCACAAAGCCGCGCCACCTCGCCCACCGGGCGGCTGCCGTTGAGCAGGTAGTTGCGTGCGGCGTGCATGCGCCGCTCCAGCACCAGCTCGCTGAAGGTCTTGCCAATTTCCTTGCGCAGCCAGTGGGTCAGGTAGGTCGGCGACAGGTAGGTGGCGGCGGCGACTTTCTGCAGGTTCAGATCGGGGTCGTCGATATGCCGGCGCAGGTAGTCGCTCATGCGGGCCAGCGCGGCGCGGCGGCTGAGCTGGGCCGCGTTGCTGTCGGCCAGTTCGCGCAGCGGCTCGGCGTACAGGCCGCAGACCTGGCCGATCAGCTGCAGCAACAGGCCCTTGAGCATTTCGCGGGTGCCGAAGCGGCGGTTGGCATCCAGTTCACGCAAGCGATCGAGGATTTGCCGCGCCTGGGCAAAGTCGGCTTCACCCAGGCAAAAGTCGAGATGCTCCTGAAAGCGGAACGGTGACAACTCCGGCGCCTGCAGGATCGACACTTCTTCCAGGTCCATCGGGTCGCAGGCCAGGTGCGGCAGCAGGAACGTCTGGGAGAAATTGATCACAACGAAGTCGCTGTCCGCCGGATGCGGGATCACGTGCACCCGGTGCGGCAGGATGAAAGCCAGGGTGTTGCGCCTGAACGGACGCTGCACGCTACCGATGTGTTGCACCGTGTCGCCGCCTAAATTGACCTGGATCTGAAAATACTCGTGACGGTGCGGCGCGGTCTCGGCGGGGCGCCCGCGCTGGTCGCGGATGTAAAAATCCATCAGCTCGCTGCGCTGCTGCATGACGTAGGTCGGAACCTCGCGCTTGGGAGGCATTGGGTTGGCTCCAGTCTTCAAGGATGGCGCTGTCTGGCCCCTTCACGGGCAAGGCCGCGAAGAGACCAGAGCAGGCACAACAAGTTGTACGATGTCTAAAGTCATCAAATTAAACCTGTCTGCAAAAAGTCGCGCAACCCTAAACGCCCACAACCCGCTGAGAATGCGACATACAGCTGAAAATACGCGCAAAACCCCACCTTCGGATTTTCTTGGACAGCACAGCCATCCCCCGCCTCGAGCAAAAAAAACGGTCTAAAACCACCGTTGCATTCAATGCGTCGTACGACCACTGTAGAAAAGGGACTGCAGCCCAACCTCTACCAACAACAACAAACGAGGTCGACTCATGTCGAGCACGCCTACCCCCCGCGCCGCGTCGTCGTACACGCTGGACGCGGCCCCTGCCCAGCGCCTGCCTACCCGCCGCCGCTGGTTCATGCTGTCGCTGCTGCTGGTGGCGACCATCATCAACTACGTCGACCGGGTGAACATTTCCATCGCAGCGCCGTTCATGGCCAAAGACCTGGGCCTGGACAAGGTCGAGATGGGCCTGATTTTCTCCGCCTTCGCCTGGACCTACGCGTTGGCCCTGGTACCGGCTGGCTTCATTGCCGACCGCTTCGGCTCGCGCCTGACCTATGGCGTGTCGCTGATCAGCTGGTCGGCGGTCACCGTGGCCCAGGGCCTGGCCAGTGGCTTCGCCTCGCTGTTCGGCCTGCGCCTGGCGGTCGGCGCCATGGAGGCCCCGGCCTTCCCGGCCAACAGCCGTGCGGTCACGGTGTGGTTCCCCGCCCGCGAGCGCGGCATGGCCAGCAGCATCTACGTATGTGGCCAGTACCTGGGCACCGCGCTGTTCACCGGCGCGCTGCTGTGGCTGGCGACCACCTATGACTGGCGCCACGTGTTTTACAGCACCGGTCTGGTCGGCATCGTGTTCGGCGTTGTGTGGCTGGTGCTGTACCGCGACCCGCTGAACTGCAAGAAGGTCAGCAAGGAGGAACTGGCCTACATCGAGAACGGCGGTGGCCTGGTGAAGAGCAGCCAGCAACGTACCCGCTTCGACTGGCGCCAGGTCGCCGAACTGTTCCGCTATCGCCAGGTCTGGGCGATCTGCCTGGGCAAGTTCGCCAGCACCTCGGCACTGTACTTCTTCCTTACATGGTTCCCCACCTACCTGATCGAAGAACGCCAGCTGACGCTGATCAAGGTCGGCATCTTCGCGGTCATGCCGTTCATTGGTGCCACGGTCGGGATCCTCCTGGCGGGCATCGTCTCCGACCTGCTGATCCGCAAGGGCTACTCGCTGTCGTTTGCCCGCAAGCTGCCGCTGGTGGTGGGCTCGATGCTGGGGATGTCGATCGTGCTGGTGAACTTCACCGACTCCAATGTGCTGTGCATCGCCGTGCTGACCCTGGCGTTCTTCGCCCAGGGCATCGCCTCGTCGTCGTGGGCTGCCGTGTCGGAAGTGGCGCCAAAGGAGCTGATCGGCCTGACCGGCGGCATTACCAGCCTGGCGGCGAACATCGGCGGCATCGTCACACCGATCGTGATCGGCGCCATCGTGCACGCCAGTGGCTCGTTCGCCATGGCGTTCTGGTTCATCGGTGGTGTGGCGTTGATGGGCACACTGTCTTACTCGCTGCTGCTTGGGAAGCTGTATCGCATCGAGCTGAAGACTGCGGGCTGAGCCTGGGAGTGTATTGACGGTACCGGCCTCTTCGCGGCTAAAGCCGCTCCTACGGGGGGACGGTATTGGCCCTGAGTTTGACGCTATCCCTGTAGGAGCGGCTTCAGCCGCGAAAGGCCGGTACAGGTGCCTTGGATAGTCCAACCCAACCCCGCTTTCGTCCAACTTTGCCGGCCAGCCGCTGGATACGCTGACCACTCCAGTACGGAGGATCCACCCATGACCTACCTGTTCAACCCGCCGGCCATCGTCAGCCTGCCAATCCGCGGCAGCGATGCGCGCTTCCCGGTCGGCCGGGTGTTCTGCCTCGGCCGCAACTACCCCTGGCCGCAATCCTACGGCGCGGCGCCGCAGGAGCCTGTGTTTTTCATGAAACCGGCAAGCAACGTGGTCGAGGCCCTGGGCGAACTGCCCTTCCCGCCGCAGACCGACGAGTTCTGCCATGAAATCGAGCTGGTCGCGGCCATCGCCAAAGGCGGCGCCAACATCGCCTGCGAGCATGCCCTGGAGCACGTGTTCGGCTTTGCCGCCGGCCTGGACATGACCCGTCGCGATCACCAGCGCAAGGCCAAGGCCGAGGGCCTGCCATGGGAAGGCGCCAAGGTGTTCGAGGCTTCGGCACCGATGACCGCCATCGTCCCCGCCAGCGAATGCGACTGGCCGCTGGATGCGGCCCTTTGGCTGCAGGTCAATGGCCAGGAGCGCCAACGTGCACACCTCAGCCAGCAGACCTGGGCATTGGCCGAAGTGATCAGCAGGCTGTCTCGCCAGCTGCCGCTGCGCCCGGGCGACCTGATCATGACCGGCAGCCCGCCCGGTGTGGCACCGCTGAACCCGGGCGACACGATACACGCCGGGATCGACGGTATCGGCGAACTGCACCTGCACGTCGGTCCTCGCCCTGCCGGGCATACCGTCAACGCCGCCTGAACCTGTTGGAGCCTATCGATGAGCCAAAACAAGAAAGTCGCGCTGGTCACCGGTGCTGGCAGTGGCATCGGCCGTGCCGTCGCCCTCGCCCTGCTCGAGGACAACTTCAGCCTGGTCCTCGCCGGGCGCCGCGCCGAACCGCTACAAGCCGTCGTCGAGCAAGCGCAAGCAGCGGGTGGTGAGGCCTTGGCCGTTCCCACTGACGTGCGCGATGAGCAAAGCGTCGCGCACTTGTTCGCCACCATCGAGGAGGTGCATGGCCGCCTCGACGTAATGTTCAACAATGCCGGCATCAACGCCCCCGCTGTACCCGTCGACGAGCTTCCGTTGGAGAACTGGCGCAACGTCATCGCCACCAACGTCGATGGTGTATTCCTGTGCGCTCGCGCCGCCTTCGGCCTGATGCGCCGCCAGCAGCCGCAAGGCGGGCGGATCATCAACAACGGCTCGATCTCGGCGCACACCCCACGCCCGTTCACCGCACCTTACACCGCCAGCAAGCATGCGGTGCTGGGCCTGACCAAAGCGCTGGCGCTGGATGGTCGGCCTTACAACATCGTGTGCAGCCAGTTGGACATCGGCAACGCCCTGACCGAGTTGTCCGAGCGCATGACCCGGGGTGTGCGTCAGGCCAATGGCGAGATCGCCGCCGAGCCGATGCTCGACGTGCGCCATGTGGCCGATGCGGTGCGTTACATCGCAGCGCTGCCGCTCGACGCCAATGTACTGAACATGACCGTGATGGCCAGCAACATGCCGTTCGTTGGCCGTGGCTGATCCCTGTTTATGATGGAGTGACCGATGAAACCAGAAATCCTGCAACTGAGCCCTATCCTGATCCCGCAGATACGTGAGCGCCTGGAACAGCTGTTCACCGTACACCGTTACTACGAACAGGCCGACAAGGATGCCTACGTCAGCCAGTATGCAAACAACATTCGGGGCGTGATTACCGGCGGCCACACCGGCATCAGCCAGGCGCTGATGGCGCGCCTGCCCAACCTCGAAGTGATCGCCGTCAATGGCGTCGGCACCGACGCGGTAGACTTGGCCTATGCCCGCGATCGCGGCATCCAGGTGACGGCGACCATCGGTGCGCTCACCGAGGACGTCGCCGATCTTGCCATCGGCCTGCTGATCGGCTTGTGCCGGGGGATCTGCACCGGTGACCGCTTCGTTCGCGCCGGCCGTTGGGCCACCAGCACCACGCCGCTGGCACCGCTGCCACTGGCCCGGCAGGTGTCGGGCATGCGCGTGGGCATCGTCGGCATGGGCCGGGTCGGTCGGGCGGTAGCACAGCGGGCGGCAGCCTTCGGTTGCCCAATCAGCTACACCGATCTACAGGCGCTGGATGTGCCCTACGGGTTCGAGGCAGATCTGCTGCAGTTGGCCAAGGACAGCGATGCGCTGATCCTCGCGGCGGCGGCTGACAAGGGCGAGGCGCTGATCAATCGCGACGTGCTTCAGGCGTTGGGCAGCGAGGGGTACCTGATCAACATCGCACGCGGCAAGCTGGTAGATGAGCCTGCGTTGATCGCCGCGCTGCAGGCCGGCGAGATTGCTGGCGCGGCGCTGGATGTGTTTGCCGATGAACCGCGAGCGCCCGAGGCGTTGTTCGAGCGCGAAGATGTAGTCCTGCAACCGCATCGAGCCAGTGCCACGGTACAGACACGCACGCGCATGGGCGAGATGGTGGTGGCCAGCCTGGTGGATGTATTTGCCGGGCGCACGCCGCAGGGGTTGGTTATCTAGTCGGCTCGTGCTGGCCTCCTCGCGGGAAAGCCCGCTCCCACAGGTGCAGCGCCGTATTTGAAGGCGGTGCAGATTCCGTAGGAGCGGGCTTGACCGCGAAGAGGCCGACACAGGCAGCAAAGGGTTGTCAGGCCAAAGCCAGCTCCACCGCCTCCCCCGTCAACCGCACCGGCCACACCCGCAACCTCTGCCCGGCATCCTCCAGGCACTCCCCACTCAGCAGGCTGAAATGCTGCTTGTACAACGGCGCCGCCACCACCAGTTCGCCCTGCACGCTGCCCACCAGCCCACGGCCGATGATATTGGCGCCGGAGCGCGGGTCACGGTTGTCCACCGCGTATAACGGCTGCGCCTGCCCCGGCAGGTAGAACAACGCCACCTGGGCCCCATCGAACCAAACCACGACCCCGGAATCGGCCACCAGGTCTTGCGCCTGGCACACCGTCTGCCAGTTTTCTTGCGTGTTCACAGCAGCATTGGCCAGGTTCATCAGACAGCCTCCTCGACAGTTGGGATCAGGTGCAGCGGTGCAGCGGGCCGGCGTTGTTCGCGTTCGCGCACGAAGTGCACGTCCGGGTCGGCGCGTCGGTCGTTGACGAAGGTACGGAAGCGCTTGAGCTTCTCCGGATCGTTGAGGGCATTGGCCCATTCGCATTCATACTGGTCGACCACATGCTGCATCTGCGCTTCCAGCTCGCTGGCCAGGCCCAGGCTGTCGTCGATGACCACCTGCTTCAGGTAGTCCAGCCCGCCTTCCAGGTTCTCACGCCACACCGAGGTGCGCTGCAGCTTGTCGGCCGTGCGGATGTAGAACATCAGCACGCGGTCGATCAGGCGTACCAGGGTTTCGTCGTCCAGGTCGGTGGCGAACAGCTCGGCATGCCGCGGGCGCATGCCGCCGTTCCCGCACACGTACAGGTTCCAGCCCTTGTCGGTGGCGATAACGCCGATGTCCTTGCTCTGCGCTTCGGCGCATTCACGGGTGCAACCCGATACCGCGAACTTGAGCTTGTGGGGGCTGCGCAGGCCCTTGTAGCGGTCTTCCAGGCGCAGGGCCATGGCGACACTGTCCTGCACGCCGTAACGGCACCAGGTACTGCCCACGCACGACTTTACCGTGCGGGTCGACTTGCCATAGGCGTGACCGGTTTCGAAACCGGCCTCGATCAGTTCGCCCCAGATCAGCGGCAGCTCGTGCAACTGGGCGCCGAACAGGTCGATGCGCTGGCCACCGGTGATCTTGGTGTACAGGTCGTATTTCTTGGCCACCTGGCCGATGACGATGAGCTTGTCGGGGGTTATTTCACCACCGGGAATGCGCGGCACCACCGAATAGGTGCCGTTTTTCTGCATGTTGGCCATGAAGGTGTCGTTGGTGTCCTGCAGCGGCACCAGCGCCGGGTCCATGATCGGCTGGTTCCAGCACGAGGCGAGAATGTTGCCCACCGCCGGCTTGCAGATGTCACACCCCAGATGGCCCTTGCCATGGCGCTGGAGCAGTTCGCTGAAGGTGCGGATACCCTCCACCCGCACCAACCCGTACAGCTCCTGCCGAGTGTAGGCAAAGTGCTCGCACAGGCTCTTGTCCACCGCCACGCCGCGGGCCGTCAGCTCGTGCTCGAAGACTTGCTTGAGCAGGGCCGCGCAACCGCCGCAGCCGGTCGCGGCCTTGGTGCAGCCCTTGACCGCAGCCAAGTCGCTACAGCCACTGTCGATCGCGGCGCACACCGCCCCCTTGCTGACGTTGTGGCAGGAGCAGATGGTCGCGCTGTCAGGCAGCGCATCGGCGCCCAAGGCCGGCGCACCACCGCCTTGCGGCAAGATGAGCGCTGCCGGGTCGGCCGGCAGGGCGATGCCGTTCTGGGCGTACTGCAACAGGGTGTCGTAATAGCTGTTGTCGCCGACCAGCACCGCGCCGAGCACGTGCTTGCCGCTGGCATCCACCACCAAACGGCGGTAAGCGCTGTTGGCTTCATCGATGAAGCGATAGCTGCGCGCGCCCGGCGTGGCACCGTGGGCGTCGCCGATCGAACCGACATCCACACCCAGCAGCTTGAGCTTGGTCGACATGTCGGCGCCGGTGAACGCCACCGCCGCCTCGCCCATCAGCAGCCCAGCCAGGTTGCGCGCCATGCTGTAGCCCGGGGCGACCAGGCCGAACACGCTGCCGTTCCACGAGGCGCACTCGCCGATGGCGAAGATACGTGGGTCGCTACTGCGGCAGTGGTTGTCGATGACCACGCCACCGCGCGCGGCGATGTCCAGGCCGCAGCCCCGGCCCAGTGCATCCTGTGGGCGGATACCGGCGGAGAACACGATCAGGTCGGTTTCCAGGTGCTCACCGCCGTCGAAGTTCATGCGGTACCGGTAGGTTTCACCGGCACTGACCGACTGGGTGGCGCGCGACAGGTGCACCCCCACACCCAGCGCTTCGATCTGCGCCTTCAACGCGGCACCGCCCTCGCCGTCCAGCTGGACCGGCATCAGCCGTGGGGCGAATTCCACCACGTGGGCTTCCAACCCCAGCGACTTGAGGGCGTTGGCCGCTTCCAGGCCAAGCAGGCCACCGCCGACCACCACCCCTCGGCGGGCACCGGCTGCGGCAGCACGAATGCCATCGAGGTCGTCCAGGGTGCGGTAGACCAGGCGGGCATTGCCGCTGGAGCCTTCGATCGGCGGCACGAAGGGATAGGAGCCGGTGGCCAGCACCAGCTGGTCGTAGCCATAGCGACCTTCGGCAGTGACGACTTCGCGGCGCTCACGATCGATCTCCTGCACGGCCTCACTCAGGTGCAGGTGCACGCCATTGGCGTCGTAGAAATCGTGCTCACACAGGGCCAGGGTTTCGGCACAGCTGCCGCCGAAGTATTCGGACAGGTGCACGCGGTCATATGCGCGTTGGCGCTCTTCGCCGAATACCCGCACCTCGAAGCGCTGCAGGGCGCCGCGACTGACCAGTTGTTCGACGCAATGGTGGCCGACCATGCCGTTGCCGACGATGACCAGTCGCTCTCGTTGCCCGCTGCTCGCTGTTGCCTTCATAAGCCGATCCTCGATCAAAAAAAAAGCGCCTGGAGCCGAAGCTCCAGGCGCCTTTGCCTGTATTCATCACGGTAGGGGGCCCGGGTTGATCGCCGTTGATCAGTGGGCTTTGTTGTATCCGAGGTTAAGCAGGGAGCGTGCCAATCGGGTTGCCTGGGTTGCCTGTGTCGGCCTCTTCGCGGGTAAACCCGCTCCTACACTGGCCTCCACTGGTTCACCAGCGAAGGGGGCCGCCCAGCCAATGCACATTCAAAGTGCACAGCACCCCATCTTGGAGCACTTCAGTACACATCGCGCCGATAACGCCTGGCCTTGCTCAAGCCTTCGACATAAGCCGCAGCCGCCGCCGCATCCATCCGGCCATGCTCGGCGACGATCACCCGCAACGCCGCATCCACGTCCCTGGCCATGCGATGCGCATCGCCACACACATAGAAATACGCCCCCGCCTCCAGCCACTGCCACAGCAGCGCACCCTGCTCGAGCATGCGCTGCTGCACATAGATCTTCTCGACCTGGTCCCGCGAGAACGCCGTGTCCAGCCGCAGGTGCCCCGCCGCCTGCCAGGCCTGCAACTGCTCCTGGTAATAAAAATCGGTCGCTGCGTACTGCTCACCGAAGAACAGCCAGTTGCCGCCTTTTGCCCCCCGTGCCTCTCGCTCCTCGAGGAACGCACGGAACGGTGCAATGCCAGTACCAGGGCCCACCATGATCACCGGCACGCTGTCGTCCTCGGGCAAGCGGAAGTGCTTCGACACCTGCGGGAAGATCGCCACTTTCTGTACCTGCGCACGGTCAGCAAGGAAGCTTGAGCACACGCCTTTACGTTCGCCATAACGCACCGTCGACACCGTCAGATGCACCTGGCCTGGGTGCGCCAGCGGGCTGGAGCTGATCGAATAGAGCCGCGGCTGCAATGGCTTGAGCAGTTCCAGCCAGCTGGCCAGCGACAACTGCTGGGGGAAGGCGCGCAGCACATCGACCAGTTGCCGGCCCCACAGCCAATCTTGCAGCTCGGCCTTGCATTCAGGCTGCAGCAAACGCTGCAGGTCAGGCGCATTGCTGGCAAATGCCTGCAGTTGTTGCGCAGTGACCTTGGCAATTTCCAGGTGTGTTTGCAGGGCTTCGGCCAATGGCATGGCGCAATGACCTTTAAGCTCGACCATCGCCTGGCCGTCGAGCTGCATCAGCGTCAGCAGCTCTTCTACCAGGGCCGGGCAGTTGCGCGGCCATACGCCCAGGGCATCGCCGGCAGCATAACTGAAGCCGCTGCCGCCCAGGTCGAAGACCAGCTGGCGAGTTTCCTTGCTGGCGCCGGGGCCATTGAGCAGGCGGTTTTCCAGTACGGTGGCCATCCAGGGTTGCTGCTTGCTGAACGCCGATACGGGTGCAGGTTCACTCGCCGGAGGTGGCGCCGCGGCACTGCCCAGTGCAGGCAATAACGCTTCGAGCCAGCCGGCAAAGGCTTCGTCGAAGTCTGGCTCGCAGTCCACCCGTTGCAGCAGGCGCTGCCCTCCCAGCTCGGCCAGGCGCTGGTCGAGCTTGCGGCCAAAACCGCAGAACTGGTCGTAACTGGAGTCGCCCAAGGCCAGTACGGCATAGGGCAGCCCGGCGCAGTGGGCGCCCTCCTCGCCCTGCAAGGCCTGCCAGAATGCCGCGCCGCTGTCGGGCGCGTCGCCATCGCCAAAGGTGCTGGCGATCACCACCACACTGGCAGCACCCTGCAGCTGGCTTGGGCTGACCGCCTCCAGGCAGCTGAGTTGCACGTTCAGACCAGCACCGCGCAGGCGCGCGGCACAGCGTTCGGCCAGTTGCTCACCATTGCCGGTCTGCGAGGCCCACAACACCTGATGCCATGGCGCGGCCTGTGCCGCGATGGGCGCAGTTACAGGCTGGGCGAACAGCCCGGCCAGCAAACCGTCGACAAACAAACGACGGCTGGCAGCCAGCGGCGCACTGGCGGGCAAGCGGGGTACGCCCTCGGCGCGGGCCTGGTCCAGACCCAGCAGGAAACCTTGCAGGTAATGTCGCTCTTCTTCGGCCAGCACCGGAACCGGCAGGGTGTGCAGGCCAAGCAGACGGGACAGGGTGGCGGTCGGCATGCGGACAGGCTCTACAGTGGCAGTGTTCAGATCAAGGGCGTCGATGCGCTCGCCTGCGACCCGCTCCAGGGCTACGGCGCAGTGTTTGAAGGCAGGCTGCAGCGACAGCGGGTCGACCGCATCGCAGGTCGCGGCATTGATCGCCAGTTGCTCGCCGATCAGGTCATTCCAGTGAAACGGCGCAAAGCAGTTGCCCGGCATGACCCGGTCACTGATGCGCGCCGGCAACACGGCGTGCCCCCGGCGCGAGCGAACGGCCACCTGGTCCTTTTCAGCGACACCCAGCCGGGCGGCATCCTCGGGGTGAATCTCAAGGTAGGGGCCGGGCTCCAGCTTGTTCAGTGCCGGCACCTTGCCGGTCTTGGTCAACGTGTGCCATTGGTGCTGCACGCGACCGGTGTTCAGCACCATGGGGTAGTTATCGTCCGGCACTTCCGCTGCCGGTAACCAGGGCCGCGCAAAGAAGCGCGCCTTGCCGCTGGCGGTGGGAAAGGCCAGTGCCGGCCGCCTACCCCGGGCATCGAGCAGGAACGCCTGGCTGCTGCCGTCGTTGAGGTAGCGCAGCGGGCTACGATGCTGCTCGCTGCCCGGTGCACAAGGCCACTGGCGCGGCTGTGTACGCAATTCGGCATAGCCGATACCGCGCAGGTCATAACCGGTAACAGGGTTGTGGAATCGGCGTATTTCCTCATACACCGCTTCGGCATTGGGGTAGTCGAAGGCGTCGGCATAGCCCATGGCACATGCCACGCGGGCAATGATCTGCCAGTCCGGCAAACTTTGCCCGGGGGGCTCGACAGCGCGTGGCATCAGGGTCAGGTTGCGCTCGCTGTTGATCATCACACCCTCGCCTTCGGCCCACAGCGCGGCCGGCAGCAGGATGTCGGCGTAACGGTTGGTTTCGGTGTCGAGGAAGGCGTCCTGGGTAATGACCAGTTCGGCCTTGCGCAGGCCGTCGATCACTTGCTGGCGGTTGGCGACACTGGCCACCGGGTTGCTGCAGATGACCCAGCAGGCTTTCACTTCACCGGCTTTCATCTGCCCGAACAGCGCCACCGTACCCTCGCCGCCCTCGCTTCGCAGGCTGCCGGGTGGCAGTTGCCACTGTCGTTCGACGAACGCGCGGTCGTCGTCCACCAACGCAGAGCGCTGGCCTGGCAAGCCGGGGCCCATGTAGCCCATGTCGCGGCCGCCCATGGCATTGGGCTGGCCGGTCAGTGAGAACGGGCCGCTACCGGGGCGGCAGATGGCACCCGTGGCCAAATGCAGGTTACAGATGGCGTTGCTGTGCCAGGTGCCGTGAATGCTCTGGTTCAAGCCCATGGTCCAGCAGCTCATCCAGTTGTTGGCGCTGCCGATCCATTCGGCGGCCTTAATGATATCGGCCTCGGCCAGCCCGGTGATGGCGGCTACGCGCTCGGGGATATAGTCGTCGAGGAAGGCCGGCAGTTCGTCCCAGCCTTCGGTGTGGCGGGCGATAAAATCGGGGTTGGTGTGGCCGTTGCGATGCAGCAGGTGCAAAAGGCCGTTGAGCAAGGCCATGTCACTGCCGGGGCGCACCTGCAGAAACAGGTCGGCCTTGTCGGCGGTTGCGCTGCGCCGCGGGTCGACGACGATCAGCCTGGCGCCGGCCTTGACCCGATCAAGCAGGCGCAGGAACAGGATCGGGTGGCAGTCGGCCATGTTGGCGCCGATCACCAGAAATACGTCGGCGTGCTCGAAGTCCTGGTAACTGCCAGGTGGGCCATCGGCGCCCAGCGAAAGCTTGTAGCCACTGCTGGCGCTGGCCATGCACAGGCGCGAGTTGGACTCGATGTGGCGCGTACGAATAAAACCCTTGGCCAGCTTGTTGGCCAGGTACTGGGCCTCCAGCGACATTTGCCCGGACACGTACAGCGCCACGGCATCTGGGCCGTGCTGGTCGATGATGCCGCGCAGACGCTCGGCGGTGGCAGCGATGGCCTGGTCCATGCTGGTGCGCACTGGCGGCTGGCTGCGTTGCTGGCGCACATAGGCGTCGGCCATGCGCCCGCTCGCACTCAGTGGCAGATGTGCGGTGAGGCCTTTGGTGCATAGGCGGCCAAAGTTGCTCGGGTGCAGCTTGTCGCCGCTGATCTTGCCGACCTTGCCATCGGCAACGCTCATGACGATGCCGCAGCCCACGCCGCAGTAGGGGCAGACGCTGCGTACTTCGCTGTTGGCCATGGGCGGGCTCCTGTGGAAAACGCAAAAAGGCGCCGGCTGCCCCGGCATGCTGATGCAAGCGGGGCAACACGGCGCCTTTGTCGTGAAATGGTGAGGGCTGTCGACGTTGATAGCCCGGGATGAGGGTAGATCAGCAATTTATGGGCCAGCTATACCGGCCCTTTCGCGGGCATGCCCGCTCCCACAGGGATATCGCAAGGCCTGAGGGCGGCGCCGTACCTGTGGGAGCGGGCGTGCCCGCGAAGAGGCCTGCACAGGGTACGCACCATGCGGTGGCAAGCCGGTACCCGCTGGCGCTATGCTGGGGCAATTTTCAGCATGAGCAACTGCCCTCCCCCCATGTCCCAGGTGATCCTCAAGACCCCCGCCCAACTCGACCTGATGCGCCGCGCCGGCCAGCTACTGGCCCAGGTGTTCACCGAACTCGACAGCTTCATCCGCCCCGGCGTGACCACGATGCAGATCAACGACCGCGCCGAGGCGTTCATCGTCGATACGCTCAAGGCACGGCCAGCAAGCAAAGGCCAGTATGGCTTCCCTTACTCGCTCAATACTTCGGTGGACCACGTGGTATGCCACGGCATACCCAAGGTCGATGAGGTGCTCAAGGAAGGCTCGATCATCAACGTCGACATCACGCTGGAACAGGGCGGCTACATTGCCGATTCGTCGAAGATGTATTGCATCGGCAAGATCAGCGAAGAAGCCCGGCGCCTGGTCGACACCACCTATGACGCGTTGTGGAAAGGCATCGAGCAGGTGCGCCCTGGGGCAACGCTGGGTGATATTGGTCATGCCGTGCAGGCCCATGCCGAGGCGGCGGGTTACAGCGTGGTGCGCGAGTATTGCGGCCACGGTATTGGCCAGCAGATGCATGAAGGGCCAGAGGTACTGCACATTGGCCAGCGCGGCATGGGCATGAAGCTGAAACCGGGGATGGTGTTTACCATCGAGCCGATGTTCAACCAGGGTGGCCGCGGCACGCGCGAGTTGAAGGATGGCTGGACGGTGATCACCCGGGACCACAGCTTGTCGGCGCAGTGGGAGCATACCGTGGCGGTGACTGAGGGTGGGTATGAGGTGCTGACATTGCGGGAGGAGGAACGTCGTGGCTGAAGCTGCGGCAAACGCGTGCAGGTATGGATACAAAATGCAGGCACAAAAAAAGCGACCCTAGGGTCGCTTTCTTTGTTACTTCCGGGTGTTCAGTGGGCCCTGGAAGTGGAATATGGCGCAGCGGACGGGACTCGAACCCGCGACCCCCGGCGTGACAGGCCGGTATTCTAACCGACTGAACTACCGCTGCGCTATACATCGAGTGGTGGGTGATGACGGGATCGAACCGCCGACCCTCTGCTTGTAAGGCAGATGCTCTCCCGGCTGAGCTAATCACCCATGTCTCTCGGTGTGGCGCGCATTCTACGGAGCGCCCCGCACCCTGGCAAGCACTTTTTAAACTTTTTGCAAAAAAAACCTCAGGCCTTTCAAAGACCTAGCGTTATCGGGCGATTCTTTCATGCATAAGCCACTGCTGGCCCTCTGACAGGGCTGGCCTGAATTCACCGCTCGGAGAATAATGCCCGCCTTATGCATTAAGGAGAGATTGCCCCTCATGTGGTTCAAGAACCTGCTGACCTACCGCCTGACCCAGGAAGTTCCGTTCGAGCCTGAAGCGCTGGAAGCCGCCCTGGCCAGCAAACCGGCCCGCCCCTGCGCCAGCCAGGAGCTGACCACTTATGGTTTCGTCGCGCCGTTCGGCAAAGGCGAAGACGCTCCCCTGGTGCATGTCAGCGGCGAGTACCTGCTGATTGCCGCGCGCAAGGAAGAACGCATCCTGCCGAGCAGCGTGGTCAACGACGCGGTCAAGGAAAAGGTCGAAGAGATCGAGACCGAGCAAATGCGCAAGGTCTATAAAAAGGAACGCGACCAGATCAAGGACGAAATCATCCAGGCGTTCCTGCCGCGTGCGTTCATCCGCCGCTCGATGATCTTCGCTGCCATTGCCCCGCGCCTGGGCGTGATCCTGGTCAATTCGGCCAGCGCCAAGCGCGCCGAAGACCTGCTGTCGACCCTGCGCGAAGTGATGGGCTCGCTGCCAGTGCGCCCGGCCACGGTGAAGATTGCGCCAGTGGCCACCATGACCGACTGGGTCAAATCGCAGCAAGCCGCCGAAGGCTTCTATGTGCTGGACGAGTGCGAACTGCGCGACACCGCCGAAGATGGCGGTATCGTGCGCTGCAAGCGCCAGGACCTCACCGGCGAAGAGATCCAGCTGCACCTGAGCACCGGCAAAGTGGTGACCCAGCTGGCCCTGGCCTGGCAAGACAAGCTGTCGTTCATTCTCGACGACAAGATGGTCATCAAGCGCCTGAAGTTCGAAGAGCTGCTGCAGGAGCAGGCCGAGCAGGACGGTGGCGATGAGGCTGCGCAACAGTTCGACGCCAGCTTCCAGCTGATGATGATGACCTTTGCCGAATTCCTGCCGGTGCTGTTCGAGGCGCTGGGTGGGGAAGAGATTCCGCAAGGGGTCTGACGGGTATGAGATGCGGTGCTGGCTTGAATCGTTTTCTGCCAGCACCGGCCTCTTCGCGGGTAAACCCGCTCCTACGACGGCCTGTGTCCCACCTCCGATGTATGTCCACCACCAATCTGTGTAGGAGCGGGTTTACCCGCGAATACGGTGGCGCCGGCACCGGTGAACGGCGGGTGGAAATTGGCCAGCAGGCGCGGACTTGCCCGGAAGGCCGCAGCCAGGCACCATGGTGCCCACTGTGAGGACGACCTCACGACGCACCGCGTGACCACTCCGGGGACGGCCCCATCATTCAAACGATGGAGACACGCTCATGTCCTGGATCATTCTGTTTTTTGCCGGCCTGTTCGAGGTCGGCTGGGCCGTCGGCCTCAAATACACCGACGGTTTCACTCGACCGCTACCCACTGTCCTTACCGTCGGCGCCATGGTCATCAGCCTGGGCCTGCTGGGCCTGGCCATGAAGGAGTTGCCACTGGGCACCGCCTATGCCATCTGGACCGGCGTAGGCGCAGTCGGTACGGTCATCGCCGGGATCATTCTGTTCGGCGAATCCATGGCCCTGGTGCGGCTGGTCAGTGTGGCGCTGATCGTCTGCGGCCTTGTCGGCCTGAAAGTCAGCGCCAGCTAACCCCTATCGCAGATGGCCGCGCAGGCGGCTGACCTGTTCGCGCAACACCTCGGGCTGCGCCGCCTCCACCGGGACGGCGGCGCCTGCCACGATGGTCACCCTCGACCACAAGCGCTTGAAGAAGCCCTTGGCCGGGTCACGGCTGAAGAAGCTACCCCACAACCCCTGCAAGGCCAGCGGAATCACCGGTACCGGCGTTTCTTCGAGGATGCGGCTGACCCCTCCCTTGAAGACATCGATTTCGCCATCGCCCGTCAGCTTGCCTTCCGGGAAGATGCACACCAGCTCGCCATCAGCCAGGTACTCGGCAATCCGCGCGAAGGCCCGCTCGTAAGTCGCCTGGTCTTCGTTACGCCCGGCAATCGGGATGGCACCGGCAGTGCGAAACACGAAGTTGAGTACCGGCAGGTTGTAGATCTTGTAGTACATGACAAAGCGGATCGGCCGGCGTATAGCCCC
Organism: Pseudomonas sp. 2,4-D; assembly: GCF_030418155.1. Taxonomy (NCBI): domain Bacteria; kingdom Pseudomonadati; phylum Pseudomonadota; class Gammaproteobacteria; order Pseudomonadales; family Pseudomonadaceae; genus Pseudomonas; species Pseudomonas sp. 2,4-D. The sequence goes on from NZ_JAUHUI010000028.1 coordinate 64,793, forward strand.
GCCCAGCAGCAACGCATCGACGAACGACACGTGGTTGCACACCAGCAACGCTGCACCTTCGTCTGGGATGCGCTCAAGGTCTCGGTGCTGCACGCGGTACATCGAATGGCTGAGCAGCCAGATCAGGAAACGCATGGTGAACTCGGGCACGATCCTGAAGATATAGGTGTTGACCGCGATATTGAGCAGCGACACCACCAGGAAAAGCTGCGGGATGCTCAGCTTGGCCACGCCTAGCAGGATGATGGTGAGCACCGCCGACACCACCATGAACAGGGCATTGAGGATGTTGTTGGCCGCGATCACCCTGGCTCGCTCGTCCTCGGCCGTGCGGGCCTGGATCAACGCATACAGCGGCACGATGTAGAAGCCGCCGAACACACCCAGGCCGACGATCGACAGCAAGATCCACCACGCCTGGCTCATGCCCAGCAATGCCAGCCAGTCGTGCGGCGCTGCTGCAGTCGGTACATCACCGGAGTGCCACCACCACAGCAGGCCGAACAGGGTCAGGCCGAACGAGCCGAACGGCACCAGGCCGATTTCCACCTTGCGTCCACTGAGCCGTTCACACAGCAGCGAGCCGAGGGCAATGCCCACCGAGAACAGGGTCAGCACCAGGGTCACCACCGTGCCATCACCGTGCAGCCAATCCTTGGCATAGGCCGGGATCTGCGTGAGGTAGATGGCGCCGACAAACCAGAACCACGAGTTGCCGACGATCGAACGCGACACCGCCGGCGACTGGCCCAGGCCCATGCGCAAGATCACCCACGACTGCTTGAAGATGTTCCAGTCCAGCGGCATTTGCGGCGAGGCGGCAGCCGCCCGAGGGATCCAGCGGCTGGCGAGGTAGCCGAGTACCGCCGTGCCGACCACGCCACCGGCCACCACCGTTGCGTAGCTGTCGGCCGACATCATCACCCCCGCGCCGATGGTGCCGGCGAGGATGGCGAGGAAGGTGCCGGTTTCCACCAGCCCATTACCGCCCACCAACTCTTCCTCGCGCAGGGCCTGCGGCAGGATCGAATATTTCACCGGGCCGAACAGCGCCGAGTGGGTCCCCATACCGAACAGCGCCACCAGCATCAGGCCCAGATGGTCAGTGACAAAGCCCAGCGCACCAATCGCCATGATCACGATTTCGGCCAGTTTGATTGCCCGGATCAGCGCATCCTTGGCGAACTTCTCGCCAAACTGCCCGCCCAGCGCCGAAAACAGAAAAAACGGCAGGATGAACAGCAAGGCACACAAGTTGACCCAGATCGATCGGTCACCATCGCCCAGGCTGAGCTTGAACAAAATCGCCAGGATCAGCGACTGCTTGAACAGGTTGTCGTTGAAGGCACCCAGCGACTGAGTGATGAAAAACGGCAGGAAACGCCGCTTGCCGAGCAAGGTGAATTGCGAAGAGTGACTCATCGTCCTTGGTCCTGAGGGCTTTTCAATTGGAGGCTCGCCAAGCGCGCCGGGCCACAAATCTGCATGGGAAATGCGCTGGCTGGCAAGCACCGGCTCAGGCATGACCACGCAAGCTTGCGTTCAAGGACCTGCTGGCAGTTGCAGCACTGGCGCTAGGTCACTCGAAGCCAAACAACGCCCGCGCGGTATCCAGCAACAGTGCCTGGCGCAACTGCGCTGAACAACCCAAGGCCTCGAACTGTTCGACAGCGCTGCCGAAACTGACCTCCGACTCATGCTGGGTATGCGGCCAGTCACTGCCCCACATCAACCGCTCTGCGCCGTAATGGGCTTCCAGCGCGCACAGCGCCTGACGGGCGAATGCCAGGTTCTCCTCCGGCGAGCCCTGCAGCCTGTAGATGCCGGACACCTTCACCCACACCTTGCCCCGACCGCTCAGGGTCAGCAGTTCGGCAAACCCCGGCTGGCTCAGGCCAAGGCGGGCATCTGGCCGGCCGAAATGGTCAATCACGATGTCCAGCCCATAGGGCTGCAATGCCCGCACCAGCACTGGAATGTCCGCCACCTGACGGTGCAGTTCCACGTGCCAACCCTGCTCGCCGATGCGCTCCAGCAGGGGCCGCCACTGCGCGCCGGTCAGGTCAGGCATGTCTTGCCCCATGAGGTTGAGACGTACCCCCCTGACTCCCAACCGGGCCATTTCCGTCAAGGTCGCCCGCTCGACATCCCGCTCCAGCATCACCACCCCGCGCAGTTGCCCTGGCACGGTCTGCAAGGCGCTGAGCAGGTAGCGGTTGTCGGTACCCAGGAAGCTGGGCTGGACCAGTACGCCATGGCTGAAACCATGGGCCCGCAGTTGGCCCAAGTAGTCGCCCAGCGGCGCATCGTAGTTGGGCGCATAACGCCGCTGGCTGGCCAGGTTCAGCCCACGGCTGAACACGTGGGCGTGGCTGTCGATGGCAGTCAGGTGCAAAGCGGGTGCGTCGGGCATGGTTCTCATACAAACACGTTCAGGTTACTTGGCGACGGCACCGGCCGTTTCCGGCGCAGGTGCAGATTCAAGGTTGCGGCCACGGGTTTCGGGCAGGCACAGGGCTGCGATCACCGCAACGCCATAGGCGATGCCGGCATCAATGCCGATGGCACTGCCCAGCGACATCGACTCGCTCATGTGCCCGACCAGGAACGGGAACACGGCCGACAGCACGCGACCGAAGTTGTAGCAAAAGCCCACCCCGGCGCCGCGCACGTCAGCCGGGTACAGTTCATTGAAAAACGCACCCAGGCTGGCCGGGATGCCGGCGGCGAAAAAACCCAGCGGGAAGCCGAGGAACAGCATCTGGGTATTGGTCAGCGGGAAGAACACGTAGGCCTGCACGGTCAGTACACAGCACAGGGCGAACAGCAGGATGTTCTTGCGCCTGCCAATACGGTCGATCAGCAGGCCGCTGACCACGCAGCCGCACCAGAAGGCCAGGATGATCACCGCCAGGTAACCGCCCGAGTTCAGCACCGAAAGGTTGCGCTCTGTCTTGAGGAAGGTCGGCAACCAGGTCATCACCGCGTGGTAGCCACCGTGGGCACCCAGGCCGAGCAAGCCGCCCAGCAGGGTCACACGCAACAGTTCAGGGCGGAAGATGCCAGCCATCGACTGCAAGAAGCTGGAAGGGATGGCCTTTTCTTTCTGCAGGCGCTGGAAGCTGTCCGGCTCGGGCACGTTGCGGCGTACCCAGATGATCAGCAGCGACGGCAGCAGACCGACGAAGAACATCACCCGCCAGGCAAACTCCTGCGGCACCAGCGAGTAGATCAGCGTAAACAATGCCACCGCCAGGCCCCACCCCACAGCCCAGGCACTCTGCACCGTGCCCATGACCTTGCCGCGATACTTCGGGTTGATGGTTTCGGCCATCAGCACAGCGCCGGCTGCCCATTCGCCACCGATGCCAAAGCCTTGCATGGCCTTGACGAACAGCAACGGGTAGAAGCCGGTGACGAACGCCGAAAGGAAGGTGAAGAACGAAAACCAGAGAATCATCCATTGCAGGGTACGCACGCGGCCATAGCGGTCGGACAGTGTGCCACCCAGCCAGCCGCCGATTGCCGAGGTCACCAGGGTCAGGCCACTGATCAGGCCGGCATCGCCCTTGGTCAGGGAGAACGCAGCGATCAGCGCGGGGATGGCCAGGCCGAACATCTGCACTTCCAGCGCATCGAGCGACCAGCCGCCGAAACAGGCCCAGAATGTCTTGCGTTCCCGTGAGGTGATCTCGCGATACCAGCTGAACATGATTGTTATCCTTCTAGTCGTGGGTGTGACGGGCAGGCGAAGCCACTGCGCCGTGGCAGCTCGGCGCAGACAGGTAAAAGGGTGAAGCGACCGGTTTAACGAATGTCGATGCGGTAGCGGAAGTGCTGCGCATGGCCGCGCGAGCGGCGCCATTCCAGAGGTTTGCCGGCGTAATCGCGGGCCAGGCGCTCGATCACGACCACCGGGCTGTCGGCCGGCAGTTGCAGCAAGCGGCCATGCACCGCGTCGACCGCTTCGGCGGTCAGGGTTTCTTCGGCGTAGGCGACCACCTGACCGCACAGCGCTTCGTAGATCGGGTACAGCAGCGGGCCCTCGCTGTTCAGATCCACGTCCAGCAGCGGCTGGAAGGTTTGGCGCGGCAGCCAGATTTCTTCGGCCAGCACCGGCTGGGCGCCGAGCAGACGTGTGCGAATGATGCGGATCACTTCTGCCTCCCCTGCCAGGCCCAATGCCTCGGCCACCGCGGAAGGCGCCGGCAGCGACTCGATGGAGAGAATGCGGCTTTCCGGCACTATGCGCTCGCCATTGGCGGCCTCGAAACGGAAGAAGCGGAACAACGACGACTGGAACTGTGGGCGGCGAATGAAGGTGCCGCGGCCCTGCTGGCGCTCCAGCACGCCTTCGGCCACCAGGACATCGACGGCTTTACGCACGGTACCGATCGACAGGTCGAACTCGGTGGCCAAGGCTGCTTCGGTCGGGATCGCTTCCCCCGGGCGCCAGCGGTTGTTGGCAATTTGCGCAACCATGTGGTCTCGCAGTTGTTGGTAGCGGGGCAGTCGAGCATCACCGGTCAATGGGTGCATGGGTCTCGCTCTCGTCTTGTTATATAAACATATATATGAATTTTTCGAGAGTATTCCCTGAGCCTGACGGGCTGTCAATCCTCCGCCTGTCGCCCTTCTGCAGGCGAAGCGGCCTTGTGTCGGGAAGGGCAGTGAAGCCGCCGGATTCACTGTAAGGGTGCCGGTGCTGCTACAAGGACCGCATGTGGCTTATGCTTGTGCTCGGCAAACCCGCACAACAAGGACGTGGCAATGCTCGCCGCCATAAAACGCTACCCGCACACCGTTCGCCTGCTGCTCACCACCACCTTCACGCTTACCGTCGCCCGCGCCCTCACCCTGCCCTACCTGGTGGTTTACCTGGCCGACAATTTCCAGCTGCCGATCAGCCAGATCGGCCTGCTGATCGGTGGTGCACTGATCGTCGCCTCGCTGTTGAGTCTGTACGGTGGCCATCTGGTCGACACCTTGAGCAACCACACGCTGGTCAGCGCCAGTACCCTGCTATTCGCCCTGGCCTTCGTCGGCGCGGTCGCCAGCCGTTCGGCGCTGCCGTTCTTCTTTTGTCTGGTGCTGATCAACCTGGCCCTGGCAGTGGTCGACATCGCTGCCAAGGCGGGCTTCTGCGCGTTACTGCCGGTGGATGAGCGGGCCGAGGTATTCGCCATCAAGTACACCCTCAGCAACGTCGGCTACGCCGCCGGCCCGTTGCTGGGCGTGGCCATGCTTGAACTGAACGACCATGTGCCGTTCCTCGCTTCTGCCCTGCTTGGCCTGGCCATGTGCCTGGCTTACTGGCGCCTGGGTGATCGCAGCCTGCAGGCCAGCGCGCCGGACAAGCCTGCAGCCGGCTTCGGCCAAGTGGCGCTGGGGCTGGCGCGGGATCGCCGGCTGGTGTGCTTTACCGTGGGTGGGGTGCTGAGCGCGGTGGTGTTCGGCCAGTTCACCGCCTACCTGTCCCAGTACCTGGTGGTCACCAGCAACCCGGCCGAAGCGGCACGGCTGATCGGCTATCTGGTCACCACCAACGCCGTGACAGTCATTGCCTTGCAGTACCTGATTGGCCGGCGTATCAGCCGCCAGCGCCTGATGCCGTGGCTGTTGGCCGGCATGGGCCTGTTCATCGCCGGCTTGCTGGGTTTTGCGCTGGCAGGCTCGGTACTGGCCTGGTGCCTGGCGATGCTGGTGTTCACGCTGGGCGAAATCATCGTGATCCCGGCCGAGTACATGTTCATCGACCTGATCGCACCGGAGCACTTGCGCGGGGTGTATTACGGCGCGCAGAACCTGTCCAACCTGGGGGCGGCGCTGGGGCCGGTGATGGTGGGGTTTGCACTGGTACACCTGTGGCCGGGGGCAGTCTTCTACCTGCTGGTGTTGTCGGTGATACTGGCAGGGGTTTTCTATTGGTTGGGTACCCGCAGGGGTTGATGTTGCCTGTTCCGGCCTATTCGCGGCTGAACCCGCTCCTACAACCATCGTCTGCGCTGACGAAGCGGCACTTGCGTGCCAGACTGATTGATCGGGACCGCGTTACCTTTTTGCTTCGGAGTCTTCATGTCGTTGTCCAGCGGGCTGATCGCCGTGGTCGCCCTGGCCTATATGGCCATCATGTTCGCCATCGCCTTCTATGGCGACCGCCGCAGCACGCCATTGCCGCCAAAGCTGCGTGCCTGGGTGTACAGCCTGTCGCTGGCCGTGTACTGCACCAGCTGGACCTTCTTCGGCGCGGTCGGCCAGGCCGCCGAACAGCTTTGGGCGTTCCTGCCAATCTACCTAGGCCCGGTACTGCTGCTGATCTTCGCCCCTTGGGTGCTGCAGAAGATGGTGCTGATCAGCAAGCAGCAGAACATTACCTCGATCGCCGACTTCATTGCCGCGCGCTACGGCAAGTCGCAGACCCTGGCAGTGGTGGTGGCACTGATCTGCCTGGTCGGCGTGCTGCCGTACATCGCCTTGCAGCTCAAGGGCATCGTACTGGGCGTGAACCTGCTGATCGGCGCCAACGCCGACGCCACCGGCACCCGCGTGCAGGACACCGCGCTGGTGATATCGCTGGTACTGGCGCTGTTCGCCATCGTCTTCGGTACCCGCAGCCTGGATGTGACCGAGCACCACCGCGGCATGGTCCTGGCGATTGCCTTCGAATCGCTGATCAAACTGCTGGCGTTCCTTGCCGTGGGCATCTTCATCGTCTTCAACCTGTATGACGGTTTCGACGACCTGTTCAGCCAGGCCCGCCAGTCGATTCACTTGCAGGACTATTGGAAAGAAACCATCAATTGGCCGTCCATGGTGGTGCAAACCGCCGTGGCAATGATGGCAATCATCTGCCTGCCCCGGCAGTTCCACGTTACCGTGGTGGAGAACATCGAACCGCAGGACTTGCGCCTGGCGCGCTGGGTATTCCCGATGTACCTGGCACTGGCCGCGCTGTTCGTGGTGCCGATTGCCCTGGCCGGGCAGATGCTGCTGCCCGGCACGGTGATCTCCGACTCGTTCGTCATCAGCCTGCCGCTGGCCGAGGCGCACCCGAGCCTTGCCCTGCTGGCGTTCATCGGCGGTGCCTCGGCGGCCACCGGCATGGTGATCGTCGAGGCCGTGGCGCTGTCGACCATGGTGTCCAACGACATGCTGCTGCCCTGGCTGCTGCGCCGCAACAACGCCGAGCGGCCTTTCGAAGCGTTCCGCCACTGGATGCTTTCGGTACGCCGGGTAACCATCGTGGTGATCTTGCTGCTGGCCTATGTCAGCTACCGCCTGCTGGGTTCCACCGCCAGCCTGGCGACCATCGGCCAGATCGCCTTTGCCGCTGTGACCCAGCTCACCCCAGCCATGCTTGGCGCGCTGTACTGGAAGCAGGCCAACCGTCGCGGTGTGTTCGCCGGCCTGGCCGCTGGCATCTTCCTGTGGTTCTACACCTTGGTGCTGCCGATCGCCGCGCACAGCCTGGGCTGGTCGTTGCAGTTGTTCCCCGGCCTGGCGTGGCTGCACGGCAACCCGCTGAACCTGCCGATCAGTCCACTGACCCAAGGTGTGGTGCTGTCACTGGCGGGCAACTTCACCCTGTTCGCCTGGGTTTCGGTGCTGTCGCGCACACGGGTTTCCGAGCACTGGCAGGCCGGCCGGTTCATTGGCCAGCAGACCAGCGCGCGGCCCAGCAGCAAGCCGCTGCTGGCGGTGCAGATCGACGACCTGCTGACCCTGGCATCGCGCTTTGTCGGGGAAGAGCGCGCACGGCAGAGCTTCATCCGCTTTGCCTACCGCCAGGGCAAGGGCTTCAACCCTAACCAGAACGCCGATGGCGACTGGATCGAGCACACCGAGCGCCTGCTGGCCGGGGTGCTCGGTACCTCGTCGACCCGCGCGGTGGTCAAGGCGGCCATCGAAGGCCGCGACATGCAACTGGAAGACGTGGTGCGCATTGCTGACGAAGCCAGTGAGGTGCTGCAGTTCAACCGCGCCCTGCTGCAAGGCGCCATCGAGAACATCAACCAAGGCATCAGCGTGGTCGACCAGAACCTGCACCTGGTGGCCTGGAACCGCCGCTATCTTGAACTGTTCAACTACCCGGACGGGCTGATCAGCGTAGGGCGACCGATTGCCGACATCATCCGCTACAACGCCGAACGCGGCCTGTGCGGCCCCGGCGAGGCGCAGGTGCATGTGGCGCGGCGGCTGCACTGGATGCGCCAGGGCCGCGCGCACTCCTCCGAGCGGCTGTTCCCCAATGGCCGGGTGATCGAGCTGATCGGCAACCCGATGCCAGGCGGCGGCTTTGTCATGAGCTTCACCGACATCACCCCGTTCCGAGAGGCCGAGCAGGCCCTGCGCGATGCCAACGAACGCCTTGAGCAACGCGTGGCGGAGCGCACCCACGAACTGTCGCAGTTGAACCAGGCGCTGTCCGAAGCCAAGAGCCAGGCCGAAGCGGTGAGCAAGTCCAAGACCCGCTTCCTGGCCGCCGTCAGCCATGACCTGATGCAACCGTTGAACGCCGCACGGCTTTTCTCTGCCGCCTTGTCGCAACAGGCCGAGGGCATGAACGAAGAGGCCCGGCAGTTGGTACAGCACATGGACAGCTCGCTGCGCTCGGCTGAAGAGCTGATCAGCGACCTGCTGGACATCTCGCGCCTGGAAAACGGCAAGATCACCCCGGATGCCAAACCCTTCGCCCTCAACGAGCTGTTCGACACCCTGGGCGCCGAGTTCAAGTTGCTGGCTGCCGAGAAGGGCCTGGCGTTCCGCCTGCGCGGCAGCCGCCTGCGGGTGGACAGCGACATGAAACTGCTACGCCGGGTGCTGCAGAACTTCCTCACCAATGCCCTGCGCTACGGCAAGAGCCCGATCCTGCTAGGCGCGCGCCGACAGGGCGAGCGCCTGTGGCTGGAGGTCTGGGACCGAGGCCCAGGCATTGCTGACGACAAGCTGCAAGTGATCTTTCAGGAGTTCAAGCGCCTGGACAGCCACCAGACCCGTGCCGAGAAGGGGCTAGGACTGGGCCTGGCCATCGCAGACGGTCTGTGCCGGGTGCTGGGGCATCCGCTGGAAGTGCGCTCATGGCCAGGCAAGGGCACGGTGTTCCGCGTCAGCGTGCCGATTGCGCACCAGGCCACCGCGGCACCAAGCGCGCCTGTAGAACAACAGGGCGGCCAGCCACTGGCTGGGCTGCAAGTGCTTTGCGTGGACAACGAAGACAGCATCCTGATCGGCATGAACAGCCTGCTGAGCCGCTGGGGTTGCCAGGTATGGACCGCGCGCAACCAGGCCGAATGCGAAGCCCTGCTGGCCAAAGGCATGCGCCCGCACCTGGCATTGGTGGACTACCACCTGGACGACGGCGAGACCGGTACCGGGCTGATGGGCTGGCTTCGAGCACGGCTGGGTGAGCCGGTACCCGGTGTAGTGATCAGCGCCGACGGCAGCAAGGAAACCATCGCCCTGGTACATGCATCAGGGCTGGACTACCTGGCCAAACCGGTCAAGCCGGCGGCCTTGCGCGCCCTGCTCAATCGCCATCTGAGCCTGGCTCAGTAACCGCTACCTCGGGCAGCGCCTCGTCAGACAGCGCCCGCTCCAGCAGGTCTGCCGGCAAGCTCTTGCTGGCACGGGCGCCCAGCAGCTTAAGCTGCTCGCTGCGGCTGACCAGGTTGCCACGCCCTTCGCACAGCTTGTTGCGCGCGGCGGCATAAGCCTTGTCTACCTGCTGCAAGCGGCTGCCCAGCTCGTCAAGGTCCTGGATGAACAGCACGAACTTGTCGTAGAGCCAGCCGGCACGCTCGGCAATTTCGCGGGCGTTCTGCCCTTGACGCTCCTGCTTCCACAGGCTGTCGATCACCCGCAAGGTCGCCAGCAACGTGGTAGGGCTGACAATCACGATCTGCCGGTCGAAGGCCTCCTGGAACAGGTTCGGCTCGGCCTGCAGGGCCGCCGAAAAGGCCGCTTCGATGGGCACGAACAACAACACGAAATCCAGGCTGTGCAGGCCTTCAAGGCGGCTGTAGTCCTTGCTCGACAAGCCTTTGACGTGGCTGCGCAGCGACTGCACATGCTGCTTGAGCGCAGCTTCGTCGTTGCCGGCAACGAACTGCTGGTACGCAGTGAGGCTGACCTTGGCGTCCACCACCACCTGCTTGTCGCCGGGCAGCATGATCAGCACATCCGGCTGGAAACGCTCACCATCGGCGCTTTTCAGGCTGACCTGGGTCTGGTATTCGCGGCCCTTTTCCAGGCCGGCATGTTCCAGCACACGTTCGAGAATGAGCTCACCCCAGTTACCCTGTGTCTTCTGGCCCTTCAAGGCCTGGGTAAGGTTGGTGGCTTCGTCGGACAAGCGCAGGTTGAGCTGTTGCAGGCGCTCCAGCTCCTTGCCCAGCGAGAAGCGCTCGCGGGCCTCTTGTTGGTAGCTTTCCTCCACGCGTTTTTCGAAGGCCTGGATGCGCTCCTTGAGCGGGTCGAGCAACTGGCCAAGGTGCTGCTGGCTGGTCTGGGCAAAGCGCTGCTCGCGTTCGTCGAAGATCTTGGTGGCCATGTCGGCGAACTGGGCGCGCAAGGTGTCACGGGCCTCCTGCAGGTCTTCCAGACGTTGCTGGTGACTTTCCTGCTGTTCACGCAGCTCTGCGTCCAGGCGCGCGGTTTGCGCTTCCAGGCGACGCAGTTCGGCTTCGCGGTTGGCGCGCTCAAGGCTCCAGGCGTGGGCGGCGTCACGGGCATTGTCGCGCTCGATCTGCAGCAGCTCCAGCTCACGGCCTTGGGCGGCCAGCTGGGCCTGTTTGACGGCGTTGGCCTCACTGAGGTCGCTGACCTCGTCGCGACTGGCGTCCAGTTGCGCCTGCAGGCCAGCCTGGGTCAGTTGGGCAGCGTTGAGGCGCTCTTCGAGCAAGGCCTGCTCACCTTGCCGTGCGCCCTGGCGGCGCTGCACCTGCATGACCCACACCAGGCAGGGTATTGCGCCTGCCACCAAGCCCAGCAGAATGCTGGCCAGATCCACTGTCATGCTTACCCCGAACGCTCTGATGCAAATTGGGTGCAGCTTATCAGCCTGATGGGTGTGTTGCCCGCATCCGCCTCTTCGCGGGCAAGCCCGCTGCGCAAGCCTGAAGGCAAAGGTAATGCCTGCACGGTCGCCCGTAGGAGCGGGTTCACCCGCGAAGAGGCCGGCCCTGCTGGCCAATCCCCACCCGCCGTTCACCGTTGCCGCCGCTACCGTATTCGCGGGTAAACCCGCTCCT
>NZ_JAUHUI010000029.1:0-74500 GCF_030418155.1 Pseudomonas sp. 2,4-D
CGGCTCGCATGAGCCGGGGCTTTTTGTTGGGGCTTGGGAATGTGTCAGGGCTGCAAGGTGTTCGTCAGGGCGCTTGTGGCGCCTATCAGATCGAGCGCCGCCCGCGCGGCGCTCGATTCACGCGTCCACGCAAAACCTGAGTCAGGCGCCCTGCCTTAAAACAGCTCCATCGGTGTCGCTTCATCGGCTGGCAGCGGGCTGCCCGGTACCGCGCCATTGCCCAGTTCGTTCACCGACGGCGGCGAGTCTTCGGCTTTGAACAGCTCGAAGTAGGCATTTGGTGTGCTCGGCGATGCTGCGCGCCCACTGACCGGGTCGACGCGCAAGCTGAGAATGCCTTCCGGCTCTGCCGGGGCATGCGCAGGCTTGTCCTTGAGCGCTGCGCCCATGAAACTTATCCAGATCGGCAGTGCCGCGGTCCCACCATATTCGCGGCGGCCGAGGGTTTCCGGCTGATCGAAGCCGACCCAAACGGTAGTCACGTAATCGGCGTTGTAACCGGAGAACCAGGCGTCCTTGGATTCGTTGGTCGTACCCGTCTTGCCCGCCAGGTCGGTGCGGCCCAAGGCCAGCGCCCGGCGGCCGGTGCCGCGCTTGATCACGTCCTGCAGCATGCTGGTGAGAATGTAGGTGGTACGCCCGTCGATGATTTGTTCAGCCACTGCCGGCGCTTGCGATGCCGCGGCCACCTGGCTGAAGGCAGAAGGTGCCTCGCCTGGCATGGCCGCAGTGCTGATTGGCTGCTCGGGTGCGGCCAGGCCCGCCTGGTCTTCGGCACCTTGCGGTACGCGGGCCGGGTTGGCGGTGAACAGTGTCTCGCCGCTGCGGCTCTCGATGCGGTCGATCAGGTACGGGGTGATCTTGTACCCACCGTTGGCAAAGGTGCTCCAGCCGGTGGCGATTTCCATCGGGGTCAGGGTGGCGGTGCCCAGGGCCAGCGACAGGTTGCGCGGCAGGTCCTGTTTGTTGAAGCCGAACTTGGCGATGTAGTCGATGGTGCGGTCCACGCCCATGGCTTGCAGCAGGCGGATCGACACCAGGTTACGTGACTTGTACAGCGCCTCACGCATGCGGATAGGGCCGAGGAAGGTGTTGGTATCGTTCTTCGGTCGCCACACTTTATCCACTGACTCGTCAACGAACACGATCGGCGCATCATTTACCAGGCTGGAAGCGGTGTAGCCGCTGTCCAGCGCGGCGCTGTAGATGAATGGTTTGAAACTTGAGCCCGGTTGGCGCTTGGCCTGCACGGCGCGGTTGTAGTTGCTCTGCTCGAACGAGAAACCGCCGACCAGGGCGCGGATGGCGCCGCTGTTCGGGTCGAGGGTGACCAGGGCGCTCTGCGCAACGGGCACCTGGCTGAACTTCAATGTGCCATCGTCAAGGCGTTGCAGGCGCACCAGGTCACCGACCTGGGCCACGTCGGCCGGCGACTGCGGCGAACGGCCCTGGGCGTTGTTGTTGATGAACGGGCGCGCCCATTTCATGGTGTCCCAGGCAACCTGCGCCTCTTGGCCGTCACGGGTCAGCACCTTGAGGCCGGTGTGTTCCACCTGGGTGACAATGGCTGGCTCCAGGCCGCCAAGGGTGCGTTGCTTGCCCAGCTCCTGCAGCCACGCTGCCTGGGTGCGGCCCGGGAAGCGTGCTTCAGGGCCACGGTAGCCGTGGCGCTCATCGTAATCGGAGAGGCCCTTGAGGACGGCCTTGTTGGCCATTTCCTGCATGTCGCTAGGCACGGTGGTCGTGACGCGGAAGCCTTCGGTGTAGGCGTCGCTGCCGTAGCGGCCGACCATTTCCGCGCGGGCCATTTCGGCAATGTACGGGGCATTCACCTCAGGCGTCGGCACGTGATAGCTGGCGTTGAGCGGCTCGGCCAGAGCGGCCTCGTAGCTGGCCTGGTCGATCTTGCCCAGCTTGTACATGCGCCCGAGGATCCAGTCGCGGCGCTCTTTGGCGCGCACCGGGTTGGCCAGCGGGTTGAAGCGCGACGGTGCCTTGGGCAGGCCGGCGATCATCGCCATCTGCGCCAGGCTCACGTCACGGATGGACTTGCCGTAGTACACCTGCGCAGCTGCATCGATACCGTAGGCCCGGTTGCCCAGGTAGATCTTGTTCACGTACAGCTCGAGGATTTCGTCCTTGGTCAGCTCACGCTCGATCTGCAGGGCCAGCAGGATCTCGTTGGTCTTGCGTGAGAAGCTGCGCTCGCTGGTGAGAAAGAAGTTCTTCGCCACCTGCATGGTGATGGTGCTGCCGCCGGTCTGGATATGACCGGTTTTCACCAGCTGGGTTGCTGCGCGCATCAGGCTGCTGGGGTCGACACCGTAGTGGTTGAGGAAATTGTCGTCCTCTGCTGACAGCAGCGCCTGAATGAATTGTGGGGGAATTTCCGCGAAGCGGATCGGCGAGCGGCGCATTTCGCCGAATTCGGCAATCAGCTTGCCATCGCTGCTGTACACCCTGAGGGGGATCTGCAACTGGATGCTTCTGAGGGACTCGACCGAGGGCAGGCTGGGACTAAGATACAGAAACGCACCGCTCACACCGAGTACGAGCGCGCAGATGACTGCGACGGAAGACCACCAGAAGAACTTCAGCAGACGTATCAAGGCTTTTCGGTGTCCAGGTTGGGAGTGGATTGCACGCAGGTCCGGTGGACCAAAAAACGCTGGGCATTATAAGCATTTTTCGCCTTTCCGGGTGACCGGCCAGGCTACTCGTCGACTCGATGGGTAGCCCTGGCCCAGTGTTGCCGCGGGGTTGCGACAGGTGGCTGCGCTTGGCAGCTGCAACAGACAGCAAAGGAGTCGCGATGTTTGGACGCTTCGGCAAGGATGCCGGTTCACTCGTGGGGGTGGAAATTACGCCCGACGCCGTTCGGATAATGCAACTGCAGCAGCGCAATCGACGCTGCCGCGTGATGGGGTCGGCACAAGAGCTGTTTCAGGCGCCGCTGGCCGATGACTGGGCTGAGGCGCCTGGGGTGGTGGTGGCTGCGCTGCAGCGGGCTTACCGGCGCAGCGGCCTCAGGCAACGCCGGGTAGCGCTGGCACTGCCGGCCAGTCAGGTTATCTGCAAGTTGTGCCATATGCCGGTGGAGCAGGGTGGGGCGCAGTTGGAGGCACAGCTGCTTGCCGATGCAGAGCGGCTGTTTCCGTTTCCGCTGGAAGACCTGGCCTTGGATTTTCAGGTCATGGGGGCTTCCCATGACCAGCCGGGTTGCTCCGAGGTAATGGTTGCTGCCTGTCGGCAGAGTGCGCTGGCGTCACTCGAAGCCGTCGTCGAGGAGGCAGGCTTGCAGTTGGAAGCCGTCGAGGTCGACAACATTGCCTTGCGCCGCATGTTGCCACAGGGTGGCCTTGAGGGAGCAGCACTGCTGCGTGTCGAAACCCGCAGCGTAACCCTTCATGACTGGCAGCCGGGCAGGGCGTACCAGCGCTGTGAGCTGCAGTCGACTGGCCCGGACATGAACGGACAATGGCCAGAGCGTCTCCAGGCTCTACTGGTCGGGCAGAGCCTGCCTGCGGGGTTGTGGGTTGCCAGCAGCTTATCGATCAATTCGGGCTGGCTACAAGCCCTTGGCAGCCGGCTGAATGTGCCGTGTACCTACCTGCCTGGGCTGGCAAGGCTGGAACATGTTGATGGGGCGATGCTCCTGGCCTGCGCCTTGGCCTTGGGAGGGCTGCGCCCATGATGCGGCTGAACCTTCTGCCCTGGCGCGAACGGCAGCGTCAGGCGGCGCTGCGGCGTTTTCGAGGCCAGTTGATTGCTGGCGCACTATTGGCTTTGTGCGCCGTGATGCTGGTCGATCAGCTGGCCCGCCAACGCGGGCAGCAGCAGGTGCTGGCCAATACCCAGCGCCAAGCGACCCTTGATATACAGGATGAGCAGTTGCAGCCACTGGCCGAAGTGCGTGCACAGCATGAAGCCCTACTTGCCCGTGCGGTGGCCCTGGAGGGCCTGCGCGCCCATCAGGGTGTATTGGCCGGTGTCTTCGCCGACCTTGAAGGAGCGCTGCCTGAAGGTGTGCAGCTAATCGGCCTGAGCCTTGATAGTGGCCGCTTGCAGGTGACAGGGTTGGCTGCCTCCGGTGCTGTGGTGGCGCAGTTCATGCGCGACTTGAACCGCTCGAACGTTTTGCTCGATCTGGAGCTCAAGCGCATCAAGAGCCTGCCGGACGGCGATGAGTTTCTGCTCACCGCTCGCGTTGCGGCGTTCTGGTCGTGAGTACAGCGCAGATGCTCGCTTGGCTGGCGGTGGTCGAGGGCTCAGGCCGCTTCCGACGGTTGGCGCCAGCGCTGGTAGCTGTGGTGCTGTTTAGCCTGGGCTGCGCGATGCGCCTGCCTGCCCTGTTACAACAGCAGGCGCGGGAGGATGCCAGGCATGTCGAGTTGAACCAGCTGCAGGCAGCCAATGCAGTGCAGTTGGCCGAACTGGAGCGGCTGAAGGCTTTAGTGTTGATTGCCGAGCAGCGGTTGCAAGAGGCGCACTGGTATCTGGCCGCCGGGGAGAGCATGAGCGACCTGCTTGAACGGCTGGCAGTGTCGGGGCATGCACATGGCTTGCTTGTCGAACGCCTCGATGTAGAGGAGGGTGAGCAACAGGCCGGATTCAGCAAGGTACCGCTGGTGGTGCAAGTGGTGGGGCGTTATCCGGCCTTGCGGCTGTGGCTGGACGACTGGTTAGGGCAGGCGCGGATTCTGCGCAGCGGTGACATGAGCCTGGCAAACGTTGATCGCCAGCCTGGACTGTTGCGTCTGCAGTTGCGGGTTGATGCCTATCACGCGGCTACGCCCATGAAGGCACCTGCAATACTGGCGCACCTGCCGGCAAGGGCCGCAATGGCTGCGCCTGAAGTGGACCCGTTTGCGCCCGCTGCGGCGCGAGCAGCCAGCGCCGGGCTGGTCGGCGTGCCGTTGGCGCAGCTGGAAATGGTCGGCAGCCTGGCGCGCGGGGCGGCACACGAGGCACTGCTGATGGCGGCTGGCAAGCTCTATCGCGTACGCCCGGGCGACCGGGTAGGGCGTGATCAGGGGGTAGTGATGCATGTAGACCAACGTCAGGTCGAAGTGCGTGAACGGCTGTTCATGGCGGGGGTATGGCACGAGCGCACGGCGTTCATCACCCTCACCAAGCGCCTGGGCAAGGAGGCCTCGGACCCGAATGAAAACGTGGATGAACTACCTGTTGGCAACCCTGCTGTCGATACCGCTGGCTTCGGCGACGCCTTACCAGGGTGAACCCCTGTCGCTGAACTTCCAGGATGTTGAGGTGCGTGCGGTGCTGCAGGTGCTGGCTGACTACGCTGGCGTCAACCTGGTCGCCAGTGATGCAGTAAAAGGCAGTGTCACTTTGCGTTTGCAGGACGTGCCGTGGGATCAGGCGCTTGACCTGGTGCTGCGCAGCAAGGGCCTGTCCCGGCGCCAGGAGGGCAATGTGCTGTTGGTGGCACCTGCAGCCGAGTTTGCCGCGCAATCGGCAGACGCCCGGGTGAGTCAGGCGCTGGATGCGCACCTGCAGCCATTGCGTCGAGAGCTGCTGCCCATTCACCACGCCAAGGCCGCCGATCTTGCGCAGTTGCTGCTGGCGGGCCTGGAGGGTGACGGCATCCCTCCGGCTAGCTTGAGTGTCGATGAGCGCACCAATACGTTGGTGGTGTACCTGCCCGCTGACCGCCTGG
This sequence comes from Pseudomonas sp. 2,4-D, assembly GCF_030418155.1. Lineage (NCBI taxonomy): Bacteria > Pseudomonadati > Pseudomonadota > Gammaproteobacteria > Pseudomonadales > Pseudomonadaceae > Pseudomonas > Pseudomonas sp. 2,4-D. The sequence goes on from NZ_JAUHUI010000029.1 coordinate 5,681, forward strand.
CCGAGATGCGCCAGCTGGTGGCGCAGTTGGATGTGCCGGTGCGTCAGGTAGCGATCGAGGCGCGTATCGTCGAAGCCAACGTCGATTATGAGAAAAGCCTGGGGGTACGCTGGGGTGGGCCGCTGTACGGCGAGAAACTGCGGCCCGGCAAGGAGCTGTTCGTCGACCTCGGTCTGGAGCGTGCCGGCAGCAGTATCGGCCTGGGTTTGTTGCGCGGTGACGTGTTGCTGGACCTGGAGCTCAGTGCCATGGAAAAAAGCGGCAACGGCGAGATCATTTCGCAGCCCAAGGTGGTCACGGCCGACAAGGAAACGGCGAGGATACTCAAGGGTACCGAGGTGCCTTACCAGGAAACGAGCCAAAGCGGCGCTACCTCGGTATCGTTTCGCGAAGCCTCGCTGTCGCTGGAAGTAACGCCACAGATCACCCCGGACAACAAGGTGATCATGACCGTCAGGGTGACCAAGGACGAGCCGGATTACGTCAATGCCTTGAACAACGTACCGCCGATCCGCAAGAACGAGGTCAATGCCAAGGTGCGCGTGGCTGATGGCGAAACGATCGTGATCGGTGGCGTCTACTCGACTTCGCAAAACAATGTGGTCGACAAGGTGCCATTTTTCGGCGATCTGCCGTATGTTGGGCGGCTGTTTCGACGCGATGCATTACAAGAGAAAAAATCCGAGCTGCTGGTCTTCCTGACTCCGCGTATCATGAGTGACCAGGCGATTGCTGTGAGTCGTTGATTCTGTGCGAAATTTGATACTTGTGGGGCCCATGGGCGCTGGTAAAAGCACCATCGGACGCCTGTTGGCCAAAGAGCTGCGCCTGCTGTTCAAGGATTCCGACAAGGAAATCGAACTGCGATGCGGCGCAAACATCCCGTGGATATTCGACAAGGAAGGCGAGCCGGGTTTCCGTGATCGCGAGCAAGCGATGATTGCCGAGTTGTGCGCGCTTGACGGTGTAGTTCTGGCCACCGGCGGTGGCGCTGTGATGCGCGAAGCCAACCGGCAGGCGCTGCATCAGGGTGGCCGGGTGATCTACCTGCATGCTTCGGTCGAGCAGCAAGTCGGTCGCACCGCGCGCGACCGCAATCGCCCGCTGCTGCGCACGGCCAATCCCGAGGCGACCTTGCGCACCTTGCTGGAAACCCGCGACCCGCTCTACCGCGAGATCGCCGACCTGGTGGTTGAAACCGACGAGCGGCCACCACGCATGGTGGTGATCGATATTCTCGAGCGCTTGCAGCAGTTGCCGCCCCGTTAACCCGGGACTATTCTCGGCCTCCAGCGCCGAGGCGAGGCTCAACGTTACCGCGCAGGTCGCCGGATGGCGCCGCGCCCAAGTACATTGTGGGGATACATGCAGACACTAAAGGTCGACCTGGGCGAGCGTAGCTACCCGATCTACATTGGCGAAGGCCTGCTGGACCAGCCTGAGCTGCTGGCGCCGCACATTGCGGGTCGGCAGGTTGCCATCGTTTCCAACGAGACCGTAGCGCCGCTGTATCTCGAACGCCTGAGCAAGACCCTCGGTGCCTACTCGGTACTGCCAGTGGTGTTGCCCGATGGTGAAGCCCACAAGAACTGGGAAACATTGCAGCTGATCTTCGATGGCCTGCTGACAGCCCGCCATGATCGTCGTACTACTGTGGTCGCTCTGGGTGGTGGCGTGATTGGTGACATGGCTGGTTTCGCAGCTGCCTGCTACCAGCGCGGCGTCGACTTCATCCAGGTGCCGACTACCCTGTTGTCCCAGGTCGACTCTTCCGTGGGGGGCAAGACCGGCATCAATCATCCGCTGGGCAAGAACATGGTCGGTGCGTTCTATCAGCCCAATGCGGTGCTGATCGATACCACCAGCCTCAAGACCCTGCCAGCGCGCGAGCTGTCTGCAGGCCTGGCCGAAGTGATCAAGTACGGCCTGATTTGCGACAAGCCGTTCCTCGCCTGGCTCGAAGACAATATGCAGGCACTGCGTGCCCTCGATTCGGCAGCACTGACCGAGGCCATCCGCCGCTCTTGCGCGGCCAAGGCCGCAGTGGTGGGTGCTGACGAGCGCGAGTCGGGCGTACGGGCCACGCTGAACCTGGGGCATACCTTCGGGCATGCTATCGAAACCCATATGGGCTATGGCGTGTGGCTGCACGGCGAGGCTGTCGCGGCGGGCACAGTGATGGCCCTGGAAATGTCCATGCGCCTTGGCTGGATCGACCAGGCTGAGCGTGATCGTGGAATCCGCCTGTTGCAGGACGCAGGTTTGCCGGTGGTGCCACCACAGGAAATGACCCCGGCGCATTTCATGGAGCACATGGCGGTCGACAAGAAGGTGCTCGACGGTCGTTTGCGTCTGGTGCTGCTGCGCCAGATGGGCGAGGCCGTGGTGACCGACGACTATTCGAAAGAGATTCTTCAGGCCACGCTGTCGGCGGATTACCGCGCGATCGTGGCCCAGCTTTGAGGTTGTGACAGCGCAATGACAAGTTTGCATGCCGATGAGGCCTTTCTCGACCATTACCAGTTGAGCCATGATCCGTTCGCGCCCCGCGTACCTGGCTTCAAGTTCTTCCCGGCCCAGCGCAAACCGGTGCTTGGCCAACTGCACCACCTGGCGCGCTATAGCCAGTTGATGCTGGTGGTCAGCGGCCCGTTGGGCAGCGGCAAGTCGCTACTGCGCCAGGCCCTGGTGGCCAGCACCAACAAGCAGACTGTGCAAAGTGTGGTGGTGTCGGCCCGCAGCGCCAGCGATGCCTCCAGTATGCTCGCGCAGGTTGCGCAGGAGCTGGGTGTGGCCCAGCCCGAGGTGCAGGCGATCCTGTCGAAGGTGGTGCAGCTGGCACTGACCGGGCAGGAAGTGTATTTGCTGGTGGACGATGCGGAACAACTCGACGAGTCGGCACTCCAAGCGTTGCTGGAATTGGCGGCGGGAGTACCTGAAGGGCGTCCGCACGTGTTTCTGTTCGGTGAGCCATCGCTGATTGCCGGGCTGGATGAGCTCAATGTCGAGGAAGAACGTTTCCACATCATCGAGCTTGCCCCCTACAGTGAAGAAGAAACCCGCGAGTACCTGGAACAGCGCCTGGAAGGGGCTGGTCGGGGCATCGAGGTGTTCAGCCGTGAACAGATCGCCGATATCCATGAAAACTCCGACGGCTGGCCTGGCAACATCAATCAGGTCGCCCGTGACACTTTGATCGAAGCCATGATCGCCAGCCGCTCGACGGCCAAGCGACCAACCATGGGGTTCAAGATGCCTAAAAAACATGTGCTCGCGCTGTCCGCTGTGGTCGTGGTTGCCGTTGCGGCCGCGGTATTGATGCCCAAGAAAGGCGACAAGGCCCCTGCCGAAGCGCCGGCCGCCCAGGCCCAGTTGCCGCTGGGTGACGGCAAGCAGGGTGCTGCCATCGAGTTCTCTGGCTCGTCCCAGCCAATGCCGCTGCCATTGGTTGGCCAGTCGCAGCCGGTGATGCGCGAGCCGCTGGCCCAGGCCGCAGGCATGGGCGAGGGTGAAGAGGGAGGCCCGGCTGTCGACACCGCGCTGCAGCCTGGCAACCCGCCACCGACCGTAACTACCATCGCGCCGCCCCAAGGTGTGCCGGCTGGCCCGGCGCCTGCGCCTGCCCAGCCCGTGCAGTCGGTTGCGCCTGCACCGAAGCCTGTTGCAACCCAGCCCGCCAAGCCGGTTGCGCCGGCCAAGCCAGCGCCGGCGCCGACCCAGGTCGCCGTGGCCAAGCCGGCTGCCAAAGCTGCCGAAAAACCAGCCGCCGCTGGCGCTGGCAACAGTGGCTGGTATGCCGGACAGAAGCCGGGCAATTATGTGGTGCAGATCCTTGGTACCAGCTCCGAGGCGTCGGCCCAGGCTTACGTCAAGGCCCAGGGTGGCGACTATCGCTACTTCAAGAAAAACCTGCAGGGCAAGCCCTTGTACGTCGTGACTTACGGCAGTTTCGCCAACCGCGACGCAGCGGTTGCGGCAATCAAGAACTTGCCAGCGAAGGTCCAGGCTGGTAAACCTTGGCCACGTACCGTCGGCAGCGTCCAACAAGAGCTGGCCACGGCCCGCTGATACCTTCCGGGCGGCATCACCCCGCCGCCCAGTAGCTAAGCGAATTCTAGCTTTCGACTAGCCTGCTGCGCCCGAGCGCGGCAGGCTTTTCTGTCCCGGACTGCCGGCCACAAGCCCCTAGTTGCAGTCATGGCTGAAACGCTTCAGACTCGAGCCAAGCCGCTATCACGGCGCATGGCGCAAAAACATTCAAAATTGCGACATAAATTTTCAGGTATGAGACATGAAAATTTGTGGGCGTCGCTGTCGCTGTGCAACAATGGTTTTCCATGACCACCGCAAAAAAGCTGGCGTTTGATCGGCGTGGATGGTAAGTGGTTGTTAAAAAAGAGATTTACCTCCGTTGAGAGGTGAACCTGGTGAGAATGTGTCTATGAAAACAGGTCTGTACCATCCCGAAGAATTCAAGGACAACTGTGGTTTTGGCCTGATCGCCCATATGACGGGTGAGCCGAGCCACCACCTTCTGCAAACTGCCATGCAGGCGCTGACGTGCATGACCCACCGCGGCGGCATCAATGCCGACGGCAAGACCGGTGACGGTTGCGGTCTGCTCATGCAGAAGCCCGATCAATTCCTGCGTGCCATGGCCCAGGAGCACTTCGCTGTCGAGCTGCCCAAGCAGTACGCCGTCGGCATGGTGTTCTTCAACCAGGACCCGGTCAAAGCCGAAGCTGCCCGCGCCAACATGGACCGCGAGATCCTCGCCGCCGGCCTGAAACTGGTCGGCTGGCGCAAGGTGCCGATCGACACCAGCGTCCTCGGCCGCCTGGCCCTGGAGCGCCTGCCGCAGATCGAGCAGGTGTTCATTGGCGGTGAAGGCCTGAGCGACCAGGAATTCGCCATCAAGCTGTTCAGTGCCCGTCGTCGTTCGTCGGTGGCCAACGCCCACGACGCCGACCACTACATCTGCAGCTTCTCGCACAAGACCATCATCTACAAAGGCCTGATGATGCCGCGCGATCTCGCGGCGTTTTATCCAGACCTGGGTGATGAGCGCCTGCAAACCGCGATCTGCGTGTTCCACCAGCGCTTCTCCACCAACACCCTGCCGAAATGGCCGCTGGCGCAGCCGTTCCGCTTCCTCGCCCACAACGGCGAGATCAACACGATCACCGGTAACCGCAACTGGGCCGTGGCTCGTCGCACCAAGTTCGCCAATGACCAGATCCCGGACCTCGAAGAGCTCGGCCCGCTGGTCAACCGCGTCGGTTCCGACTCGTCCAGCATGGACAACATGCTGGAACTGATGGTCACCGGTGGCATCGATCTGTTCCGCGGCGTGCGCATGCTGGTACCGCCAGCGTGGCAGAACGTCGAGACCATGGACGCCGACCTGCGCGCCTTCTACGAATACAACTCCATGCACATGGAGCCGTGGGATGGCCCGGCCGGTATCGTCATGACCGAAGGCCGCCACGCGGTGTGCCTGCTCGACCGTAACGGTCTGCGCCCGGCGCGCTGGGTGACCACCACCAATGGTTACATCACCATCGCCTCGGAAATCGGCGTATGGGGCTATCAGCCTGAGGAAGTGCTGGCCAAGGGCCGTGTCGGCCCGGGCCAGATCCTTGCCGTGGACACCGAAACCGGCCAGATTCTCGACACCGACGCCATCGACAACCGCCTGAAGTCGCGGCACCCGTACAAGCGCTGGTTGCGCCAGCACGCTACGCGTATCCAGGCGACGCTGACCGACGACCAGGGTGTGGCCAGCTACGACGCTGACCAGCTCAAGCAATACATGAAGATGTTCCAGGTCACCTTCGAAGAGCGTGACCAGGTACTGCGCCCGTTAGGTGAGCAGGGCCAGGAAGCCGTTGGCTCGATGGGTGACGACACGCCGATGGCCGTGCTGTCGCAACGCGTGCGTTCGCCGTACGACTTCTTCCGCCAGCAGTTCGCTCAGGTGACCAACCCGCCGATCGACCCGCTGCGCGAAGCGATCGTGATGTCGCTGGAAATCTGCCTGGGTGCCGAGCGCAACATCTTTCAGGAGTCCCCGGAGCACGCTTCGCGGGTAATCCTCAGCTCGCCTGTCATCTCGCCCGCCAAGTGGCGTTCGCTGATGAACCTGGAGCGCGAAGGCTTCGACCGCCAGCTGATCGACCTCAACTATGAGCAGGGCGTTGGCCTGGAAGCGGCCATCCGCAACATTGCCGACCAGGCCGAAGAAGCTGTGCGTGGGGGCAAGACCCAGCTGGTGCTGAGCGACCGTTATATCGCCCCGGGCAAGCTGCCGGTGCACGCTTCGCTGGCCGTTGGTGCAGTGCACCACCGCCTGACCGAACAGGGCCTGCGTTGCGACAGCAACATCCTGGTGGAAACCGCTACCGCCCGTGATCCGCATCACTTCGCCGTGCTGCTGGGCTTCGGTGCCTCGGCCGTTTACCCGTACCTGGCGTATGAAGTACTGGCTGACCTGATCCGTACCGGCGAAGTGCTGGGTGACCTGGACGAAGTGTTCAAGTACTACCGCAAAGGTATCTCCAAGGGCCTGCTGAAGATTCTGTCCAAGATGGGTATCTCCACCATCGCCTCGTACCGCGGTGCACAGCTGTTCGAAGCCATCGGCCTGGCCGAGGAAGTGGTCGGCCTGAGCTTCAAGGGCGTGTCCAGCCGCATCAAGGGTGCGCGCTTCGAAGACCTGGAGAACGACCAGAAGCTGCTGGCGGCCGAAGCCTGGAGCGCTCGCAAGCCGATCCAGCAAGGTGGCCTGCTGAAGTTCGTCCACGGCGGCGAATACCACGCCTACAACCCGGACGTGGTCAACACCCTGCAAGCCGCCGTGCAGCAGGGCGACTACGCCAAGTTCAAGGAATACACCACGCTGGTGGACCAGCGCCCGGTGTCGATGATTCGTGACTTGCTCAAGGTGAAAGTGGCCGACCAGCCGCTGGCGCTGGAGCAGATCGAGCCGCTGGAGGCGATTCTCAAGCGTTTCGACTCGGCGGGTATCTCGCTGGGTGCACTGTCGCCGGAAGCCCACGAAGCGCTGGCCGAGGCCATGAACCGCCTGGGCGCACGCTCCAACTCTGGTGAAGGCGGCGAAGACCCGTCGCGCTATGGCACCATCAAGAGCTCGAAGATCAAGCAGGTGGCCACCGGCCGTTTTGGTGTGACCCCGGAGTATCTGGTCAACGCCGAAGTGCTGCAGATCAAGGTTGCCCAGGGCGCCAAGCCGGGTGAGGGCGGCCAGTTGCCGGGCGGAAAGGTCAACGGCCTGATCGCCAAGCTGCGTTATGCGGTACCGGGCGTGACCCTGATCTCGCCACCGCCCCACCATGACATCTACTCGATCGAAGATCTGGCCCAGCTGATCTACGACCTCAAGCAGGTCAACCCACAGGCGCTGGTATCGGTCAAGTTGGTAGCCGAAGCAGGCGTGGGCACCATCGCCGCGGGTGTGGCCAAGGCCTATGCCGACCTAATCACCATCTCCGGTTACGACGGTGGTACCGGTGCTTCGCCGCTGACCTCGATCAAATACGCCGGCGCCCCTTGGGAGCTGGGCCTTGCGGAAACCCACCAGACCCTGCGCGGCAACGACCTGCGTGGCAAGGTACGGGTGCAGACCGACGGCGGCCTGAAAACCGGCCTGGACGTGATCAAGGCGGCCATCCTCGGCGCCGAAAGCTTCGGCTTTGGTACCGCGCCAATGATTGCCCTGGGCTGCAAGTACCTGCGCATCTGCCACCTGAACAACTGCGCCACCGGCGTGGCCACCCAGAACGACAAGCTGCGCAAGGACCACTACATCGGCACCGTCGACATGGTGATCAACTTCTTCACCTTTGTCGCCGAAGAAACCCGCGAGTGGTTGGCCAAGCTGGGTGTGCGCAGCCTTGGCGAGTTGATCGGCCGTACCGACCTGCTCGAAGTACTGCCAGGTGACACCGAACGCCAGCAATACCTGGACCTGTCGCCGCTGCTGGGCAGCTCGCACATTCCTGCGGACAAACCGCAGTTCTGCGAAGTCGACAAGAACCCGCCGTTTGACCTGGGCGAGTTGGCCGAGAAGATGGTTGATATGGCCATGCCGGCCATCCGCGACCAGGCGGGTGGCGAGTTCAGCCTCGACATCTGCAACTGCGACCGCTCCATTGGTGCGCGTGTGTCGGGCGAAATCGCCCGCCTGCACGGCAACCAGGGCATGGCCGCGGCGCCGATCACCTTCCGCTTCAAGGGGACTGCGGGCCAGAGCTTTGGTGTGTGGAACGCCGGTGGCCTGAACCTGCACCTGGAAGGCGACGCCAACGATTACGTCGGCAAAGGCATGACCGGTGGCAAGATCACCATCGTGCCGCCAGCCGGCAGCCCGTTCGAAACCCAGCACAGCGCCATCGTCGGCAACACCTGCCTGTACGGTGCCACTGGCGGCAAGCTGTTTGCCGCAGGCACTGCGGGCGAGCGCTTCGCTGTACGTAACTCCGGCGCCCATGCTGTTGTTGAGGGCACTGGCGATCACTGCTGTGAATACATGACCGGCGGCTTTGTCTGCGTTCTGGGCAAGACCGGTTACAACTTCGGTTCTGGCATGACTGGCGGCTTTGCCTACGTGCTCGACATGGACAACAGCTTCGTCGACAAGCTCAACCACGAGCTGGTGGAAATCCAGCGTATCAGTGGCGAAGCGATGGAGGCCTACCGTAGCCACCTGGCGCGTGTCCTTGCCGAGTATGTGGATGAGACCGGCAGCGAGTGGGGGCGCGAGCTCTCGGAGAACCTGGACGACTACGTGCGGCGCTTCTGGCTGGTCAAGCCGAAGGCAGCCAACCTGAAGCAGCTGTTGTCCAGCACCCGTGCCAACCCGCAGTAAAAACAGCTGCAAGTGGCAAGCCTCGAGCTGCAGGTAATGGCAGTACGAGGTTTGCCCGGCTTAAGTGATCGTCTTGCGGCTTGCAGCGTGTAGCTTGCAGCTGCTGTAAAGAGGTTTTGAAAAATGGCTGAACGTCTGAATAACGACTTCCAGTTCATCGAAGTGGGCCGAAAGGACCCGAAAAAAAAGCTGCTGCGCCAGCGCAAGAAAGAGTTCGTGGAAATCTACGAACCGTTCAAGCCGCAGCAGTCCGTGGAGCAGGCGCACCGCTGCCTGGGCTGCGGTAACCCCTATTGCGAGTGGAAGTGCCCTGTACACAACTTCATCCCCAACTGGTTGAAGCTGGTCTCCGAAGGCAACATCCTGGCTGCGGCGGAACTGTCGCACCAGACCAACACCCTGCCGGAAGTATGCGGCCGTGTTTGCCCGCAAGACCGCCTGTGCGAGGGTGCCTGCACCCTGAACGACGGTTTTGGCGCGGTGACCATCGGCTCGGTGGAGAAGTACATCACCGACACCGCCTTCGCCATGGGCTGGCGTCCGGACATGTCCAAGGTCAAGCCAACCGGCAAGCGCGTTGCCATCATCGGCGCCGGCCCGGCGGGCCTGGGCTGCGCCGACGTGCTGGTGCGCGCCGGGGTAACCCCGGTGGTGTTCGACAAAAACCCTGAGATCGGTGGCCTGCTGACCTTCGGTATCCCCGAGTTCAAGCTGGAAAAGACCGTGCTCAGCAACCGCCGTGAAGTGTTCACCGGCATGGGCATCGAGTTCCGCCTGAACACCGAGGTGGGCAAGGACGTGACCATGGAACAGCTGCTCGCCGAGTACGACGCGGTGTTCATGGGCATGGGTACCTACACCTACATGAAAGGCGGCTTCCCGGGTGAAGACCTGCCGGGCGTGCATGACGCACTGGACTTCCTGATCGCCAACGTCAACCGCAACCTGGGTTTCGAGAAGTCGCCGGAAGACTTCGTCGACATGCAGGGCAAGAAAGTGGTGGTGCTGGGCGGTGGTGACACCGCGATGGACTGCAACCGTACCTCGATCCGTCAGGGTGCCAAGGCGGTGACCTGTGCTTATCGTCGTGACGAAGCCAACATGCCGGGTTCGCGCAAAGAGGTGAAGAACGCCAAGGAAGAGGGCGTGAAGTTCCTCTACAACCGCCAGCCCATTGCCATTGTGGGTGAGGACAAGGTCGAAGGCGTCAAAGTGGTCGAGACCCGCCTGGGCGAGCCTGATGCCCGTGGCCGCCGCAGCCCTGAGCCAATCCCGGGCTCCGAAGAGATCCTGCCGGCAGACGCCGTGGTAATCGCCTTCGGCTTCCGCCCGAGCCCTGCGCCGTGGTTTGAACAGCATGGCATTCAGCTGGACAGCCAGGGCCGTGTGGTTGCCCCGGAGAAGGGCAAGTTCAAGCACCAGACCAGCAACCCGAAAGTGTTTGCTGGTGGCGACATGGTGCGCGGTTCGGACCTGGTGGTGACTGCGATCTTCGAAGGGCGTACGGCTGCCGAGGGTATCCTGGACTACCTCGAAGTCTGACGTTCGACCTGTTCGCGGGCATGCCCGCTCCCGCAGGGTTAAGCGCAGAACCCGTGGGGGCAGGTATGCCCGCGAAGCTTTTGTATACAATAATGCTTGATCTGTGGCATCCAATAGACAAAACACATGGCCATGGCCGTGCCTTTTGCGCTGGTGTCTGAGAAAATGCCCGCACTATTTTTCCGGATGCCGACATGACTGCCCTGAAGAACGATCGTTTCCTGCGTGCACTGCTCAAGCAACCCGTAGACGTTACCCCGGTGTGGATGATGCGCCAGGCCGGCCGCTACCTGCCGGAGTACCGCGCCAGCCGCGCCAAGGCCGGTGACTTCATGAGCCTGTGCATGAACCCGCAGTTCGCCTGCGAGGTCACCCTGCAGCCGCTGGACCGCTACCCGCTGGACGCAGCGATCCTGTTCTCGGACATCCTTACCATTCCTGATGCCATGGGCCTGGGCCTGTACTTCGAAACCGGTGAAGGTCCGCGTTTCAAGAAGGTCATCAGCACCCCCGCCGACATCGAAGCGCTGCCAGTCCCGGACCCACAGAAAGACCTCGGTTACGTGATGGACGCGGTCAGCACCATTCGCCGTGAGCTCAATGGCCGTGTGCCGTTGATCGGCTTCTCCGGCAGCCCGTGGACCCTGGCCACCTACATGGTCGAAGGCGGCTCGTCGAAGGACTTCCGCAAGACCAAGGCCATGGCCTACGACAACCCGCAAGCCCTGCACCTGCTGCTGGACAAGCTGGCCCAGTCGGTCACCAGCTACCTAAACGGCCAGATCCTTGCCGGGGCCCAGGCCGTGCAGATCTTCGACACCTGGGGCGGCAACCTGTCGGCGGCGGCCTACCAGGAGTTCTCACTGGCCTACATGCGCAAGATCGTCAGCGGCCTGATCCGCGAGCACGAGGGGCGCAAGGTGCCGGTGATCCTGTTCACCAAGAATGGTGGTTTGTGGCTGGAAAGCATCGCCGACGCAGGTGCCGACGCACTGGGCCTGGACTGGACCTGCGAGATCGGCGACGCCCGCCGCCGCGTGGGTGACAAAGTAGCCTTGCAAGGCAACATGGATCCGACCGTGCTTTACGCCAAGCCCGAGGCCATTCGCAAGGAAGTGGCGCGCATCCTGGCCAGCTATGGCCACGGCACTGGCCATGTGTTCAACCTTGGCCATGGCATTACCCCGGAAGTCGACCCGGAGCATGCCGGCGTGTTCATCAGCGCCGTGCACGAGCTGTCGGCGCAGTATCACCAGTGAGGTGACACGCGGAAACCAAAAGCCCGGCCATGTGCCGGGCTTTTTATTTTGCATTAAGTTTTAATTCAGCGATCGTCGTTAATCTGGCCCCATCGAAACCGAAACAGGACCCGATCCTCATGAAAATCCGTCATCTCGCCCTCATCCTCGCCCCATTGTTCAGCACGGGCGCATTTGCCGCTGGCTACACCGGCCCTGGCGCACAGTCGGTAACCACGGTTGCCGCCGCGAACGACGCCGCCGATGACACCCCGGTTGTGCTGCAGGGCTTCGTGACCAAGAAGATCAACAACGACGACAAGTACGAGTTCAAGGACAACACCGGCACCATCACTGTTGAGATCGACGATGAGGACTTGCCGCCGACGCCGTTCAACGACAAGACCAAGGTGAAGCTGACCGGTGAGGTGGAAAAGCACCTGATGAGCCGGGAAGTGGATGTGGATATTGTCGAGATCATCAACTGATCTGATGGCCTCTTCGTGGGCACGCCCGCCCCCACAGATTGTGGGTGCGGGCGTGCCCACGAATGCATCACACCGTTTTGGGTGGTAACTTGCTCAGGTGTAACGCCACCAGCAATGCCACCGCCAGCAAGCTGCCAATGAACAGCCCGATCCCGTTCCAGCCCCACTGGTGCCAGAACACCCCGCCCGCCGTACCGGCCACGCTGGAGCCAGCGTAGTAGCAGAACAGGTACAGCGACGACGCCTGCCCCTTGGCCTTCAGCGCCCGGCGGCCGATCCAGCTGCTGGCCACCGAGTGCGCACCAAAGAAGCCGAAGGTGAACACCAGCATGCCCACGATCACCATCACCAGTGGACTGGCCAGCGTCATCAGCAAGCCAACCGCCATTACCACGATACTGGCCCAGAACACCTTGCGCCGTCCCAGCTTGTCCGCCAGGGCGCCGACCTGTGCCGAACTGTAGATGCCCGACAGGTAAACCACCGACAGCAAGCCGACCAGTGCCTGATTCATGTGGTAGGGCTCGGCCAGCAGGCGGTAGCCGATGTAGTTGAACAGCGTGACGAAGGCGCCCATCAGCAGGAAGGCTTCAAGGAACAGCCAGGGCAGGCCTGCATCTTTGAAGTGCATGACAAAACCGTCCAGCAGGCTGCGTGGGTTCATCGTCTGTGCGCGGAAATTGCGTGATTCCGGCAGCACCTTCCAGAACACCAGCGCGGCCACCAGGGCCAGGCCGCCGATGGTCAGCATCGCCGTGTGCCAGCTGACGAAGTCGATCAGTACACCCGTGATGAGCCGCCCGCTCATGCCGCCAATCGCGTTGCCGCCGATGTACAGGCCCATGGCCAGGCCAATGTGTTGCGGGTGGATCTCTTCGCTCAGGTAGGTCATCGCCACTGCCGCCAGGCCGCTCAGCGACAGGCCGACCAATGCGCGGGTGGCCAGTACCAGCTCCCAGCTGGGCATCACTGCGCTGGCCAAGGTGGACAGGGCGGCGCAGACCAGCGCGAACACCATCACGGGCTTGCGTCCGATGCGGTCAGAAATGGGGCCGGTGATCAGCAGGCCGAACGCCAGCATGGCGGTGGACACCGACAGCACCAGGCTGCTCTGCGCCGCGTTGATGGCAAACTCCCTGGATAGCAGAGGCATCATCGGCTGTACGCAGTACAGCAGGGCGAAGGTGGCGAAACCGCCGCTGAACAAGGCCAGCACGGTTTTCATGAAGGCGGGTGTGCCTTTTTCGATCCACATTTCGGTCAGGATGGCAGGTTTTGGCTCAAGGAGGAGGGGAGCTACTGCAGTTTTCACGGGCGGGTACCTCTGGCGCAATGAAAAAAGCATATAGCTGGCTAACGATTAGATCCAATATATTGTTCGACCTATTTGAGATGTTTGGCGACTTGTTTGGAGCGGATCATGGAACTGCGTCATCTGCGTTACTTCATTGCAGTGGCCGAAGAGCTGCACTTTGGCCGCGCCGCCCAGCAGCTGGGTATTTCCCAGCCGCCCTTGAGTCAGCAGATCCAGGCCCTGGAGCAGGAGTTGGGGGCCCGGTTGTTCGATCGTACCAACCGTCGTGTAGAACTGAGCGAGGCCGGTCGATTGTTCCTCGAGGAAGCGCGCCAGGTATTGGCGCAGGTGGAGAAGGCTGCGGATGTTGCCCGGCGTGCGCAGTTGGGCGAGCTGGGGGAGATGAAAATCGGTTTCACTTCCTCGGCCCCGTTCACCTCGAAAATCCCCAAGGCCATTCATGCCTTCCGTCAGCGCTTTCCGGCGGTGCACCTGAACCTCAAGGAAATGAGCAGCCGTGACGTTGCCGAAGGGGTATTCGACGAGTCCATCGAGGTGGGGTTGATGCGGCCGATGCCGCTGCCGGAGGGGTTGGTGGCCACCGAGTTGTTCCGAGAACCGTTGGTGGCGGTGATCAATGCCTCGCATCCGCTGGCCGAGGGCACTGAGCAAGGCGTCTACATGGCGGCGTTGGCCCCTGAGCCCTTCGTGTTCTTCCCGCGCAGTTATGGCAGCGGCTTGCATGCACAATTGCTGAGCCTGGCGCGGCATGCGGGTTTCAGCCCCCATTTTGCGCAAGAGGCAGGGGAAGCGATGACCATCATCGGCCTGGTCTCGGCGGGGCTGGGGGTGTCGGTGTTGCCGGCATCGTTCCAGCGCATGCGCATAGAAGGGGTGGTGTACCGCACCTTGCTCGATGAAGAGGCGATGACGGCGGTGTGGCTGGTGCAGCGCGAGCGTGGTCATTCGGTGATGGCCAAGGCATTTGCCGAGTTGTTGACAGGGCAGGTGGTCGGTCAGGCGTGATGCCGGTCAAATGGCACTGGTCATTGCCCCACTGCCGCCACATACTCGGGCATTCGTTGATACACGGAGGTCAATCATGCGGCGCGTGGTGTTCAATCAGAAAGGTGGCGTGGGCAAGTCGAGCATTGCCTGCAACCTGGCGGCGGTCAGTGCCAATGAAGGCTACCGGACCTTGTTGATAGACCTGGATGCCCAGGCGAACTCGACCCAATACCTCACCGGCCTGACCGGCGAGGACATCCCCATGGGCATCGCCGACTTCTTCAAGCAAAGCCTTTCCAGCGGGCCGTTCAGCAAGAAGAACAAGGTCGATATCTACGAAACCCCGTTCGACAACCTGCATGTTGTCACCGCCACTGCCGAGCTGGCCGACCTGCAGCCAAAGCTGGAGGCAAAACACAAGATCAACAAGCTGCGCAAGTTGCTCGACGAGCTGGATGAGGATTACGAGCGTATCTACATCGATACCCCGCCGGCGCTTAATTTCTATGCGGTTTCTGCGCTGATCGCTGCCGATCGCGTGCTTATCCCCTTCGACTGCGACAGCTTTTCGCGCCAGGCCCTGTATGGCCTGCTGGCCGAGATCGAAGACCTCAAGGAAGACCACAACGAAGACCTGGTGGTCGAAGGCATCGTTGTGAACCAGTTCCAGTCACGTGCCAGCCTGCCGCAGCAGATGCTCGACGAGCTGCTGGCCGAAGGTTTACCGGTGCTGCCGGTGTACTTGGGCAGCTCGGTGAAAATGCGCGAATCGCACCACGCCAGCCTGCCGCTGATTCACCTGGAGCCGCGGCACAAGCTGACTCTGCAGTTTGTCGAGTTGCATTCGCTGCTTGAGGAGAATGCTTAAATCCCGTGGTTACGCAGCCACTCCAGCAGGGACTGGAGTGGAAACGCCCCGGCCTGGCGGCTGACTTCACGGCCGTTCTTGAACAGCAGCAGGCTGGGGATCGAGCGTATGCCCAGTTGCCCTGCGAGGTTACGGTTGGCTTCGCTGTCGAGCTTGGCCAGGCGGCAGCGGCCAGCAAGCTTCCGGGCGGCCTCTTCAAAGGTGGGCGCGAATGACTTGCACGGGCCGCACCAGTCGGCCCAGATGTCGACCAGCAGCGGCAGGTCGCCTTTGATCTGGCTGGCATAGCTGGCCTCGGTGAGCTCGAAAGGGGTGCTCAACAGCACGTCCTGTTTGCAGCGACCGCATTTCGGCGCATCGCCCAGGCGCTCGGCGGGCAGGCGGTTGAGGCCGTTGCAGTGGGGGCAGGGGATTACCAGTGGGTCGGTCATTTCATCTCCGGTGTTGGGTTCACGGTTTCCTCGTGGGAGCGGGCGTGCCCGCGAACACCGGCGAAGCCGGTGCAATCCATCACGTTGCCTGCTTCGCGGGCAAGCCCGCTCCCACAGGATTCGGCGCTAATCAGGAAGAGCAGCTGATTTCCAGGTGCTTGCCCCACTCCGGCGGTCGCTCGGCGTAGGCCTGCATCCCGGGCTGTTCCTCGAAAGGCCTGGTCAGGACTTGGTGCAGCCGTCGAACTTCACTGTAGTCCCCCGCCTCGGCCGCTTCGATGGCTTTCTGCGCCAGGTAGTTGCGCAACACGTACAGCGGGTTTACCGCATGCATCCGCTCACGGCGGCCTTCAGCATTGTCGGGTTCACGCCCACAGCGGGCCAGGTAGTCTGCGCCCCAGGCATCGAAACCGGCCAAGTCGATAAAGTCATCGCGCGCCACCTTCAGCGCCTCGGCCACCGGCTGCTCACCCAGTGTGCGGAAGAACAGGCTGTAGTCCACGCCACCGCGTTGCATGCACTGCAGCAGGCGCTCGACCAGCACCATGTCATCATCTTCGGCAGTGGTCAGCCCCAGGCGTCGGCGCATCAGGTCCAGGTAATGGGCCTGGTACAGCGGTAGGAACAGGCCCAACGCTTCCTTCAGTGGCTCAACTTCGATCACGGTGGTCAGTGCCTGGGCCAGCGCGCTGAGGTTCCAGTGGGCGATGGGCACCTGGTTGGCGTAGCTGTAGCGGCCACGATCGTCGGAGTGGTTGCAGATGAAGTTGGCGTCGAAGTCATCCAGGAACGCATAGGGGCCAAAATCGAAGGTGATGCCGAGGATCGACATATTGTCGGTGTTCATCACGCCGTGGCAGAAGCCATACGCCTGCCAGCGGGCGATCAGTTCGGCATTGCGCTCGACGATGGTGCGGAACATGGCCAGGTAAGGCTGCTCGGCGTCACGGCATTCGGGATAGTGCTGTTCCAGCACATGGTCGATCAACACGCGCTGCTGCTCGGGCTGCTTGGTGTAGTAGAAGTACTCGAAATGACCGAAACGCACATGGCTCTGCGCCAGACGCGTCAGCATGGCCGCACTTTCACGGGTTTCGCGCCACACCGGGGTGCTGGAACCGATTACGCACAGTGCCCGGCTGGTAGCGATACCCAGGGCGTGCAGGGCTTCGGAGGCGAGAAACTCGCGGATCGACGAGCGCAGCACGGCGCGGCCGTCACCCATGCGGGAGTAGGGTGTCTGGCCAGCGCCCTTGAGGTGCAGGTCCCAGTGTTCGCCTGCGTCGTTGAGCACTTCGGCCAGCAGCAGGCCACGGCCGTCGCCCAGACGCGGGTTGTACGAGCCGAACTGGTGGCCGGAATAAACCATCGCCCGAGGGTCGGCCTCTTCCCACAGTTTGTGGCCGCTGAACAGTTCGGCGAACACCGGCAGCTCGGCCTGGGCGGGGTCGAGGTCGAGCAAGGCCATGGCCGACTCGCTCGCTACCACCAGGCGCGGGTCTGCAATGGGCTCGGGCAGCACCTGGGTGGAGAACGCATCGCCCAGGCGGGCGAAGCGGTTGTCGAAGGTGAGTTGGTCGAGGGCTTTCACGGGACTGCTCCTTGGAATCGGTGCCAATGGGGCCGCTGGCGGCCCTTCGCGGGTAACCCGCCCCAACAAAGAACATGCAGCGCCTGAAAGCCGTGCGGTCCCTGTGTAGGAGCGGGTTCACCCGCGAACGAGGGCGAAGCCCTCGCAGCCATCTTGCACACAATAAAGCATTCGAGCCTATTCAGGCCGAAGCAGTGCCATCCGATTTCGGCTGCTCCATCGGAATCAATTGCTGTTTGCTGCCCTTCGCATCCATCAGGAACACCTCTACCTGGCGTACCGAGATCTTGATGTTGTGGGCCTTGAACTCGCGGTTGATGTAGCGGTTGATCTCGTCCAGCGTCGGGTTGCGGTCGCCCAGGTCACGGACGTGCATGCGCAGTTCGTGGTCCAGCGAGCTTTCGCCGAAGTTGAGGAAGTACACGATCGGTTCCGGATCCTTGAGCACGCGTGGGTTCTCATGCGCGCCCTTGAGCAGCAGGTCGCGCACCAGGTCGAGGTCTGAGCCATAGTCGATGCCCAGCTTCAGCGTCACCCGGGTGACCGTGTCGGTCAGCGACCAGTTGATCAGTTGGCCAGTGATGAAGGTCTTGTTGGGGACGATGATGTCCTTGCGGTCGAAGTCGGTGATGGTGGTGGCACGGATGCGGATCTTGCTTACCGTGCCCGACAGGTTGCCGATGGTGATGGTGTCGCCAATCCGTACCGGGCGCTCGAACAGGATCATGATGCCGGAGATGAAGTTGGCGAAGATTTCCTGCATGCCGAAGCCCAGCCCTACTGACAGCGCAGCCACCAGCCATTGCAGCTTGTCCCAGCTCACCCCCAGGGTCGACAGGGTGCTGACGATGCCGATGCCGACGATGGTGTACGACAACAGCGTGGTGGTGGCGTAGGCACTGCCCTGGGCCAGGTTCAGGCGAGACAGCACCAGTACTTCCAGCAAGCCTGGCAAGTTGCCGGCCAGGGCGAAGGTAATGCCGACGATCACCAGCGCGCCGAGCAGGTCGCCTAGGCTGATCGGTACCATGCTGGCGGCGGCGCCGGTGCCGCTGGTGTATTCGTAGAGGACGAAATTGTTGAGGTAGGCGAACACCGAGATCAGGTCTGCCCATACCCAGTACAGGCCGGCGATGAAGCCGCCGAGCAGGGCCAGGCGGATCAGGCGCAGCGACTGCTGGTTCACCTGTTCGATATCCAGCGTTGGCTCTTCGGTGATGACTTCGCCATCCAGCCCTTCCTTGGCTGCCGCACGCTTGGTCAACGCACGCTGGTAGGCCAGGCGTCGTGCAGCTACCGACAGGCCGCGCACGAAGGCAGCCTCGATCACCAGCCAGAACAGCAGCAGGTACAGGGTGTAGATGAGTCGGTCGGTAAGCTTCAGTGCGGTGTAGTAGTAGCCGAAGCACACGGCGACGAACAGGGCGATGGGCAGGGCGGTGAATGCCACCCCCACTGCCCTGCGGAATAGCGAGGTGTCACGGTGTGCCGGGCTGCTGAGCAGCAGGCGGCTGAGCAGCCAGGCCATCAGCGCATAGCAGGTCAGCACCACGCCGATGCCCAACACGTCGTCTGCCAGTGCCGAAGGTTGGTGCTCGGCCACCGCCACCACACCGACCAGTGCCAGCACCACGGTGCCCAGGCGGCGAACCCAGCCGCGCAGGAACTCGACCTGCGGTTTGTGCCAGCGGAAGTGGACTTCCGCCACGCCACCCGGAGCGAGGATACGGTAGGCGGTGTAGAACACCAGCCAGGCCTGGGCCAGCTGCCAGAGTGCGGCGCCCAGGTTGGCATTCTGCCCGCGGGCGTCGATCTGCAGGGCGTAGCTGCACAGCGCCAGACCAAGGCTGACCGGCATCGCCAGCAGAATGTTGATAAGGATTGCCTGGGGCGTGTGCCATTGGCTGTCACGGCGGAAGTGGCCGATATCCTGGTGAACTTTGCCTAATCGTTGGTAAAGGTATTTGCGCCGCCACAACAGCGCGCCGATCACCAACAGCAGCGGCAGGAACAGCAACGGGCGCTGGCTCAGGCCATCGGCCAGCTCTTTCAGGCTGGAGCCCCACGGCAGGTTGGCGACCTGGTCGGCCAGGCGCTCCGGCACGTATTGCAGCCAGTCCCAGTCCAGTGGCTTGTTGCTGGGGATCCAGAACATTTGCTCGTCGAGGGTGGTGCGCAGGCTCTGCGCGGTGCCCAGCAGCTGCTTCTGGTTGAGCTGCAGGGTGATCGATTCGTTGAGCAGCGCCGACAGTTCGCGGTTCAGCCGCTCCAACAGGTCGCTGCGGGTGATGGCCACTTCCAGCAGGGCCTTGCGCAGCTGCGGTGTCACATCTTCCTGCGGTTGCGCCGCCAGCAGCTTGTCGACGTAGGTGACCGGGCTGCTCATCTGCTCGCGTTGCTGGTTGACTTCGAACTGGTACAGGCGGGTGTCGGCGATCTGGTCGGCCAGGTCGCGGTCGACCTTCAGGTGCGGCAGGGTCTGTTTCTGTTTATAGAGAATCTTCGACAGCAGCAGGCTTCCCTTGAGCACGTTGATCTGCTCGTCAAGCGCCTGGTCGGCCTGGGTCAGGCTGTCGAGCTGCTGCTTGGTGCGCAGGTTCTGCTGGGTCAGTTCGTTAAGGCGGTCGGTGCTCTTGAGCAGGTAGTCGGAAAGCTTGAGGTTGATCGCGCTTTCAGTGGCCAGCAGGCTGCTGCCGCCGGCCTTCTGAGCCTCGATCGACTGCTGGGTGACGGCTTCCTGGGACTGGGCCAGGCGTTTGGCGTTGATCAGCGTCTGCAGGTCCTGGATTTCCTGCTCCAGGCGCGCAGCGCGCTCGACCAGCAGGTCGTGACGCGCATTGCCAAGGTCTTGCAGCAGGCTGTTGCCGGCCAGTTCCTGGCGGCGCAGCAGGGTCAGCGCGTTGAGCGAGGCCAGCTCGGCGTTGAGCTGGTTGCGCTGGTCGGCATTGATGGCTTTGCCACCGTCCTTGCCGGTTTTGAGGATGTTGTTGATCTGCTGGGTGCGGGTCTGGCTGCTGCTGATTTCGGCCTGGGCGCGCTCGGGGCGGGTTTGCGAGTTGATGATCAGGCTGTTGGCTTCAGACAGCGCCTTTTGCAGCTCGCCCTGCAGCGTGTTGCGTTCGCTGAGCATCTGTTCAAGCTGCGGCACGGTGAGGTTGGCGTAGCGCTGTGCCACCGGTTGTGCCTTGGTTTCCTTGAGCTTGGCCAACTCCTTCTGGCTGTCGCTGGTCTCCTTGGGGGCACTGCTCAGCTGCTGCTTGAGTGCAGCCAGTTTCTTTTCGTTGTCTTCCTTGGCAGCAAGCAGGCTCAACGTTTGTTCGAGCACCTGCTGCAGCGCCTTTTGGTCTGCCTCGGGCAGCTTGCGCTCGGCGATCTTGTCGAGGCTGTTCTGGATACTGGCGGTGGTCGGGGCTTCTGCCGCGCTAGCCGCAAAAGAAAGGGATAGGCACAACCCGAGCAGGGCTGTGCGAAGGTACACGCGCAGGGACATAGGCAGACTACTTGTGGATCCGGCTGAAACGAAGTTTAGAGGAACAATCCTGGTCCGGGTCGCGTTCCTTCGGGGAATCTGACGCCTACTTTCTGGATCTTGTTCCCGTCCATGGTTGCCACGGTCCAGATCGTGCCATGCCATTCGACCTGGTCCCCTACTACTGGAGCGCCTCCGACCTTCTGTCGGATGAACTGCGCCAGCGGCATTTTCGCGTCGAGGCCATCGAGCTTCAGGCCATACAACGCTGCCACCGCACCCAGTTCGGCATCGCCTTCGAGCACGAAGTCGCCGAAGAAACGCAGGTCCAGGCCACGCTGTGGCGCCTGGCTGAACAACTTGCCGAGGGCCGGCAGGTTGTGTTCGTGGCCGATCACGCAGAGCATGTCGCCAACTTCCAGCACGGTGCTGCCCGACGGGTGCAGCAGTTGCTCACCACGGAACAGCGCGGCAATCCGCGTGCCTTCGGGCATTTTCAGTTCGCGCAGGGCGGCACCGATGCACCATTTTTCTGCGCCCAGGCGGTAGACGAACATCTCCCACTCGCTGGTGATGTGCACCTCAAGGGCGGAGCGGGAGATCGGCGCCGGGTCTGGCGGAACCGTCACTTTCAGCAGCTTGGCCACCCACGGCAGGCTGGTGCCTTGCACCAGCAGCGATACCAGCACGATGAAGAAGGCCAGGTTGAAGAAAAGCTGGGCGTCTGGCAGGCCCGCCATCAGCGGGAACACCGCCAGAATGATCGGTACCGCGCCGCGCAGGCCGACCCACGAAATGAAGCCCTTTTCGCGGCCATGGAAAGCCTTGAACGGCAACAGGGCCGCGACCACCGACAGTGGCCGCGCCACCAGGATCATCCACAGCGCCAGGCCCAGTGCCGGCAGGGCGATGGGCAGCAGGTCGTGCGGCGTGACCAGCAACCCCAGCACCAGGAACATGCCGATCTGGGCCAGCCAGGCCATGCCGTCGAGCATGTGCAGGATGCCGTGGCGGCTACGGATCGGCTTGTTGCCCAGCACCAGGCCGCACAGGTAAACAGCGAGGAAGCCGCTACCATGCAGGGCGTTGGTCAGCGAGAACATCACCAGGCCGCCGGCCACTACCAGAATGGGGTACAGGCCGCCGGCCAGATTGATACGGTTTACCAGTTGCAGCATCAGCCAGCCGCCGCCCAGGCCCAGCAGCGTGCCGATACCGAACTCACGCAGCAAGTGACCCAGCAGGCTCCAGTGCAGGCCGGTCTCGCCGCTGGCGATCATGTCGATCAAGGTGACAGTGAGGAACACCGCCATCGGGTCGTTGCTGCCCGACTCGATCTCGAGGGTAGCGGAAACCCGCTCGTTCAGGCCTTTGCCGCCGAGCAGCGAGAACACTGCAGCGGCGTCGGTGGAGCCGACGATGGCGCCGATCAGCAGGCCCTGGATCAAGCTCAGGTTGAACAGCCAGGCGGCGATCAGGCCGGTGAGGGCGGTGGTGATCATCACCCCGACCGTGGCCAGCGACAGCGCCGGCCACAGCGCCACGCGGAAGCTTGCCACCCGCGTACGCAGGCCACCGTCAAGCAGGATGACGGCCAGAGCCAGGTTGCCCACCAGGTAGGCGGTTGGGTAATTGTTGAAGATGATGCCGCCACCATCGACACCGGCGACCATGCCGACGGCGAGGATGATGACCAGAATAGGGATGCCCAGGCGCGACGACAGCGAACTGACCAGGATGCTTGCGCCCACCAGCAATGCGCCGATCAAAAACAGGCTGTTGATGGTGCTTGCATCCAAAGGCAGGTACTCCGAGACAGCGGGGAAGGGACGTGGTAGCGCATTTTCCAGCAAAAGCTAGCAGGTCGCGTGCCAATCGATTCTAACCTGAGGCTGACGCAGGCTGTAAAGCGATACCGCATCGTCGCTGCGGCGTGCGGCTGTAATGGTTCGCCCACTGTCAGGCAGCCAAGTGACATGAATGTCAAAGAAACCATTTCTCTCGCCCAGGTGGCCCAGCGCCTGCTCGGGCAATTTCCTGATTTGCACAATCTGGCGCGCCAGGCGGCGGGCCATGTGCTTCGCCGCCAACTGGGGTATTGGCTGGATCCGGACGGGCTCTATTGGCACGAGTTCCAGTCGGCGGTCAGCAGTTCGTTGAGCTTCACCGGCTGGCGCCACAGTGGACCGCCACGACGCTCTTTGAGCCTTACCGAACTGGTCATCCAGCGATTCAGCCCGCAGCAGCAGGCCAGTGCTGACGAGTTGAGTATTTATGGTGGCTTCTACCGGGTGGATGCCAGCCACACAGTCTATGACGAGCGCAACGAAGTGCGGCTCGACCCACAGCAAGTACTGGAGGCGTTCTGGCGGTTGGATTTTGCGGGGCGCTATACCGAGGCACTGAGCAAGTTTCGGTCACGGTATGGCGAAGACTACTGTGTCCTGGCTCGCGCCCGCTTCATTGCTGCTGTGGGCCAATCTGCGTTGAGCAAACCCGAGCGCCAGGCGCTGATGGCGGTGACGGTCGCTGTACCCGCACTGCCAAGTACCGTGCAAGGCCTGCGACAGGCCAGGCAAGCGAATGCCCAATCTGAATGGAATGCACTTGTCATCGGCGGTATCAGCGCCAAGCTCATGTTCTTGCACAAGCTGAAGACTGGCAGGTTGTGCCTCTATCTTGCCGATGCGCAGGCTGTGGTGCAGGTATTCGACGATCGCCATGCGCTTCAGGAGTGGATGGTTGATCAGGCCGCCACGACGGTGGGGCGAGAGCGGCTGGTCAGGCTGTTCGTCGGGGATGGGGTACTGGCGCAGTCGCTACGCCCGCGTTTACGCAATTACTTCAGGTTGCTCGCGCAGTCGCGGGGCGACACC
The DNA here is from genome assembly GCF_030418155.1 of Pseudomonas sp. 2,4-D. Lineage (NCBI taxonomy): Bacteria > Pseudomonadati > Pseudomonadota > Gammaproteobacteria > Pseudomonadales > Pseudomonadaceae > Pseudomonas > Pseudomonas sp. 2,4-D. The sequence continues at coordinate 29,373 of NZ_JAUHUI010000029.1, forward strand.
ATGATTTCCGGGCCAGCCATTGAAGGGGACCTGTTCGTCCATGTGCGCGATGCGGTCATGGATGATCTGGCCAGCGATGCTCATGAGCGGCTGACTACCAACGCACAACTGCGCAAGGCCGATTGGCTGGCGGGCTTGCAAGCAGCGAGTTTTATAATTGCGCCGATGACGCCGCTTGGCTGGCCAGTGATATTGGCATCGCTCGGTCTGGGCACCGCAAGCCTGGCTCTGCACCTGGACCGGGCAATCAATGGCAAGCAGGCCTGGCGCACAGCAGCATGGTGGTCAGTACTGACGGATATTCTGTTCATTCTGCTTGATATAGCCATGATGCGTGCCAGCGAGCTGTTCACTGATGGCCACGTCCCCCCGCGCGTGGCTGGTCAGGCGCAAGCCTCTGCCGCCAAGGTCGACTGGGGGCTTTACATGGCCCCGGCGGCAGACGAATTGCTGGCTATGTCGGATAAGGCGCTGGCGCGGCAGGAAGCCCTGTTGGGCGCGGTGCCGTGGGCTGATCTCGATGCCGTGGGGCCCAATGGCGAGTATCTGGATGCATTCAGTGAGCCGTACCCCGTCTATCGCGATGAGCACGGCTTTGGCTCGCCCGCCATTGCCGAGTACACCAGCTCGCCGGAGCGCTACAACAACCTGTGGCGGGGAATGCCGCTAGAGGGCACTCGCGCCGGGAATATCCAGCGCAGCCACGACCTTGCCCGCGCACTGGGGCAAATTGGCGTCAGTAATCAGGTGAGGCTGTACCGGGCGGCTTCCAGCCTGCGGGGCACGGGTTTTCAGGTATCTGGTGAGGGTGCCATTGAAGTGGGTGATGTGCTGGTGACCACCGACTTCACGTCATTCACGGAGAACCCCTATGCCCTCTGGGAGGTTTTCAACGACCCGCAGACCCAGGTCAGTGGCCGGAGTGCTTTTGATGAAAATGCGTTGGTGTATGTATTGGAACCGGGCGAAGACATGCAGGCGACGCCCATCGGGCCCTTTTCAAGGCGACCTGATGAAGCGGAGTCTTTGATGATGCCCGGGCGCTACCTGCAAGTGGAAAAGGTGACGGCCGTTCAAGGGCACAATTATCGCTTTACCGAGGTGTGCCTGAAGGCACTGGCGCAGGCGCCAGGCGGGAAGGCCGTGCGTGAAATGCGCACAGGACAGTTGTTCGATCGCCAGGCACTGGCGGGGCGACTGGGCGTCGAGGATGACTCGTTGATGCGCACATTCTTTGCGCTGCCCGCCTGAGCAAACGTGAAAGGGGCCGCTGCGCGGCCCCTGATCAAGGCCTCAGCCTTGCTTCACTTCACGCATCGGCTTGCCTTTCACTGGCGCATCCCCTGCCACGTAGTACTTGGCGGTGCTGCGTGGCAGTGGCTTGCGACCACGGATCTTGTCCGAAATCTTTTCGGCAATCATGATCGTGGTGGCATTGAGGTTACCGGTGATGATCAGCGGCATGATCGACGCGTCGACCACGCGCAGGCCCTGCATGCCATGCACGCGGCCTTCGCCATCGACCACTGCCATGTCGTCGGTGCCCATCTTGCACGAGCAAGACGGGTGGAAGGCGGTTTCGGCGTGCTCGCGGATGAACTTGTCCAGTTCTTCGTCGGTTTGCACGTGGGCGCCCGGGCTGATTTCGCGGCCACGGTACGGGTCCAGCGCCGGCTGGGCCATGATTTCACGGGTCAGGCGAATGCCGTCACGGAATTCCTGCCAGTCCTGCTCGGTGGACATGTAGTTGAACAGGATGCTCGGGTGCTGGCGCGGGTCTTTCGACTTGGCCTGGATGCGGCCACGGGCAGGCGAGCGCATGGAGCCCATGTGCGCCTGGAAGCCATGTTCCTTCACGCCATTTGAGCCGTTGTAGTTAATCGCAACCGGCAGGAAGTGGTACTGGATGTTCGGCCACTTGAACTCAGGGCGGGTACGAATGAAACCACCGGCCTCGAACTGGTTGCTGGCGCCGATGCCGGTGCCATTGAACAACCACTCGGCACCGATGGCCGGCTGGTTCCACCACAGCAGCGATGGGTACAGCGATACCGGCTGGGTGCAGGCGTACTGCAGGTAAAGTTCCAGGTGGTCCTGAAGGTTTTCACCAACGCCTGGAAGGTCGTGCACAACCGGGATGTCGAGGCTTTCCAGCAAGGCGCGCGGGCCGACGCCGGAGCGCTGCAGCAGCTGCGGCGAAGCGATGGCGCCAGAGCTGACGATCACTTCCTTGCGGGCGCGGGCTTCCACGCGTTCTTCGCTGTCGCCGACCAGGTAGGTTACGCCTACGGCGCGCTTGCCGTCGAACAGCACGCGGTCGGTCAGGGCGTGGGTGACGATGGTCAGGTTCGGGCGTTTCTTGGCCTGGTCCAGGTAGCCACGGGCGGTGCTGGAGCGGCGGCCGTTCTTGGTCACCGAACGGTCCATTGGGCCGAAGCCTTCCTGTTGGTAGCCGTTGAGGTCTTCGGTACGCGGGTAACCGGCCTGCACACCCGCTTCAACCATGGCGTGGAACAGCGGGTTGTTGCCAGCCTTTGGCGTGGCGACACTGACCGGGCCGTCACCACCGTGGTAGTCGTTAGGGCCGATATCACGGGTTTCGGCTTTGCGGAAGTACGGCAGGCAGTCGAGGTAGGTCCAGTCTTCCAGGCCTGGCAGTTCTGCCCAGCCGTCGAAGTCCATGGCGTTGCCGCGGATGTAGCACATGCCGTTGATCAGCGACGAGCCACCCAGGCCCTTGCCACGGCCACATTCCATGCGGCGGCCGTCCATGTAAGGTTCCGGGTCGGTCTCGTAGGCCCAGTTGTAGCGGCGGCCTTGCAGCGGGAAGGCCAGGGCGGCTGGCATCTGGGTGCGGAAGTCGAAGCGGTAGTCGGGGCCACCGGCTTCCAGCAGCAATACGGTGACGCCGGCGTCTTCGGTCAGGCGGGTAGCCAGGGTGTTACCGGCCGAGCCGGCACCGACGATGATGTAATCGAATTCTTGGGACATGAAAGTACCCTCGTGTTGGCGGTGATCGGGGAGCGGGAACGCCCGTGCGCGGTGGCACGGGCGGGGCTAGACAGGGTTCAGAAAACCGAGTTGTAGCCGCCCAGCTCGACCTGGACCGACTTGATGCGAGTGTATTGAGCCAGCGAGCTGACGCCGTTTTCACGGCCGACGCCCGACTGTTTGTAGCCACCTACCGGCATTTCGGCCGGCGATTCACCCCAGGCGTTGATCCAGCAGATACCGGCTTCGAGCTTGTGGATGATGCGGTGGGCGCGGGTGATGTCGTTGGTGCAGACGCCGGCGGCCAGGCCGTAGTCGGTGTCGTTGGCACGGCGGATCACTTCTTCTTCGGTTTCGTAGGTGAGGATGCTCATCACCGGGCCGAAGATCTCTTCCTTGACGATGGTCATGTCGTCGGTGCAGTCGGTGAACACGGTCGGGGCAACGAAGGCACCTTTGGCGAAGTCACCGGCAGTCAGACGCTCGCCGCCGCACAGCACGCGGGCACCTTCTTCCTTGCCTTTGGCGATGTAGCCCAGCACGCTTTCCATGTGCTGGAAGCTGACCAGCGGGCCGAAGTTGGTGTTTTCGTCTTCCGGGTTGCCAACGCGGATGCGGGCAACGCGCTCGGCGATCTTGGCTTCGAAGGCCGCCTTCATTTCAGCCGGGATGAACACGCGGGTGCCGTTGGTGCACACCTGGCCCGAGCTGTAGAAGTTGGCCATCATGGCGATATCGGCGGCCTTGTCCAGGTCGGCGTCGGCACAGATGATCAGAGGCGACTTGCCGCCCAGTTCCATGGTCACTTCCTTCAGCGAAGAGCTGGAGGCGCTGGCCATGACTTTCTTGCCGGTGGTGGTGCCGCCGGTGAAGGACACTTTTTCGATGCGCGGGTGCTCGGTCAGCCAGGTGCCGACTTCGCGGCCGCTGCCGGTCAGAACGTTGAACACGCCGTTTGGCAGGCCGGCTTCGGTGTAGATCTCGGCCAGTTTCAGGGTGGTCAGCGAAGTGACTTCCGACGGTTTGAAGATCATCGCGTTGCCAGCGGCCAGGGCCGGGGCAGATTTCCACAGGGCGATCTGGATCGGGTAGTTCCAGGCACCGATACCCACGGTCACGCCCAGCGGCTCGCGGCGGGTGTAGACGAAGGACGATTCGCGCAGCGGGATCTGCTCGCCTTCGATGGCCGGTACCAGGCCTGCATAGTATTCCAGCACGTCGGCACCGGTGACGATGTCGACGTAGCGGGTTTCGGAGTACGACTTGCCGGTGTCAAGGGTTTCCAGCATGGCCAGCTCATCGTTGCGCTCGCGCAGGATGTCGACGGCGCGGCGCAGGATGCGCGAACGCTGCATGGCAGTCATCGCAGCCCAGACTTTCTGGCCACGCTCGGCGCTTTCCACGGCCTTCTCGACGTCAGCCTCGGTAGCACGCTGTACGTGGGCGAGGACTTCGCCGGTGGCCGGGTTGATGGCTTCGAAAGTGGCATCGCTGCCAGCGTCGACGTAAGCGCCATCAATGTAGAGTTTTTGCGTTCCGAAACGGGCCATAGTGTCCTCGCAAGTGCAGTGTGTGGTTTGGCTTGCGCGTCATGCTCCTGCCGGGTTGGCAAGGGCCCTGCGCGCATTGTCAGCAGCCTGGTCGTTTGTGCCCAGGGTGTGCTGCTTGGCCAGTTGTAGTTCCATGTATTCGTAAGCAATCCGTATCGCCTGGTCGGTGTCGAATGCATCACCCGACAGGGCGCCACGCAGCCACAAACCGTCGATCAGGGCTGCCAGGCCGCGGGCTGCCTTGCGCGCATGGTAGAGCGGCAGGGCGCGGCGGAACTGGCAGCACAGGTTGGAATACAAGCGGTGGTCGTTGATCCGCTGCAACCTGTGCAAATCGGGCTGGTGCATGCTGGAAGCCCAGAAGGCCAACCAGGTTTTCATTGCCGGGCCGTTTACCTGGCTGGCATCGAAGTTGCCCTCGATGATCACTTTCAGGTGAGCGCGCGGGCTGTCGTCTTTCAGGGCCTGGCGACGTGCTCTGACGCCTTCGTTGAGCATGCTCATGATGTAACCCATCGTCGCTGCGATCAGGCCGTTCTTGTCCCGAAAGTAGTGACTGATGATGCCGTTCGACACACCGGCCAAACGGGCAATCAGCGCAATGCTGGCGTCCCCCAGTCCGACCTGATCGACCGCCTGCAATGTGGCTTCGATCAACTGCTGGCGCCGGATGGGTTGCATACCGACCTTGGGCATCTTGCTATCTCCTCAGGCCTGCGAGCAGACGACAGGCGGCTGACTCGGCGAAGGCCAGTCTATTTTGTTTTGATTGAACGTTCAATCAATAAAGAATAAGCTCTGCGACAATTTGTGCCATTGACAGTTTTTCAGGCGGTCGAGAAGGCACGGATTGACACCCCAGGAAATCGCGTAACCCCCGGAATACAAGGTGTTGACGGGCATGAGCGATGCGAAATGCAGATTCTGCCGTACGGCCATTGGCCCTGCGACAGGCCCTTGGAGCGGGCGGGGTGACCTGTGACGAATGCGCGCACCTCCGTTGAGGCGTGGCATTTTCAGCAGGCCACCTGTCTGTTTTTGGCAACGTATCGATTCGGGATCACGGTTTCCAGGGTTCTTTTATAACACCTGATGCAGTGGGGATATTCCACCAATTGCTCGGGAAAGACTGATTAGCCTCCACAGCCGCACTGCCCGGAGCATTCGTGCAATGAGTTCTGCCTCACTTACCAAGCCCCCCGCCGAGAGGGTACGGGTCAACCGCGTGGTGTTCTTCACCTCCGCGCTGATGATCCTTGTTCTGACTGCCTTGCTGATCGCTGTACCCGAAACCGCCGGCCAGGTGCTGGGCGTGGCCCAAAAGTGGCTGACGCGCACCTTTGGCTGGTACTACATGCTGGTCATCTGCGGATACCTGCTGTTCGTCGTCTACCTGGCTTTCTCCGACTACGGCAGCCTCAAGCTGGGTGGCAAGGACGACCAGCCTGACTTCAGCTACGGCGCCTGGGCCGGTATGCTGTTCTCGTCCGGCATCGGTATTTCGCTGCTGTACTTCGGCGCCTCCGAGCCCCTGGACCACTACTTCAACCCACCGGAGGGCACTCCTGCCAGCCTCGAGGCCGCGCGCCAGGGCCTGCAGCTGACCTTCCTGCACTGGGGGCTGCACGGCTGGGCGATCTATGCCCTGGTCGGCCTGGCCGTGGGTTACTTCGCTTACCGCCACAACCAGCCGCTGGCACTGCGTTCGGCGCTGTACCCGCTGGTGGGCGAGCGTTGGGTCAAGGGCGCTGCCGGCAACGCCGTCGACATCTTCGGCATGTTCGTCACCCTGCTGGGCCTGGTGACCAACCTGGGCATCGGCGCGATGCAGGTGTCGTCCGGCCTGGAATACCTGTTCGGCATGGACCACAGCAAGACCAACCTGCTGGTGGTGATCCTGGTGATGGCTGGCGTGGCTACCGTGGCAGCGGTATCGGGTGTGGAAAACGGCATCCGCCGCCTGTCCAACCTGAACATCATGCTGTTCAGCGGCCTGTTGATCTTCGTACTGCTGGGCGGCGAAACCCTGCACCTGCTCAACGGCTTCGTGCAGAACGTCGGCGACTACCTGAACGGCATCGTGCTGAAAACCTTCGACCTTTATGTGTATGAAGGCGAAGCCGGCAAGTCGGAGCGCTGGCTGGGCCTGTGGACCGTGTTCTACTGGGCCTGGTGGATCTCCTGGGGCCCGTTCGTCGGCATGTTCATTGCCCGTATTTCCAAGGGCCGCACCGTGCGCCAACTGGTGATGGGCGTGCTGCTGATCCCGCTGGGCTTCACCCTGGCCTGGCTGTCGATCTTCGGCAACACCGCACTGGACCTGGTGATCAACCAGGGCGCCGTGGAGCTGGGCAAGACTGCGCTGGAACAGCCATCGATGTCGATCTACCAGCTGCTGGAATACTTCCCGGCAGCCAAGATCGTCATTGGTGTGGCAGTGTTCGTCGGTTTCGTGCTGTTCCTCACGCCGGCCGACTCCGGCGCAGTGATGATGGCCAACCTGTCGTGCACAGGCGGCAAGGTCGACGAAGATGCCCCGCACTGGATGGTGGTGTTCTGGTCTGTGGTGATCACCCTGGTGACCATCGGCCTGCTGTTTGCCGGTAACTTCGAAGCCATGCAGACCATGGTCGTGCTGGCGGGCCTGCCGTTCTCGGTGGTGCTGGTGCTGTTCATGTTCGGCCTGTACAAGGCCATGAAGCAGGACGTGGTGATCGAGCAGGAACGCGCCGAACTGGCCGCCCGTGGCCGTCGCGGCTTTAGCGAGCGCCTGACTCAGCTGGAACTGCAGCCGACCCAGGCCGTGGTGCAGCGCTTCATGGACAAGCAGGTCAGCCCAGCGTTGAAAGAAGCCGCTGCACAGCTGCAGACGCAGGGCTTCGAGGTGGAAACCCGCGTTGGCCAGTCGCGCAACCTGATGGGCTTGCGGGTGATGATGGAAGAAGGCAACCCGTTCGTCTACGAAGTGAGCCTTGACGGCTATATGGCCGCGCCGAGCGAGGCGCCGGTCGAGGGTGAGCCTGAACTGCGCCAGCGCTTCTACCGCGCCGAGGTCTACCTGCATGACGGCAGTCAGGAGTACGACCTGATGGGCTTTGCCCCAGACCAGATCGTGCGTGATGTGCTCGATCAGTTCGAGAGCCATCGCCAGGTGCTTGGCCGCGTCTATAGCTGACAGCCCGGCAGGTCGCCGTACCGCCAGGTGCCGCGGCCTGCCGGCAGCAATATGTAGCACCTGTTTCGATACCATTTCCAGGACGCTTTGTGGTTCATTCCACAACGAGTCCTGGTCATGCCCGCCACTCACGCGCACAACCTCAAACACGCAGTCGCCGCCCAGTTCGCCAGCCGTCCTACATTCCGGCAGGTCGCAGGTGAACAGATCATGAAGGTGATCCTGGAGCACTATCCTCTGGTTGGCGTGCATCGCCCTGAAATGACCTCGGCTGCACCGCTGTACCTGATGTCCCTGCAGCCGGATGGCGTCTGGCGCCCTCAGCCGCTGGTGGATGTGGTGCTGCAGACCCTGCTCGACGCTAAACCACTGGACCTCGCCCCAGCGGGTGACTACCGCCTTGGCCTGAACCCGCCCCGGCGCTTTTTCGCCATCGAATCGAGCCTCGAAACTGCTGAGGGCGATTTGATCGAGCCCGCGCGCCTGACCGATGGCCTCAACGCGTTGCTGCCAATGCTGCTTTGGCACTTCCAGCAAGCGCAGATCGACTATTGGAACGGCGACGGCACGATCGACCGGGACCTGTGGTTGCAACAGTTGTTGCGCGCCAACCTGCTCGATGGCCTGAAAGACGAAGCGCTGGACGACGAACAACGCAAGCTGCTGCGTGACCTGATGATGGGCAACCGTACCGGGCTCGATGTGCAGCTGGTGCGGGTGGCGTTACGTGAGGGTGAAGACACTTTCCATGAGCTGTTGCCCGGCTTGCTGATTACCGCCTCCAGTGAAGTTCGCGAACTGACACTCTGGTGTTCTCCCGAAGGCCTGGTCCGCAGTTTCGACGCCCAGGCTGCATTCGGCGCGGCGTTGCAGATACAGATGGCTGGACGTTACCGGTTTGATGAGTTGAGCTGGCAGGGCCTGACTGTGGAGGGCGACGCTTTCGCCCTGTACAGCGCCTCGTTGCTGGAAATCTTGCTCGAGCGCGTGGCCCGCCTGCGCTGGAGTGCGATCGACAGCGTCGACCAACTGGAGCACTACTGCCATTTGGCCTGCGACCCCGCATCATTCTTCGCCGAGTTCAGTGACCATGGCACCGGCGGGCTGGGCCTGGCGCTTCCCAGGGGCCTGTCGCGAGCCGATACGGATAGCCAGACCGCCTACCTCCAAGCCATGCTCGACTTGTCGCTACTGCAACAGCGCAGCCCAACCCAGGGCATTCAGGACGGTCTGTCGGACTTGCACACCTATGCGGCGACGCGCCTGCGCGAAGCGATGCTGCATGACCACCCGGTAGACGCCAATTATTTTCCTGATGACCTTATCCTCACGGTCGAGACCTTTGTCAGTGACGGTCACGGGCTGGGCTTCGGCCAGAAGACCGGTGAAAAGACGTTGACCCTGACGCAGTTGGCGATCGGCCGCCTGGATGCCACCGCAGGAGGGGTGGTGACACACATCGCGCACCGGGAAAACCAGCTGATCATGAAGTGGATGACCATTGATTACGTCCGTGAGCTGGTGCAGCGAGTCGATATCGGCGGCAGTTATCCACGGCATGTTCAGTCGATGCTCGATCGCTCGGCGAGCCGCGCCGAACACATTTCGGCATTCGCCATACGCTGGCGTATCACCCTGATGTTCGATGCCGCGCGGGCGCGTGCGGTCAAGCGGCTCGACAAGTTCGCCTATGGCGCCCTGGCGGAATTCTGTCGTAGCGGCGCGGAAGGGGCAGCCGCTGTGCGGATTGCACCGCTTGCGTTCAAACGCTCGCCGACATCGGAGAGGGTCGACGTGGCGCATGGTTTCTACGTGATCGAACTCATCGAGTTGGGTGTTCATCTGTTGTACTGCCCGCTGTACACCGAAAAGGCGCTGATTCAGTACGACAGCGCTCAGGCACTGTTGGAGGCGATCAGCAGCCCAGGGGCTTTGCAGGACAACGTGCTGCTCTGGATCGAGCAAGCTCAGCGCACGGTCTACGGCAATGGTGGCTTCCGGGAGCCGCACCTGCCCCAATGGCTGCTCGACCCTTACACCCTCCTGGAGAAACCGCAGCCTGTTCAGTTGGCGCTGCAATTCTGGGCGCGGGACGTGGATCGGCAGATGTTCGAAGCCAAGGGCCGGATGTTGCTGGAGCTGGCTGATCGCAGCGCCATGAGCAACAGCGAGGTGCGCTGGCGGCTGGTCACGGCATTTTCCTGGGAGCTGCTGAATGTTGTGTTTCCGGTGTTACCAGGGCCGCTCACCTCGGTTGCCTGGCTGTACATCGGCATGCGCAGCTTGATCAACGATGTGGAGGGACTGGCCAGCCCGCATCTCGACGAGAGAGTCCAGGCGATGGTCGATGTGTTGAACAACACCTTGCTGGCTTTGATACACCTGCAGACGCCGAAACTGGCAGTGCCGGCCGTTTCTGGCGACCTGCCGCCATCGCTGCTCGAGGGGCCACCTGCAGGTAATGGGGTCGAGCTGGCGAACATTTCCACTGCAATGCGGGAGCCCAGCGCCTCGGTCGACAGTTTGCAGGCCTTGGCCAATACCCACCTCGATTTTTCCTGGCGTGGGGCTGGGGGGCTCAACGGCCTGTCAAGTGCCCAGCGCGGCCAGATGCGAGCGTTGGCGGCCAGTGTTTCGCTGGAGGGGCGCGAACCGCAGACGCAGGGCGTGGCCGCTGGGCTGGTACGGGTTGAGAATGAGTTCTACGTGCCTCTGGGCGGTGACGTCTATCGAGTCAGCCTTGATGACGCAGAGGTTCGTATCATTGGTCCGAACGGGGCGGTTGGGCCATACCTGACGCGCGACGGCGATATCTGGCACCTCAATAATTCGCGCTTGCGTGGTGGCAGTGGTCGCTCAGGCGAGCTGGCCCGCGAGCGATTGCGCAAGAAGCTGGACGGACCGATCGCCAAGGCTCAGGCCGAGATAGAGCGGCATATCTCGGCCGCGGAGGCAGCTACGAAGGATTTCAACGCGTTGAGTGAGCAGATTGTCGGTTTGCATGATCCGGTAAAAAAAGTCGAGGAACGGTTGCAGAAGGCGCCACCCACCGAGCCGGGCGAACGTGCGCAATTCGAGCAGGCTACCGAGTTGTTCAAGCTTAAGTTCCAGCAGTTGCAAGAGCAGACGAGTAAGCTGCGCAACCAGCGCCTGCCCTTGAACGAGAGATTGTTCCTTAACTATCTCGAGGCCGAACGCAACATTACCTATGTGCTTGACAAGTTGAGCGCCTCGACGCACGTCGGCAGCGTGAGAGATCAACGGATACGCTTGGGCCAAGTTCGCAAGAACCTGATCAGCTTTGGCATGTTCTTCATTGATGAGCTCCTGGCCTTGGGTGGGTTCACGAAATATGACCAACTCACCAACGCGCTCAATGTCGCACCGCCAGAGAAACAGGCCGAGTTGTATGCCAGGTTCCGGACGATGTTGGAGAAGTTGCTTGAAGAGCAGCCCAGGATCATCGATGTCTCCAGCCAGCTGGATCGTCTGTTGGCTGTAACCGATATCGACATGCAAGTGCCTTATGTCAATGCCACCTTGAGCGTCTCGGGCATTATCAGTAATCGCACGACGACTACGGTCAACATCCGGTTTTTTCAGGCCATGGGGCTGGTCGAGCTGGCCCTGCAGTGGCGCAAAGGTGCGTCCACCCAACACTACATGATCTTTCGCGATGCGCTCGCCGGTCATCGTTTGCGGGTGGCCGCGCAGACGCATAATCTGCTGATGTTCTGTGACTTGCCTGTTGCTGAACGTATCGAGGTGCTGCAAAGCGCGTGGGACGAGTACCTTGCGGCGATTCTCAACGCCGAACGGATCAAGAGAATCGGCAGCAAGCTCATCGATGTCCAGCGCCTTGAGGCCTACAAGCAACAGATGGTGCAGCTGAAAACCATAGCCGGTGATGCGCTGGTAGAGGCCATGCGCGAGCAGGCGGCCGGCCAGGCCCGTGGCGCTCGCCGTGCAGTTTATCCACAAAAGAGCCTACAGGTGGCCTACACCCGCGCCGGTCAGATAGTGATTGGCAGCGAAGCGGTGGTCGACGGGCAGCCTGTGTTGGAAGTTGTAGGGGCTCTGAACGAGACGGTGCTGCATCGTTTCCATAAGCAGGGAGACGACTGGGTTGAAGTGGTAGCCCTGGACGAATCTGAATCGGAGCCTCGGTCTTCGACGCCAGACTCCGAAAGCAACAACCGGGAACTGGGCGAGGCAATACTGGCACAGAACGAAAACGTCATCGCCCAGGCCAGAGACCTGGTTGCCAAGGATGCTGACGACAAGGGCCTCATGTCGATACTGGACGGCCAGATCAAAGAAGTGAATGCGCTGCGTGAACAGCTCAGCGATGCCGACGCAGAGCAAGGGCTGCTGGCGCGTATGGACGATGCATTGATTCAACTGCGTCAGGCCCGCCGCGACTGCTTGGTAGAGCTGTACACCAAGACGCGCTATCCAGGTTCCAGAGGGCTGAATTTTCTCCACGAGCAGGGCCTGCTCGACGTGGAGTATGTCGGGCCTCGGCAGGTGGTCTCCGATGGCTATCTGGACGAGTACCGGATCAGCCTGTTGCATGCTCCCGACGAGCCTCGGGTTAAACCCTTATGGGCCGCGCATTTCCATTTTGCCGACTCGCAGGCGGCGCCGACGGCGTTTGGCAAAGGCCATCTCAAGCTGTGGAGCCAGCGCAAGATGGGGTATCGCGAGCAAATGAAGGCGGCGAGCGAAGGGCAGGTATTGAGTATCTACCGGGGTAACCTGACCTACGCACAGGCCAAAGATGTGATTCCGTTCAACCTCTAACAAACGGCCGGACAGCCTGGTGGCTGCGCCGAGCGAAGCGCCGGCCTACGGTGACCCTGGACTGCGCCAGCGCTTGATAAAGCAATATGTAATGCGGGTGTCGGGCATTCTTGCCGCAGCCTACCGTTTTTCACGGTGGAGGCACCCAGCATGACCAATCCTCAGGTTCCAACATTCGATTTCAGACAGGTGGTTGCCAGGCAGTTCGGCGATCGCCCGACGCTGCGGCAGGTCGCCAGTAAACAATTGCTGCGCTTGTTGCTCTCAGAACTGCCCTGGCTGGCCAATGTCACTCCCGACCTGGCAACGGCGGACCCACTGATGCTGGACAGCCCGGACCCCTCCAGTCCTTACTGGACCACCGGCTCCTTGGTGGACCGGGTGCTGGCCGCCTTGCTCGATTCGAAGCCGCTTAGCCTCGAGCCATTTGATGATGGTCGCCATTACAACCTCGGCCTGACCAAAGACTATCGTTTTCCTGGCTCGGATAGTGAATTCGATACCCGCCAGTTGTCAGGCTTGTCGCCCGCGCTGAACAAATTGGTGCAGCAACTTCCTGAGCATTTCTGCGAGGCTCAGCTGGAATACTGGAGAGCCGATGACAAAGGTGGTGTCCGACGCGACAGCTGGTTGCAGTTGCTGTTAAGGATCGCGTTACTGCGTGGCCTTCCGCTGCAAGGTCTGGACGCACAGGAGCAGGCGTGCATCCGTGGCGTGTTGTACGGCGGTGACGACCAACCAGCGGTGTATTTTGTCCAGACTCAGCTCATCAGCGCCTCGCTGCAGCATGATCAGTTGCAGTGCCTGATGCTGGTTTGCGGCGAGTGGGATGAGCGCGAGGTAGTGCTTTGGTGCGCGCCTTCCGGGGCGGTACGCAGCTTCGATTCGATGTCAGCGTTCGGCCTGGCGCTGCGTGACGAACTGGCGCAGGACTATGCATTCGAGCAGATGCGCTGGCAACGCTATCCGGCCGAAGGCAACGTATTTGCCCAGCAGGTTTCGCTCTTGCTCGATGCACTGCTTTGTCGGGTTGATCGCGCCCGCTGTCTGGCCATCGAGGATGTTCCGGCCCTGGAGCGGCGTTTTGCCCAGCTCAGTGATCCTTCGTCCTGGTTCGAGGTTTACCAGGATGACACGCCGGCAGTAGTGCCGCCTCCAGGGTTGCGTGCCAGTGCTCCCCAGGACAGCTTTGCCTGCAGCGCCGCCTTGCTGCAGATCGCGTTGCATCAGCTCGGCTCGGGCGGCGTGGGGGCGTTGGAGGGTATCCAATCGTTGACCGACTACGCTCGTCAGGCGCTGGAGAAGCAAATCTGGGATGACCATAAGGTTCACAGCTCGCCGGACGATCTGATGTTCGACCTTTATCGTGCTCGTGGGGTGCCGGGAGGTTCGGCAACGGGCACGGGCGGTGGGGAGCCGTTGGAGCCCGCGGGGAGCATGTCGCTTACCCAGTTCGCCATCGGTAACCTCGCTTCCCTCAAAGGAGCAAGCATCGGGCGAATCTACCAGCGCGCCGAGGGGGATGAGCCGAAATGGGTGGATGCGCCGAAATGGCTGAATGCGGACGTCGCCATGGGCCTCGTTACCAAGGTGGATATTGGTCGTCATTACCCTGCCTACGTCGCCGCCCAGTTGGACGACCCGGCCATGCGCGCGGAGCGGGTCAGACGATTGGGTGGCGAATGGCGTGCTGCGCTGCTCGCCAGTGCTATCTCTGCCAAGCTTGGGGGAAAGATCAGAGAGGTCGGGTTGCAATGTGTGGTCGATTTCTGCGCCGGTCGCATCGACCCGGTAACGCCTCGAATGGTATTGATCCCGTTGGCGTTCAAGCGCAGCGCAACGTCGGCGAACATGGACAAGGTGCTGGGCATGTACCTACTGTACTGCGCAGAGCCTTCGCTGGTATTGCTCTATCGTCCGCTGTTCGCCACTGACACGCTACGTCAATACACCCATCTGGCGGATTTGCTGGGTCATGTGCGCGAGTCGAAGCTGCTGCAGGACAGTATTCTCGACTGGATGGCGCCGAACGTCAGGCCGATATATGAGCATGGGGGGTTCAGTGAGCCTCATACCACCTCCATAGGAATCGATCCCTATATCATTCCCGAGCGTCCAGCGCCCGCCCAATTGGCAGTCACCTACTGGACCGGCGATATTGACGAGCAGCTCTACAATGCGAACCGTGACCTTCTGCTCAGGCTTGCCGACGAGCAGACCGTATCCAATGCCGAGAACCGCTGGCAAACCCTGTGTGAGGGCGCATGGCTGTTATTCAATGTGGTAACTTTAGCGATCCGTGGGCCGGTGGCCTCCGTAGCGTGGTTGGTGCAGTTGCTCGCCTCCCTGCAGCACGACCTGGATGCCCTTGAGCGCGGGAATGAGTTTGACCGAACATCCGCAGTTGCCGACCTTGTGCTCAACCTGGGTATGGCGTTGCTGCATGGCAGGCAACCGCCACGGGAAATTCCCATTCATGAGCTGCCCGGCGCAGCAGCCGTTGAAGGCCCCGAGCCGCAGCGTGGAGCCTATGCCGAGCTAACCATCGTCCCGGTCGAGGAAGCGGCAGCCAGCGAGGGCCTTCGTGGGGGGTGGATCGATTTTTCCTGGCGTGGCCAAAGTGGGTTCAACTGGTTACCGCCTGCACAGCGGCAAGCACTTCGGGCAATGCGTTCAGGGGTGTCGCTCGATGGCAGGGTACCGTTGAGTAGCCCAGGCACAGCAGGCTTGTACCGTATCGACGACGCGTTATACGTCAGCTTGGCCGGGGATACCTACCGCGTGCAGCAATTACCTGGGGGGGTGCGAGTGATCGACGGCCACGGGGCAGTGGGGCCTTGGCTGAGCTCTGCCGATGGCGACTGGCGGCTGGACTCCTCACTTCGTCTGGACGGCGGCATGCCCCGGAACTCCGCCCAGGCTAGGCTGGCAAAGCGATTCGAAGAGTTACATCAGAAGGTCAACCAGCTGGACCAGGAGGTCGAACGCGCGAGGCAGCAATTCGGGCTGATGGCCAAGCAGTCCCTGGAGTCGAAGAAACCGCTGCAGAACCTGAAGGACCTTAGGAGCAGGGCAGCCGCAAAGCTGGCTGACCTGCCGGAGGGGGATGAAAGTGAGCAGTTGGGTAAACTGGTCCAGCGATACGATGAGCGTATAACCGAGTTGGAGCAGGAAGCCTCCCAACACAGAGACCAGTCTATAAAACAGCTGGAAGCCGCTGTCAGCGCCGATACGGCATTACTGCCGATATTGGCAAGCATGAATGAACCCAAGTACGCCAGCGAGCGGCAGAAAGGAGGCTGGGACGACACGCTTCGGCAGCATGAGACGACCGTTCGCGCGGAGATCATCCGCAATAGCGATTTCATCGTCTATGAACTCTGGGACCTTGTTGATTTGCCCCGGCTAGCCGAGATGCAGCAGGCGCTGGATGGCAGGCCAGTCGGCCAAGTGTCCGACTTGTATCAGGCGTTCCGGCTCAAGCTGCAGGCCGCAGTTGACCTGCAGGATCGCTTGCTTGCGGGCTACGAAAGTCTCGATCAGATCCTCGCTGATACACCCGACGCCTTCGAAATTACCGGAGCCCCGGATGAACCTGCGCGGACGGTTGCGCAGCTGATAGCCAAGCGCACCATCAATACGGTTCAGCTGCGTTTCCATCAGGTATTGAACCTGGCGGACCTTGCCTTGCACCTGGACAATGAAGCCGGTCGTTCAATTCTTGCCGGTTACAGGGATGATCTGGCGGGCCTGAGCCTGCGCAATGCGGCTGAAGCTCACGGCGCACTGGATTTTGCCAACCTTTCGCCGCAGGACAGGATTGTCATCTTGCAGGAAGCCTGGGATGAGTACAGTGCTGCAATGCTCAACAGCGACCGTATTCGCAAGGAGGGAGGCAGGTTGATCGAGCCGGCGATGCTCGACCGGTACCGGGAGCATGTCGGCAAGCTCAAGCTGGATGCTGGCCGCCGTCTGGTCGAGGCGGCTCGCGAGCAGGATGAGTCCCGCGCGCCCACCAGTCGTCTGCCGTATCCTGTGTCCAGCATGCCGCAGCGGCTGGTGCGTAATGCTCAGGGGCAGTTACAGATCGGAACCGAAGTGCAAGTGCAGGGGCAACGCCTGCTTGAAGTGCGTGAGGGAATCAGCGAAGCGGTGCTTGCGACCTTTGAGCACGTTGAAGGAGAGTGGCGTCAGCGTGATGTAAAACGGCCTTCATTGACTGACGAAGCGCCCCCAGGCGATTTGGCCATGTGGGTGCAATCATTGCTGGATGAAACCAGTAAGGTGCGGATGAAGGCCAAATCGTATGTCGAGCACGATATCAAAGGGACCTTGCTCGCTCAGTTGTTCGACCTGCATCTGGCCAAACTGGAACAGGCGGTGAGTACCGTACGCGAGGCGGGTGGCAGCGACTCACTGTTGAGGGCCCTGGAGCGGGATGCGGATGCGTTGCGCGGTGAGAAAAAGCTCCAGCTCATCACCCTCTACACTGACACCAGCTACCCATCCGCCGAAGCCCTGCGTTATTTGCACGCTGAAGGCTTGATCACCGTCGAATACGGCGAGCGCCGGCTCATGCAGGATGGCGGTGCCTTTGACGAGTATCGTGTGCTGCGCCTGCCGAGCAGGCGTAACCTCTGGGCTGCACATTTTCATTTCCAATCTCAGAGTGATCATGGTGAAAATTTTGTAGCCGGCCACCTGAAAACCTGGAGCCAGCGTCGTATGAGTAGCCGCCTCGCAGCAATGGCGGGGCAACGGATTCACCGTGGGAAGCTGACGTTGGAGCAAGCCAGGGGGATTATTCCTTTCAGCTGACCTGGGCGATACGAGGCGCGAACCTCGAGCTCAGCGGTTGCTGTAGCGGCCGTGCTTGCCATGTGCAGGCATGGCCTGGTTGCTCCGCTCGGCGATCATCTGATTCAAGCCGATCAGGGTAATGCCTTGGCTCTTCAGGCCTGGCAGTTCGCGCTCCAGCACCTCGAGCGTTTGTGGGTAAGGGTGCCCGATCAACACCACCGAGCCTTGCTTGCTGGCCAGCGCAATACCTTGATGAAGTTGCCTGGTAATTGCCTCGGTGGTACGCACATCGTCGAGAAACACATCGCGCGAGACATGTGCCAAGCCTTGTGCCTGCGCTTCGGCAGCTGCCACCGTGGCCGCGCTGGTACGGCTGTCGACAAAGAACAGATGGCGCTGCTGCAGCTCGCCCATCAGCCAAGCCATGGGCTGGCGTTGGGCGGTCATGCGGCTGCCCATGTGGTTGTTGATGCCGGCGGCGTAGGGCACCTTGGCTAGCGCAGTGTCGAGCCGCCTGGCCAGCTCCGTCAGCGGAACCTCCGGGTGCCAGGCATAGGGCCCGGTGGCCGGGTCCATAGGCATGTGCAGGATCACCGTCTTGCCGGCCTTGTGCGCCTGGCGAGCAAAGTCAGTGGCATGCGGGGTGTCGGGCATGATCGCCATGGTCACTGGCCCGGGCAGGGCCAGGGTACGGTTGTCACGCTCGGCGCTCTGGCCCAGGTCGTCGATGATGATGCTCATGTAGGCCTTGTTGGCCGGCGCCGCTTGCGCGATTCCGGCCATCAGGCAAAACAACAGACACAGCAGATAACGCATAGGGTGGCTCAGTCGCCCTTGGTGATGTTCAGGCCCTTGAGCAGGCTCAGTGCCTGGCTCAGCTGGAAGTCGTCATCCTGCGGGCGCTCCTTGCGCTTGCTGCTGCCGGTCGGGCGGTCGGCGCCGCCGTTGCCGTTGCCCAGGTGGCCCTGCAGGTCGGCTTCCTTGAAGTTTTCGGTGTCGGCTTCGGCGGTGAGCTTGGCCGGGCGCACCTCGATGTCCGGGACGATGCCCTGGGCCTGGATCGAGCGGCCGTTGGGGGTGTAGTACAGCGCAGTGGTGAGCTTCAGGGCGCGGTCGTTGGCCAGTGGAAGCACGGTCTGCACCGAGCCTTTGCCGAAACTGTCGGTACCCATCAGCACGGCGCGCTTCTGGTCCTGCAGGGCGCCGGCGACAATTTCCGATGCCGATGCACTGCCACCGTTGATCAGTACCACCAGCGGCACGCCTGCGCTGGCATCGGCCGGGTCGGCCGAGAAACGCAGCTCGGAGTTGGCGATGCGGCCCTTGGTGTAGACGATCAGACCTTTGGTCAGGAAGTGGTCGGCCACTTCCACTGCCGATTGCAGCACGCCGCCTGGGTTGTTGCGCAGGTCCAGCACCACCCCGCGCAGCTTCTTGCCGTTGTCCTTGCGCAGCTTGGCCAGGGCCTTGCCCACTTCGTCACCGGTCTTGACCTGGAACTGGGTGATACGGATGTAGCCGTAGTCGTTCTCCAGTAGCTGGCTCTTCACGCTTTTGACCTGAATGACTGCACGGGTCAGATTCACGTCGAACGGGTTGCCGCCGTCGCGCACCAAGGTCAGGGTGATCTTCTCGCCGACCTTGCCGCGCATCTTGTCGACGGCTTCGGTCATGGTCTGGCCGCGGGTCGGGGCACCGTTGATCTTGACGATCAGGTCACCAGCCTGCACGCCGGCCCGCGAGGCTGGGGTGTCGTCGATTGGCGAGACCACCTTGATGAAGCCGTCTTCCTGGCCTACTTCAATGCCCAGCCCGCCGAACTCGCCGCTGGTGCTTTCCTGAAGCTCCTGGAAGTCCTCAGGGCCGAGGTAGGCGGAATGCGGGTCAAGGTTGCTAAGCATGCCCTTGATGGCGTTTTCCAGCAGGGTCTTGTCGTCTACCGGTTCGACGTAGGCAGCTTTGATGCGGTCCAGGACCTCGGCGAAGGTGCGCAGTTCTTCCAGCGGCAGTGGCGCCTTGGCGGTCACCTCGGTGGCTGGCACTGCAGCGGCCTTGGCCGGCTCTGCGGCGGTGGCCAGGGGCGCGCCGACCGCCAGGGCGATGGACAGGGCCAGCTGGGTGAGACGAGGCGAGTGCAGCATGTCGAACGAACTCCTGATCCTGTAAGCGCTCCCTGGGGAGCATCGGCGCAGCACTCAAGCTGCGCCGTAGAAATGTGACTAGGCTTTGTACGAAAAGCCTTGATACTTGTTCATGCTGCGTTGAAAACAGCCTCGGAATGCTCATGTACTCCAGTACAGTCGGGCGCGACCCCGGCCGTTCCTCGGCTTTTTTCGCCTTGCCTGACCGCGTCTCAAGACTTTTCGTACAGAGCCTAGCCCCGGCACCACTGCGAAGGGTCGGTAGGCCGGCCCTGCTGGCGGATAGCGAAATACAAGCCTGCCGCGTCCTGGCCACCGCTGTCGCCAACGGTGGAAATGGCCTCACCGGCCTTGACGATATCACCGGCATTCTTGAGCAGGCTCTGGTTGTGGCCGTACAGGCTCAGGTAACCGTTGCCATGGTCGAGAATGACCAGAAGCCCGGCACCGCGCAACCAGTCCGCGAATACCACACGCCCGCCGTGCACGGCACGTACCTGGGTGCCTGGGTTGGCGCTGATCATAACCCCGTCCCACTTGGCACGGGCGTCGCTACCGCGGGCATCACCGAAGCGTGCCAGCAATCGACCATTGACTGGCCATGGAAGTTTGCCCCGCGCAGCAGAAAATGCGCCGCCGTAATTCGCGCCATCGCTGGAAACCATCGGCCCGAGGGTGGTGCGGGCCTTTTTCGGCGGTTCCACTGGCTCTGCGGGCTCACGGGCCCGGTCGCGGGCAGCGGCGGCGGCCAGCGCTTCCTGCTGGCGGCGTTTTTCTGCTTCCTGCTGTGCCAGCAGGGCCTTCTTGCGTGCCTCTTCAGCTTCACGCGCCTGGCGGGCGAGGGTTTCCTCGATGGTCTTCAGGACTTTGGCCAGGTCGGCCTGGTCCTGTTCGCGCGCTTGCAGCTTCTGATCGCGGTCCTTCACATCGCTGTTGAGCTTTGCCAGTACCTGCTGGCGCTTGGCGCGCTCGTTTTCCAAGGCCTGGCGGCGGCTGTCGAGGTCGGTGCGCTGGGCCAGCAGTTGTTGTTGCTGGCTGGAAATTTCCTGTTCGACGTTGGCCAGTTGGCGCAACGTCTCGTTGAAGGTGCGCAATTGCTCCAGGCGCGCCTTGCTCAGGTAGTCGTAATAGGTGAGGGTGCGGGCGAATTTCTCGGGGTTCTGCTGGTTGAGCAGCAGCTTGAGGTATTCCTCGCGACCGTTGTTCTGGTAGGCCGAACGGGCCTGAATGGCGATCAGTCGTTGTTGTTCAACGCGGGCGCTCTGGAGTTTTTTTTTCTCGGTATCAAGGCGCTCCAGCTCGCCTTCAGTCTTTTTTAGTTCTTGCTGCAGGGCCTCCACCTGCTTTTCGAGGTTACCGATGTCGGTTTCGGTGGCTTTGAGGTCTTTTTGCACACCGGCCTTTTCTTCCTGGAGCTTGCTCAGCGTTTTCTTGAGCTCGGCAATGTCCTGGCGGGTGGCATCCAGTTGCTGCTGGGTCTGCGCACGCTCATCGGCGAAGGCCGGGCTGAGCAGGCAAGACAGGGCTAGGAGGATCAGGGCGCGAAGCATGGGGTTTGGCGTACCAAGGATGGAGACTGGCCTAGTATGCCCGCCTGGGCAGGCAAAAAAAACGCCTCGCTGCGGATGCAGGGGGGCGTTTGTCTGGAATTCATGTGCAATTGGGGCTGCAACGCAGCCCCTTTCGACATTCAGGCGTCGACCAGAATCGAGGTACCGGTCATTTCCACCGGCTTTTCCAGCCCCAGCAGCTTCAGCATGGTTGGCGCCACGTCGGCCAGCACGCCGCCCTCACGCACTTTCACGTTGCGCTTGCCCACATAGATGAACGGTACCGGCTCGGTAGTGTGTGCGGTGTGCGCCTGGCCGGTGCACTCGTCTTCCATTTGCTCGACGTTGCCGTGGTCAGCGGTGATCAGCGCTTCGCCGCCCACTTTTTCCAGCGCGTCGACAATGCGCCCTACACAGGTATCCAGTGCTTCGACGGCCTTGACCGCTGCCTCGAACACGCCGGTGTGGCCGACCATGTCGCCGTTGGCGTAGTTGACCACGATGACGTCGAAGCGCTGCTGTTCGATGGCTTCGACGATGCGATCGGTCACCTCTGGTGCGCTCATTTCCGGTTGCAGGTCATAGGTGGCGACCTTCGGCGACGGGATCAGGATGCGTTCTTCGCCTTCAAACGGCTCTTCACGGCCACCAGAGAAGAAGAAGGTGACGTGGGCGTATTTCTCGGTTTCGGCGATGCGCAGTTGGGTCTTGCCGTTTTTCGCCAGGTATTCGCCCAGTACGTTGTTCAGGCTGGACGGGGCAAAGGCTGCTGGTGCCGGGATCTTCGCCGAATACTGGGTCAGGCCGATGTACGCCGCCATCTTCGGCAGGCGCGCACGGGCGAATTCCGTGAAGTCTGGCTCTACGAATGCACGCGACAGTTCGCGAGCGCGGTCGGCGCGGAAGTTCATGAAAATCACGGCATCGCCATCTTCGACCTTGACGGCTTCGCCAATGCGCGTGGCCTTGACGAACTCGTCGCTTTCGTCGCGGGCGTAAGCGGCTTCAAGGCCAGCCAGGGCCGTGTCAGCGGTGTATTCGGCAGCGCTATCGACGATGAGGTTGTAGGCGGCGCTGACGCGGTCCCAGCGATTGTCTCGGTCCATGGCGTAGTAGCGGCCAATCAGGCTGGCGATACGGCCCTTGCCCAGTTTGGCGAAGGTGGCGTCGAGCAGTTCGATGGACGACTGCGCGCTGCGTGGCGGGGTGTCCCGGCCATCGAGAAAGGCGTGCAGGTAGATCTTTTCAGCGCCACGCTGGGCGGCCAGTTCGGTCATGGCCACCAAGTGGTCCTGGTGGCTGTGTACGCCACCATCGGACAGCAGGCCGAGGATGTGCACGGCTTTGCCAGCACCGACTGCCTTGTCCACAGCACCGGTCAGTACCGGGTTTTCGAAGAACTCGCCGTCGCGGATGGCCTTGGTCACCCGAGTGAAGTCCTGATAGACGACGCGACCTGCGCCGAGGTTCATATGACCGACTTCGGAGTTGCCCATTTGCCCGTCCGGCAGGCCGACATCCATGCCCGAGCCGGAAATAAGGCCGTGCGGCTGGGTGGCGCACAGGCGGTCATAGACCGGTTTATTGGCGGCAAAGATGGCGTTGTGTTCGGGGATATCGCTATGGCCGAAGCCATCCAGGATAATCAGGACCAGGGGTTTGGGCGTGCTCGTCATCAATCAAACTCACGGTTGTTCAAAGATGATAAAGACACGCATTTTAGGGCAAATACGCCACCTGCGGCTAATATTCGTCCCATTCCACCGACCGGCGCACCTGTAGTAGCAACATGAAGGTGGTTTTGTGGCCGGCCCGTCGGGCTTTGGTGGCACCAAGGGGCTGTGTATACTGGCCGGCATTTTCAATCGCCTGGAACACCGCTGATGGTTGCTCACCTGATTCAATTCGCGACAGATCACTACATCCTGGTTGCGATCTTCCTCATTCTGCTGGTCTTGCTGCTCATCAATGAAATCCGTCGTGGTGGCCAGAGCCTGACTAATGGCCAACTGACAGCCCTGGTCAATGCCGAGAAGGCCCTGGTGATCGACATTCGCCCGGCCAAGGAATACTCCGCCGGTCATATCGTCGGCGCTGTGAACATCCCGCAGGACAAGCTGGCCAACCGCATGACCGAGCTGGGCAAGCATAAAGAAAAGACCTTGATCGTCGTCGACGCGATGGGCCAGCAGTCCGGCACCATTTGCCGCGAGCTGCTCAAAGCTGGTTACAACGCCGCCAAACTGAGCGGTGGCGTTTCCAGCTGGAAAGCCGATAACCTGCCCCTGGTGAAGTGATATGAAGCCTGTCATCGTCTACTCCAGCGACTACTGCCCCTACTGCATGCGCGCCAAGTACCTGCTCGAGAGCAAGGGCGTGGCCTTCGAGGAAATCAAGGTCGACGGCAAGCCGCAGGTTCGCGCCGAGATGAGTCAGAAAGCCGGCCGTACGTCGGTGCCGCAGATCTGGATCGGCAGCACCCATGTCGGTGGATGCGATGACCTCTATGCCCTGGAGCGCGCGGGCAAGCTCGACGCGTTGCTGGCGGCCTGATTTGCACTGCATTCAAAAACATTAGGATAAGGATCTGACATGACTGACCAACAGACCAACGGCGCTGCTGCAGAAGACAACAGCCCTCAGTTCTCCCTGCAACGTATTTATGTGCGCGACCTGTCGTTCGAGGCCCCGAAAAGCCCGCA
This sequence comes from Pseudomonas sp. 2,4-D, assembly GCF_030418155.1. Taxonomy (NCBI): domain Bacteria; kingdom Pseudomonadati; phylum Pseudomonadota; class Gammaproteobacteria; order Pseudomonadales; family Pseudomonadaceae; genus Pseudomonas; species Pseudomonas sp. 2,4-D. The sequence continues at coordinate 53,085 of NZ_JAUHUI010000029.1, forward strand.
GATCTTCCGTCAGACCTGGGAACCGAGCGTTGCCCTGGACCTGAACACCAAGCAGAAATCCCTGGAAGGCGACTTCCACGAGGTCGTACTGACCCTGTCGGTTACCGTCAAGAACGGTGACGAAGTGGCCTTCATTGCTGAAGTGCAGCAGGCCGGTATCTTCCTGATCGCCAACCTCGATGCGGCTTCGATGAGCCACACCCTGGGTGCGTTCTGCCCGAACATCCTGTTCCCTTATGCTCGTGAGGCCCTGGACAGCCTGGTGACCCGCGGTTCGTTCCCGGCGCTGATGCTGTCGCCGGTCAACTTCGACGCCCTGTACGCGCAAGAAATGCAGCGTATGCAGGAAGCGGGTGAAGCGCCTACTGTGCAGTAATAACTGCCGGTATCAAGAAAGCGCCTTTCGGGCGCTTTTTTGTTGCCTGTGTGGGCCTCTTCGCGGGTAAACCCGCTCCTACAGGGGATCGCGCCGTTCCCTCGACCTGTGTAGGAGCGGGTTTACCCGCGAAGAGGCCCGTACGGGCAACACATCAGCTCCCGGCAAACCCGTTCTGCCGCCACGCCTCATACACCGTCACCGCCACGGTATTGGACAGGTTCAGGCTACGGCACCCTGGCCGCATCGGCAGGCGCAGTCGGTGCTCGGCCGGCAGGCTGTCCAACACCTCGGCCGGCAGCCCGCGGCTCTCTGGCCCGAACAGGAAGGCGTCGCCTGGCTGGAAGGCCACTTCGTGGAACGGGTGCGAGCCCTTGGTGGTAAAGGCGAACAACCGTGGGTTGCCAAGGCTTTCCAGGCATCCGGCCAAGCTCTCGTGACGCTTGAGCGTGGCATACTCGTGGTAGTCCAGCCCTGCGCGGCGCAGGCGCTTGTCATCCAGTTCGAAGCTGATGGGTTCGATCAGGTGCAGGGCGCAGCCGCTGTTGGCGCATAGGCGAATGATGTTGCCGGTATTCGGCGGAATTTCTGGTTGAAAAAGGATGACGTGAAACATGCACGGCTCCAAACGTGAAGATGACGGGCATTCTACCCCTGAACCGGACGTGCGTTCGAAGGCCTTCCCACGGGTGATGCTGTCATTGGCGATCGTTGGCTTGATGGTAGGGCTGATGATCGGTCGCCTGACTACGCCGGACGAGCGTGAGCTGCAGCAGGTGCAAGTGATGCAGGATGGCCTGGAGCTGTGGTTCAACGAAGAGCCCAAGCTGCATGGCGAGAACGTGGAAGGGACGGTGGCGTTGCTGTTTCAGGCCCAGGGCAAGGCTCAGCAAGGGCAGCTCAGCCTGCAGGGCAAGCCGGTTAGCTGGCGGGTACAGCACAGCAAGGAAGGTTTGTTGCTGACGGTGGTGGCCGCGCGCCCTCTGCACGGCGAATGGGCCGGTGCAGAGGACGCTGGGCGCTGGCGGGTGCAAGTGAAACTGCACGAATAAAAGAGGGGATATCCCGGCCTGCCTGTACCAGGGTCCCCAAAAGGGGTACTGCGTATAAAGGGGGGATTTCCCGGCCTGCCTGTACCGAGGTCCCCAAAAGCGGCGGTGCTGCAAATAAAAGAGGGGTTCACCCGGCCTGCCTGTACCAGGGCCCCCGAAACTGGAGATGTATTGCTTATTGCAGGGGGCGTGCCAGTTTTGCAAAAGCCGTGAATACTGGGCTTTGCGGGTTATTTGGCCGGATTTTGAGGGGATTTGTGCCTTCGAGAGGTGCAGCCGGCACAGGAACGGTGCATTCAGAAGGCTGAAATGGCTGGGGCCGCTTTGCGCCCCATCGCGGCACAAGGCCGCTCCCTCAGGATCGCATCAGCCTGGGGGCAGAAGTGATCCTGTGGGAGCGGCCTTGTGCCGCGATGGGCTGCAAAGCAGCCCCAGCAATCTAAAAGCTAATTCAGAGCTCAGTGGTCATCACCTTCCTCATCATCCCCCCCAGCCACATTCATCCCCAGCTCCTTGATCTTGCGTGTCAGGGTATTGCGCCCCCAACCCAGCAACAGCGCCGCATCGCGACGGCGGCCGGCGGTGTGCTTGAGTGCTGTTTCGATCATGATCCGCTCAAAGCTCGGCACTGCGCTGTCCAGCAGGCTGGTCTGCCCGCGCGCCAAGGCCTGGTCGGCCCACTGGCGCAGGGCCTGCTCCCAGTTGGTCACCGGCGCGGCATCGTGTGGCAGGTTCAGCAGTTCTGGTGGCAGGTCGCCGATCAGCACTTCGCGGCTGGAGGCCATCACGGTGATCCAGCGGCAGGTGTTCTCCATCTGCCGCACATTGCCAGGCCATGGCAGGTTGCGGATGAACTCTTCGGTTTCCGGCTTGAGGATCTTCGGCTCGACTGCCAGCTCTTGGGCCGCCCGTGCAAGGAAGTGGCGGGCGAGGGCGGGGATATCTTCGCGGCGGTCAGCCAGGCGCGGAATGTGGATACGGATCACGTTCAGGCGGTGGAACAAGTCCTCACGGAACTTGCCGGCCTGCACCAGTGACTCCAGGTTCTGGTGGGTGGCGGCGATGATGCGCACGTCGACTTTGACCGGCACATGGCCGCCTACGCGGTAGAACTCGCCATCGGCCAGCACACGCAACAGGCGGGTCTGGGTGTCGGCAGGCATGTCCCCGATCTCGTCGAGGAACAGCGTGCCACCATCGGCTTGCTCGAAACGGCCGCGACGCAAGTTGGCAGCACCTGTGAAGGCGCCTTTCTCATGGCCGAACAGCTCCGACTCCATCAAGTCCTTGGGGATGGCGGCCATGTTCAGGGCAATGAACGGCGATGCTGCTCGTGGGCTGTGCCGGTGCAGGGCGTGGGCCACCAGTTCTTTGCCGGTGCCGGACTCGCCATTGATCAGCACGGTGATGTTGGAGTGGCTGAGGCGGCCGATGGCGCGGAACACCTCCTGCATCGCCGGGGCTTCACCAATGATCTCCGGGGTGCGCGCCAGGTTCTGTGGCACATCCAGGCCTTGCTGCTCCTGGGCGTGCTGGTTGGCGCGCTTGACCAGTGATACCGCTTCGTCGACGTCGAATGGCTTGGGCAGGTACTCGAAGGCACCGCCTTGGTACGAGGCCACGGCGCTGTCCAGGTCGGAGTGGGCGGTCATGATGATGACCGGCAGGCGCGGATGCTGCTCGCGGATCTGCGCCAGCAGGTCGAGGCCGCTGGTGCCAGGCATGCGAATGTCGGAAATGATCACGTCGGGTTGCTGGCGTGCCAGGCGTCCCATGACACCGTCTGCGCTGTCGAAGCTCTGGGTGGTCATGCCTTCCTGTTGCAGGGCTTTTTCCAGGACCCAGCGGATGGAGCGATCATCGTCGACGATCCATACGGTTTCACTTCGGCTCATGAGGCGGTGGCTCCTTGTTCCAGAGGCAGGTAAATCGAGAAGGCGGTATGGCCAGCGTGGCTTTCACACTCGATCAGGCCCTGGTGCTGGCTGATGATGTTCTGGGTAATGGCCAGGCCCAGCCCGGTACCGTCCGGGCGGCCACTGACCATGGGATAGAAGAGGGTTTCCTGCAGTTCCGGCGGGATGCCCGGGCCGTTGTCGATGATCTCTACCCGCGCTACCAAGCGGTGACGCACGTGGCCGATGGTGAACTGGCGCAGGGCGCGGCTGCGCAAGGTGATGCGACCCAGGCGCAGCTCATTCTGCGAGCTGATCGCCTGCATGGCGTTGCGCACGATGTTGAGTACGGCCTGAATCATCTGTTCTCGGTCGATCAGCACGTCCGGCAGGCTTGGGTCGTAATCGCGCACCAAAGTGATGCACCCCTGGCTTTCGGCATCGACCAGGCTGCACACCCGCTCCAGCACTTCGTGAATATTGGTCATGGCCAGCGACGGCAGCTTGTTCGAGCCGAGCATGCGGTCGACCAGGTTACGCAAACGGTCCGCCTCTTCGATGATCACGTTGGTGTAGTCGCGCAGCCCTTCCTCGGGCAGTTCGCGGGCCAGTAGCTGGGCCGCTCCGCGGATGCCGCCAAGGGGGTTCTTGATTTCGTGGGCCAGGCCGCGCACCAGCATCTTGGTGGTTTCTTGCTTGCTCAGTTGGGCCTCTTCCTTGGTGATGCGCAGCAGCCGGTCCCGCGGGTGCACTTCGAGCAACAGCAGGGTCTGGCCTTGATGCAGTATCGGCGTTACCGCGTAGTCGACGGTGATGGTCTGCCCGGTCAGCGATGTAAGCTGCGCTTCACGCTTGGTGAATGGGTGCGCCTGCTCGACCGCCTGGCGCAGCGAACTGAGCGCCTCGGTCGATTCGGTGAACAGCTCGCTGATGAACTGCCCATGGCTGCGCTGGCCACTGACGGCCAGCAGCATTTCTGCCGCCGGGTTCATGTACTCCAGGCGCAGCTCGGCGTTGAGCAGCAACGTGGCGGTGGTCAGGTTGTCCAGAAGCAGACGGTGCTGTGCATCGCTGATGGTCATAAGGCGTCGTTGACCTCGTTTGGCGCTTGCCTGGCACTTGGGGCCAGATCCGAGCGTGCTGTGGATCCGCTGATGCGAGACTCTCTTCCTGCAAAAAATGCAAGAAACAAACCAAGGCTCCGAAAAGAAGCGGAAATAGCTGAGAAAGGCCTGGATTTGCGCTCAATCGGATCAAAATTTGCTGAGCGGGCGCTCCGCGCGACCTGTTTTGGGGTGCATGGCGGAGCGTTTGGCGTTGTTATGCACCAATATAGAGCATTGGCGCGCCTAGTGTTTCGGGCACAGCTGTGCGGTTGCGCGGACCAGGGTAAGGTGGCGTATCGGGTCATTGGTGCGGGCGTGCAGGGCGTTGGCGAGTTTACGCGCGCAGTCCTCTGGAGGGTGCCGGTCGAAGCGCCCCAACTCGAATAGAAGCGTTGTCTGAAGCTTGTCCAGACGAGGCCGCAGTTGGTCGACCAAATCAAGGACGGCTGCTGATGGCCTCTGCTCTAGCATGACCCAGCGATCGAGCAAGGTGTACTGCATCAGCTTGTTGGCCTCGATCTGGTCGCTGAAGAAAGCTGCGGCGCGTTCAGGGCTGAGGTCATGGTCGGCAGCCTGCTGGCGCACCAGGGCAAGGACTTCGCGCTCGCGCTCGGGCGCCGCTACGGCAAGGTTGTGTTCCCACTTGTGCAGTGCGACCGAGCTGGCCAGGTCCAGTCGGTACTCGATGTTGGACAGGAGTGGGTTGAATTCAGGCTGGGATGCTTCAGGAGCGATGCAGCCGATCAAGGCAAACGGCAAGCAAAGTGACGTGATGGCCAGGCGCATGGTGTTCTCCATACAGAGGGAGAATGGATTGTGCGCAGTTGACCAAACGCTGCTTGTAGGGGCGTTCTGATTCGCATGTATGAAAACAAAAACGGCCTCCCGAGGGAGGCCGTTGTGATCATGTCATCGGCGCGAGGCGCCAATCAGATCAGCAGCTGTAGTACAGCTCGTATTCCAGCGGGTGTACGAAGGTACGGACCTTGATTTCTTCTTCGCTCTTCAGCTCGATGAAGGCATCGATGAAGTCGTCGGAGAACACGCCGCCCTTGGTCAGGAACGCACGGCCTTTATCCAGCTCTTCCAGAGCTTCTTTCAGGCTGCCGCACACTTGCGGGATGTTCTTGGCTTCTTCTGGCGGCAGGTCGTACAGGTTCTTGTCGGCCGCGTCGCCTGGGTGGATCTTGTTCTGGATGCCGTCCAGGCCAGCCATCAGCAGGGCCGCGAACGCCAGGTACGGGTTGGCCGATGGGTCCGGGAAGCGTGCTTCGATACGGCGGGCTTTCGGGCTGCCAACGTAAGGAATACGGATCGAGGCGGAACGGTTGCGAGCCGAGTAGGCCAGCATTACCGGGGCTTCGAAGCCTGGAACCAGACGCTTGTACGAGTTGGTCGACGGGTTGGTGAAGCCGTTCAGGGCCTTACCGTGCTTGATGATACCGCCGATGAAGTACAGGGCGGTGTCGGACAGGCCGGCATAGCCTTCACCCGAGAAGGTGTTCTTGCCGTCTTTCCAGATCGACATGTGCACGTGCATGCCCGAGCCGTTGTCGCCGTACAGTGGCTTCGGCATGAAGGTGGCGGTACGGCCGTAAGCGTCGGCAACGTTGTGCACGACGTATTTCAGCGCCTGTACTTCGTCAGCCTTCTTCACCAGGGTGTTGAACTTGACGCCGATTTCGTTCTGGCCGGCAGTCGCCACTTCGTGGTGGTGAACTTCAACGGTCTGGCCCATTTCTTCCAGGGCGTTGCACATGGCAGTACGGATTTCGTGGTCGTGGTCGAACGGCGGAACCGGGAAGTAGCCGCCTTTCACGCCTGGACGGTGGCCTTTGTTGCCGCCTTCCACGTCAGCGCCGGTCATCCACGAGCCCTGCTCGGAGAAGATCTTGAACATCGAACCGGAGATGTCCGAGTGGAACTTCACTTCGTCGAAGATGAAGAACTCAGGCTCTGGGCCGGCGAATACGGTGTCACCGATGCCGGTGCTCTTCAGGTACTCTTCAGCGCGCTTGGCGATGGCGCGTGGGTCGCGGTCGTAGCCCTGCATGCTCGACGGGTCGACGATGTCGCAGGTGATGATCAGGGTTGGTTCTTCGGTGAACGGGTCCAGAACGGCGGTTTCGTCGACCGGCATCAGGATCATGTCGGAAGCTTCGATGCCTTTCCAGCCAGCGATGGAGGAACCGTCGAACATCTTGCCGACTTCGAAGAAGTCTTCGTCCAGCGCATCACGCGACGGCATGGTCACGTGGTGCTGAATGCCTTTGGTGTCCGTGAAACGCAGATCAATCCACTTGACGTCATGATCTTTGATGAGTTGAACCGACTTCGACATGTTGTCCTCCGGATGGTCTAGAGCGCGGTGGGCCGCTGCCCTGGAAAAAGGGTGTTGCCGGGCGCGGATAGTCGGCCAAGCTTACCTGCCTCACAAGGGAGCAAATTGCATGCCAGTGCCCGAAAATGGCGAGGGTGGGATAAAAGGGGGCGTTTGCGGGCATTTGGCGTTGGGTTAGCGGGTAAAAGTGCACCCTTACGATGCGTTTTTTGATCGTTTCGCACCAATAGGGTGCGTTGCATAAGTGATGTGCCAGCTTCTTGGGCCTCTTCGCGGGTAAACCCGCTCCTACGGGCTTTGCACCGCCTGTAGGCGCGGGTTTACCCACGAAAGGGCCGGAACAGGCACTGCAAAACCTGGCCTCTGCATTTATCTCAAAGCTTCTGATCAAAAGTTGGTCAAATCCTGAGCAATTTCCGATATAATTCGCGCCCCTCATTTTCGGCAGGCCCTGCGCGCGCTGTTAACCAATGAAACTTATCGTCAAAGTCTTCCCAGAAATCACCATCAAAAGCCGGCCGGTGCGCAAGCGCTTCATCCGCCAGCTTGGCAAGAACATCCGCAACGTGCTCAAGGATCTCGACCCTGAGCTCGCGGTCGATGGTGTCTGGGACAATCTCGAGGTGGTCACCCGCGTCGAAGACGAAAAAGTCCAGCGCGAGATGATCGAACGCCTCACCTGCACCCCGGGTATCACCCACTTCCTGCAGGTAGAGGAATACCCGCTGGGTGACTTCGACGACATCGTCGCCAAGTGCAAGCACCACTTCGGCCACCTGCTGGCCGGCAAGCACTTCGCCGTGCGCTGCAAGCGCGGTGGCCACCATGACTTCACCTCGATGGACGTCGACCGTTACGTCGGCAGCCAGCTGCGCCAGCAGTGTGGCGCCGCCGGGATCGAGCTGAAAAAGCCTGAAGTGCTGGTGCGCATCGAAATCCGCGACCAGCGCCTGTACGTGATCCACAACCAGCACAATGGCATCGGCGGTTATCCGCTGGGTGCCCTGGAGCAGACCCTGGTGCTGATGTCGGGTGGTTTCGACTCCACCGTTGCGGCGTACCAGATGATGCGCCGCGGCCTGATGACCCACTTCTGCTTCTTCAACCTCGGCGGCCGTGCCCACGAGCTGGGCGTGATGGAAGTGGCCCACTACCTGTGGAAAAAGTACGGCAGCAGCCAGCGCGTCCTGTTCATCAGCGTGCCGTTCGAAGAAGTGGTTGGCGAGATCCTCAACAAGGTCGACAACAGCTACATGGGCGTGACCCTCAAGCGCATGATGCTGCGCGGCGCCGCCCATATGGCCGACCGCCTGCAGATCGACGCGCTGGTGACCGGCGAAGCGATTTCCCAGGTGTCCAGCCAGACCCTGCCGAACCTGTCGATCATCGACTCGGCCACCGACAAGCTGGTGCTGCGCCCGCTGCTGGCCAGCCACAAGCAGGACATCATCGACCAGGCCACCGAAATCGGCACCGCGGACTTTGCCAAACACATGCCGGAGTACTGCGGCGTGATCTCGGTAAACCCGACCACCCATGCCAAGCGTCACCGCATGGAGCACGAAGAAAAGCAGTTCGACATGGCCGTGCTGGAGCGCGCTCTTGAGCGCGCCAAGTTCATTTCCATCGACCATGTGATCGATGAGCTGGGCAAGGACATCGAAATCGAGGAAGTGGCCGAGGCGCTGCCAGGCCAGATCGTCATCGACATTCGCCACCCCGATGCCCAGGAAGACGAACCTCTGGTGCTGGAAGGTATCGAAGTCCAGACCATGCCGTTCTACGCCATCAACAGCAAGTTCAAGCACCTGGACCCCACGCGCCAGTACTTGCTGTATTGCGACAAGGGTGTGATGAGCCGTTTGCACGCACACCATCTGCTCAGTGAGGGACATGCCAATGTGCGTGTTTATCGTCCGACATAAGACGCCGGGGCTGTATGGCGGCAGTATTCGCCATCGCCCTCCCGACCGCCGGGCCCGCTGAGCCTTAAACGGTACATATTGGCCGCCTACACTGGGCGGCAACCGAATCCTCTGATCGAGATACACTTGTGATCGAAAATCTGCGTAACATCGCCATCATCGCCCACGTTGACCATGGTAAAACCACTCTGGTCGACAAACTCCTGCGTCAGTCCGGCACTCTGGAGCGTAACGAGCTCAACGACGAGCGCGTCATGGACTCCAACGACCAGGAAAAAGAGCGCGGTATTACCATTCTGGCGAAAAACACCGCCATCAACTGGAACGGCTACCACATCAACATCGTCGACACCCCCGGCCACGCCGACTTCGGTGGCGAGGTTGAGCGTGTAATGTCGATGGTCGACTCCGTGCTGCTGCTGGTCGACGCCCAGGACGGCCCGATGCCGCAAACCCGCTTCGTGACCAAGAAGGCTTTCGAAGCTGGCCTGAAGCCAATCGTCGTGATCAACAAGGTTGACCGCCCGGGCGCGCGTCCTGACTGGGTTCTGGACCAGATCTTCGACCTGTTCGACAACCTCGGTGCCACCGACGAACAGCTGGACTTCAAAGTGGTCTACGCCTCGGCCCTGAACGGCATTGCCGGCCTGGACCACACTGCCATGGCAGAAGACATGACCCCGCTGTACCAGTCGATCATCGACAACGTACCCGCACCGTCTGTTGACCGCGACGGCCCGTTCCAGATGCAGATCTCCGCACTGGACTACAACAGCTTCCTCGGCGTTATCGGTGTTGGCCGCATCGCCCGTGGCCGCGTCAAGCCGAACACCCCGGTTGTCGCCATCGACACCAACGGCAAGAAGCGCAACGGCCGTATCCTGAAGCTGATGGGTCACCACGGTCTGCACCGCGTTGACGTCGAAGAAGCCCAGGCTGGCGATATCGTCTGCATCAGCGGTTTCGATGAGCTGTTCATCTCCGACACCCTGTGCGCCCCGGATGCGGTAGAAGCGATGAAGCCGCTGACCGTTGACGAGCCGACCGTTTCGATGACCTTCCAGGTCAACGACTCGCCGTTCTGCGGTAAAGAAGGCAAGTTCGTGACCAGCCGTAACATCAAGGACCGTCTGGACAAGGAGCTGCTGTACAACGTTGCCCTGCGCGTTCAGGAGACCGACTCCCCTGACAAGTTCAAGGTTTCGGGCCGTGGTGAGCTGCACCTGTCGGTGCTGATCGAAACCATGCGTCGTGAAGGCTTCGAAATGGCCGTGGGCCGTCCTGAAGTGATCATCCGCGAAGTCGACGGCGTGAAGCAGGAGCCGTTCGAGAACGTCACCATCGACATCCCTGAAGAATCCCAGGGCAAGGTCATGGAAGAGATGGGTCTGCGTAAAGGCGACCTGACCAACATGGTTCCGGATGGCAAGGGCCGCGTTCGTCTGGAGTACAACATTCCAGCCCGTGGCCTGATCGGTTTCCGTAACCAGTTCCTGACCCTGACCAACGGTGCAGGCATCCTGACCTCGATCTTCGATCGCTACGACACCATGAAGTCGGGCCAGATGTCCGGCCGCCTCAACGGCGTACTGGTTTCGGTCGAGACCGGCAAGGCACTGACCTACTCGCTGGAAACCCTGCAGGCTCGCGGCAAGCTGTTCGTTGAACACGGCCAGGAGATCTACAACGGTCAGATCATCGGCCTGAACAGCCGTGACAACGACCTGGGCGTGAACCCGACCAAAGGCAAGAAGCTCGACAACATGCGTGCTTCGGGCAAAGACGAAGTCATCGCCCTGGTACCGCCAGTTCGCCACACCCTCGAGCAGGCCCTGGAATTCATCCAGGACGACGAGCTGTGCGAAGTGACTCCTAAGTCGATCCGTCTGCGCAAGAAGATCCTGGACGAAGGCGAGCGTACCCGCGCAGCCAAGAAAGCCAAGAACTGAGTTAGCTCAGGCTGAATGAAAACGCCCCCGGTCGAAAGGCCGGGGGCGTTTTTGTTTGCCTTGTGGAAAGCTCCAGTAGGAAGCGACTGTGTTTTGCAGGTGCTTGTTCGACGGCAAACCGAGGAGCCTTGTGACAATCAGAAGCCGTGCTTAGGTTGGCTGGCTCTTGCTTTGGAGCTTGGAACATGAATTGTCGTTACCTGTTGTTTATTCCGTGTCTCGCCGTCAGTTTTCAGGCCAGTGCCCAGCAGGCGTGTAGCGCGTTGCGACCGCAGGAAATAGCCCGCTGTCATGTCGAGAAGGTGAGACAGGCACCCTTGCAGTACCAGTTGGAGCAGAAGACACCCGCACAGGGCTATACGCTGTATAAATACCGGATGACCTCACAGACCTGGTCGCCTGAGCCCGTTGTTGAGCCCCGCCTGTGGGAGCACCGCGTCGAACTGTTCGTGCCAGACGTGGCATTGGCGGAGAAAGCGTTGGTAGTAGTCAATAACGGTGTGAGGTTTGGTGAGGAACAACAAATCCCTGACTACTCGTCCGAGGCGTTGAGTGCCATTGCCGTGCAGACACAGACTGTTGTGGCGTCGATCAGCGATGTGCCCAACCAGTATGTGACCTTCCGTGATGCACAAGCGCCGATGCGCGAGGATGATGCCGTGGCCCACACCTGGGCGCATTGGCTGCGTAACGAAGCGGCTGCCCCGGAGCTGCCGCTGCATGTGCCAATGGCCGCTGTCGCCAGCAGGGGCATGGACCTCATGGCTGACGCGTTGCCCGAGCTACGCCTCGAACAGTTCATCATCACCGGTGCCTCGAAACGCGGTTGGAGTGCATGGCTGACGGCCATGGCCGATGATCGGGTAGTTGCCATCGTGCCCAGCGTCATCGATGTTGCCGACACTTCCAGCATGCTGGAGGGCTTGCGCAAGCGGTACGGTGGTTCATGGCCATTGGCGCTTTGGCCCTATCAGGCTGCGGAGGTATTGCAGCAGTTGGGCAGCCCGGCCTTCGCTCGGTTGATGGCACTGATGGACCCGATGCAGTACCTGGATGAGCCGGGTGCTCGCCTGAAGATACCGAAATACCTGGTGTCCGCCAGCGGGGATGATTTCTTCGCCCCTGATCACGCCACGGACTACCTGCAGCGCCTGCCTGGCCAGACCAGCCTCAGGGTGCTGCCGAACTCGGACCATGGGGGCGTGCGTGCGCATGTTGTCACTACTCTCGTGCCGATGGTTCAGCGTATCCAGGCCAGCCTGCCGATGCCTCGCGTGCAAGTGGCTCCGGGCGAAGGAGCTGCGCATGTGCTGGTACGGCTTTCGGAAATGCCTGTAGCAGTGAAGGTATGGACTGCGGCTAACCCCTTGGATCGGGACTTCCGCCATGCCTGTGGGGTACGCTACACATCGCAGACGATCATCCCCAGTGAGGCGTTCAGCCTTGACTGGGCGCCGCCGGCGCAAGGCTGGCAGGCGCGGTTCGTAGAGGCGCGGTTTGCTGATGGTTTCGTTGTCACCAGCCCGGTCAGCGTTTTGCCGCAGACTTATCCTGAGCATCCACCAGCGGATCAGGGTGGTGCTTGCCGGAGCTTCCCCGCTGGTTGAAATGGGAGCGGTGGGTTCAGTGCTTCATGCCCAACTCGGCATCGCCACAGAATCGAGCGCCGCCCGCGCGGCGCTCGATTTATGCCCCGGCGCAAGACTCAACGCCCAACCACCTTGGGCTTGTAGGCGCAATACCCCGGCCGTGGCCCGACCTTGGGGTGGTTGCGGCAGGTATCCGGGCGCTTGTCATAAATGGTGCATAGCCGGCTTTTACGATCCAGGTACATGCAGTCGTCGTTGCTCATCCGGGTCAGGGTGAAGATCCCGGACTTCTGGTTGAAGCGCTCGATGATGCCTTCTTTTTGCAGGCGCTTGGCCACGTTCTTGGGGGGTTCGTCTTTTTCGAACTCGTCGACCACGCCGATACGGATCAGATCCTTGATCTTCACCTCCACCGGCAGGGTGCAGCAGGTCGAATGGCAGCCATGGCACATGTTGCTGGTATAGCGCTGCCAGGTCTCCAGGCGGTCGACTTCGGCCGCGGCGATCAGGGTCGTTTTCATCTTTATAGGGTGGATCACGGTCTTGGGGCGCGCGATGATACCGGAATTGTTCAATTTATGAACAACCTTTTGCCGGAATCGCAGAGTGGGCATGAAAACTGCGAACCGTAACTGTCGCTCTCTGTCGAAGGGTCTAGTCTGAACACTCTCCCTCCGCTTTCGTCAACTTGCCCGAGGATGCCGCATGTCCCAGGAACCCAAAGCACGTGACGCCGAAGTCGCGGATTTTCGCGCTGCTGTACTGAACAAGCTGACCTACGCGGTCGGCAAGGACCCCGAGCACGCCTTCGACCATGACTGGTTCGAAGCCATTGCTCTGGCCGCGCGCGATCACATGGTCGACCACTGGATGGATCACACCCGGCAGGCCTATCGGCGCAGCCAGAAGCGTGTCTACTACCTTTCCCTGGAGTTTCTCATCGGCCGCTTGCTGTACGACAGCCTGAGCAACCTGGGCCTGCTGGACGTCGCCCGCGATGCGCTGGAAGGGCTGAATGTGGACCTCGAACGCATTCGCCTGCTCGAGCCGGACGCCGCGCTGGGCAATGGTGGCCTTGGCCGTCTGGCTGCGTGCTTCATGGAGAGCATGTCTACCCTGGGTATCGCTGCCCATGGTTACGGCATCCGCTACGAGCACGGGCTGTTCCGTCAGGCCGTGGTCGATGGCTGGCAGCAGGAACAGACCGAAAACTGGCTGGATTTCGGCAACCCCTGGGAGTTCGAGCGCGCCGAGGTGATCTACCCGATCAGCTTTGGCGGCAGTGTCGAAACGGTGCACGATGCAAGCGGTAGCCAGCGCCAGGTATGGTGGCCGGGCGAGACGGTGCGAGCGGTGGCCTACGACACGCCGGTAGTCGGCTGGCGTGGATCCAGCGTCAACACCCTGCGCCTGTGGCGTGCGCGGGCGCTGGAAGAGCTGCACCTGGAGCGCTTCAACGCCGGTGACCACTTGGGGGCTGTGGCTGAAGTGGCGCGTGCCGAGAGCATTTCGCGTGTGCTTTACCCCGCCGACAGTACCGAGGCCGGTCAGGAACTGCGCCTTCGCCAGGAGTACTTCTTCGTCTCGGCTTCGCTGCAGGACTTGCTGCGGCGCCACCTGAACATGCACAAGGACCTGCTCAACCTGCCTGATGCAGCGGCCATCCAGCTAAACGACACCCACCCTTCGATTGCGGTGGCGGAGCTGATGCGGTTGCTGGTGGATCAGCACGAAGTGCCTTGGGAAAAGGCCTGGGAGCTGACCGTCGGCACGCTCGCCTACACCAACCATACCCTGTTGCCAGAAGCCCTGGAAACCTGGCCGGTAGCGCTGATGGAGCGCATGCTGCCGCGGCACATGCAGATCATCTACCTGATCAATGCCTACCATATCGATGCGTTGCGGGCCAAAGGCCTGCACGATTTCGACGTGCTGCGCGCGGTTTCGCTGATCGAGGAAGACAACGGCCGACGGGTGCGCATGGGCAATCTGGCGTTTCTCGGCTCGCACAGCGTCAACGGTGTGTCGGCGCTGCACAGCAAGTTGATGAAGAGCACGGTGTTCTCCGAGCTGCACAAGCTTTACCCGCAACGGATCAACAACAAGACCAACGGCATTACCTTCCGCCGCTGGTTGTACCAGTCCAACCCTCAGCTGACCGAGATGCTGGTCGAGGCGCTTGGGCCGGAACTCAAGGACGACCCGCAGACGCTTCTGGCGGGCCTGGTGCCGTTCGCCGACAAACCCGGTTTCCGCAAGCAGTTCGCTGCCCAGCGGCTGCACAGCAAGCGTGCCCTGGCCAGCATCATTCAGGATCGCATCGGCGTCACGGTCAACCCCGAGGCGTTATTCGACGTTCAGGTCAAACGCATTCACGAATACAAGCGCCAGTTGCTCAACCTGCTGCACACCGTTGCACTGTACCAGGCCATACGCAACGACCCCGGCACCAACTGGGTGCCGCGAGTGAAGATCTTCGCTGGCAAGGCTGCGGCCAGTTACCACCAGGCCAAACTGATCATCAAGCTGGCCAACGACATCGCCCGGGTGGTGAACAACGACCCGACAGTGCGCGGCCTGCTGAAGGTGGTGTTCCTGCCCAACTACAACGTCAGCCTGGCCGAGAGCATCATCCCGGCGGCAGACCTTTCCGAGCAGATATCCACCGCGGGTTACGAAGCTTCCGGTACCAGCAACATGAAGTTCGGCCTCAATGGTGCGCTGACCATTGGCACCCTGGATGGCGCCAACGTGGAGATGTGCGAACAGGTGGGGGCCGACAACATGTTCATCTTTGGCCTGACCGCGCAGCAGGTTGAAGCGCGCAAGCGTGCTGGTGATTTTGGCGCCAGTGCTGCCATAGCCGCTTCCAACCGCCTGACCGATGTGTTGCAGGCCATTCGCAGTGGTGTGTTCTCGCCAGACGACCCTTCCCGGTACACCGGGTTGATCGACGGCCTGGTGGCCTACGATCGCTTCCTGGTGTGTGCCGATTTCGATGCCTACTGGGATGCTCAGCGCCGGGTCGAGGATCTGTGGCACACACCGCAGGAGTGGTGGCGCAAGGCGGTGCTCAATACCGCGCGGATGGGCTGGTTCTCGTCGGATCGGACCATTCGCGAGTATGCGACCGAGATCTGGAAGGCGCTGGATTGAGGCAGGCCTGTGCTGGCTTGATCGCGGGTAAACCCACTCCTGCAGGGCCCTCATAAGCCTGTAGGCGCGGGCGCGCCCGCGAATCGCCCCACAACCAGACCACCGGCCTGGCGAAGGCTGAACTACCGACCTATTGTGCCGTCTGAGAGCCGTGGCGAGTCTCATCACTCGCTAGCCCGTCACTCTCCCTGTAAACTGCGTGGGTTTTTCATCCCCCCAATCCGTTCGGAGCCATACATGTCCCGCGTTACCCTGAGTCGCTATCTGATTGAGCAGACCCGCAGCAACAATACCCCTGCCGATCTGCGCTTCCTGATCGAAGTGGTAGCGCGTGCGTGCAAGGAAATCAGCCATCACGTGTCCAAAGGCGCCCTCGGTGGTGTGCTGGGCAGCATGGGCACTGAAAACGTGCAGGGCGAGGTCCAGAAGAAACTGGACGTGATTTCCAACGATATCCTGCTGGAAGCCAACGAGTGGGGCGGTCACCTGGCTGGCATGGCTTCCGAAGAAATGGACAACGCGTACCAGATCCCGGGCAGGTACCCGAAAGGCGCCTACCTGCTGGTCTTCGACCCGCTGGACGGTTCGTCGAACATCGACGTCAACGTGTCGGTCGGTACCATCTTCTCGGTTCTGCGTTGCCCTAACCAGTACCTGAGCCAGAACGAAAGCCTCAACGAAGAAGCGTTCCTGCAGCCAGGTACCGAGCAGGTTGCTGCCGGTTATGCCATCTACGGCCCGCAGACCATGCTGATCCTGACCCTGGGCAACGGCGTCAAGGGCTTCACCCTGGATCGCGAACTGGGCAGCTTCGTGCTGACCCACGAAAACATCCGCGTACCGGAGACCACCGCCGAGTTCGCCATCAACATGTCCAACCAGCGCCACTGGGAAGCCCCGGTACAGCGCTATGTGGGCGAACTGCTGGCAGGCGAGACCGGCCCGCTGAAGAAGAACTACAACATGCGCTGGATCGCCTCGATGGTGGCCGACGTGCACCGCATCCTGACCCGTGGCGGCCTGTTCATGTACCCACGTGACGCCCGCGAACCAAGCAAGCCGGGCAAGTTGCGCCTGATGTACGAAGCCAACCCGATGTCGTTCATCATCGAACAGGCCGGTGGCGCTTCCACCAACGGTTACGATCGCATCCTCGACATCAAGCCAGAAAGCCTGCACCAGCGCGTGTCGGTGATTCTCGGCTCGAAGGAAGAGGTCGAGCGCGTTACCGCTTACCACAAGGAGTAAATCATGCTCGCACCTTGGCAGCCGTTGCTGGAATGGTGGTTCGGTTGGGGCACCAGTGCCCAGGCCGTGGCTGACGAGAAGAGCACGCTGTGGTTCGGCAAGCATTACGATGCCGACGCCCATGCGCTTTTTGGCGACTTGGTCGAGCACGCCCTGGCGGGTGGGCTCGAAGAGTGGCAGCAAAGCCCGCAGGGCTGGCTGGGCCTGCTGA
This sequence comes from Pseudomonas sp. 2,4-D, assembly GCF_030418155.1. Lineage (NCBI taxonomy): Bacteria > Pseudomonadati > Pseudomonadota > Gammaproteobacteria > Pseudomonadales > Pseudomonadaceae > Pseudomonas > Pseudomonas sp. 2,4-D. The sequence continues at coordinate 69,933 of NZ_JAUHUI010000029.1, forward strand.
TTTTGCTCGACCAGCTGCCACGCATGATCTACCGCGACACGCCGCGTGCCTTCGAGGGCGACCGGCGTGCTCAGGTGGTGGCCATGCAGGGCCTGCAGAAGGGCTGGGATTACCAGCTGCTGCCGATCCAGCGCGTGTTCGTGCTGCTGGTACTGGAGCATGCCGAAGTGCTGGACTGGCAGAACCTGTGCGTGGAGCGTTATCGAATGCTGCTGGACGAACAGCCCGAGGCCAACCGCCGGCTGTTCGAAGGCTTCCTCGACTATGCCGAACAGCACCAGCGCGTAATTGCCCGCTTCGGGCGCTTCCCGCACCGCAACCTGGTGCTGGAGCGGCCGAGCACCAGCGAAGAGATGGACTTTTTGCTGGAGCCTGGGTCCCGGTTCTAAGGCCCAAGGGGCCTGCTGCGCAGGCATCGCGACGCAAGGCCGCTCCAATTAGGGGCGGCCTTTTTTATTGGGCGCATGATTAATGCTTTGTGATTAATCGCACAATAGTGGCCATCCGACCAATGGTGTAGGGGCATAGGGGGTGGGGCAGGGAACCTGGGAGGGATTTTCACGTCGAAGGTCACTGCAGGCCACTCGCCTGTATCATCTTTCAGGAGTGTCCCTTCATGTCGTTGCGTTCCCTCGCCCTGTTGTCGCTGTGCGTCGTGCTGACTGCCTGCAGCAAGATCAATCAGGAAAACTATTCCAAGATCAAGGCCGGTATGAACAAGGCCGAGGTCGAGCAGTTGCTCGGCACGCCGACCGAGTGTTCTGGCGCGTTGGGCATGAGCAGCTGCACCTGGGGGGACGAGAAGAGCTTCATCAGCGTGCAGTACGCAGCTGACAAAGTGCTGATGTATTCCGGGCAGGGCCTCAAATGAGGCGTGCGTACCTGCTGATGGGGGTATGCCTGGCGTTGCTGCTGGGCGGTTGTGCAGGTTCCGTGCACGACCCGCTGGCGCCGAAAACCGCCGGCCATGTCGACCTCAAGCGCTACCAGGGCAAATGGTACGAGCTGGCGCGCCTGCCCATGCGCTTCCAGGAAGGCTGCGAGCAGTCCGAGGCCCATTACAACCTCAGGCCTGATGGCAGTTATGGCGTGCTCAACCGCTGCCGCACCATGGGTGATGAATGGCTTCGCGCGGAAGGGCATGCGAATATCCAGGAGCCGGGGCACACCGACAAGCTGTGGGTCGAGTTCGATAACTGGTTCACCAGGCTGGTGCCTGGCGTGGCGCGGGGTGAGTACTGGATTCTTTATGTGGACGACCACTACCGCACGGCAATCGTCGGCAGCCCGGACCGCAAGTACCTTTGGATTCTGTCGCGCACGCCGACACTGCCGGCTTGGGAGCGCGAGAACCTGCTGTCCAGGGCGCGGCAGCAGGGGTATGACACCAGCCGCTTGATCTGGCGGGCGTCCGATCAGCAAATTGTAAAAATGCACTGAGTTTTTTGGGGTTGCGTGGCAACCCTTCGCGGGCAAGCCCGCTCCCACAGGTTCTGCGCTGAACCCTGGGCTGCCCCCAAGACGTTTTGTGGGGCAGTCCACCACCCTGTGGGAGCGGGCTTGCCCGCGAAGGGCTGCAACGCAGCCCCGGTACGCTCAGCCCAAAAGCTGGCGCAACACCTTGGCAAACGCCCGCCCGCTTTCTTCTTCTTGGGCATGCCGCCCCTGGCGCACTACCCACTGCCCATTCACCATCACATCGCGCACCTGGCGATCGCCGCCGGCAAACAGCCAGCGGTTGAGAATGGCATCACCCTCCGCCATGGCGATGTAGGGGTCCTGCCCATCGAGCACCAGCCAGTCGGCACGCTTGCCCACTGCCAACTCGCCGACCGCCTGACCCAGCGCCTGCGCGCCGCCGGCCAGCGCCGCGTCATACAGCGTGCGCCCGACCATCGGCTGGTCGCCGCGATACAGGCGGTTGCGTCGCTGGTCCCGCAGGCGCTGGCCGTATTCCAGCCAGCGCAGCTCCTCCACCACGCTTAGCGACACATGGCTGTCCGAACCAATGCCCATGCGCCCGCCCTGTGCCAGGAAATCCACTGCCGGGAAGATCCCATCGCCCAGGTTGGCTTCGGTGGTCAGGCATAACCCGGCCACCGCGCCGCTGCGGGCCATGGCAGTCACTTCGTCCGGTTCGGCATGGGTAGCGTGTACCAGGCACCAGCGGCGGTCCACGTCCACATGCTCGTACAGCCACTGCAGCGGGCGCAGGCCGCTCCAGGCCAGGCAATCGTCGACTTCCTTCTGCTGTTCGGCGATGTGGATATGCACTGGGCACTGCCTGTCGCTGGCCGCCAGCACTTCGGCGATCTGCCCAGGCGTCACCGCCCGCAGCGAGTGGAAGCACAGGCCCAGTTGCTGCGCCGGTTGCGCGGCCAGCAACGGGGCGAGCTGGGCTTGCAGCTGCAGGTACTGCCCGGTGGAGTTGATGAAGCGCCGCTGCCCGTCGTTCGGCGCCTGGCCGCCAAAGCCTGCATGGCTGTACAGCACCGGCAGCAAGGTCAGGCCAATGCCGCTATCGGCTGCGGCCGCGCTGATGCGTCGCGACAGCTCGGCCGGGTCGGCGTAGGGTTTGCCGGCCTGGTCGTGGTGCACGTAGTGGAACTCTGCCACCGAGGTATAACCGGCCTTGAGCATCTCGATGTACAGCTGGCGGGCGATGACCTGAAGCTGCTCTGGATTGATCTGCCCGACCAGGCGGTACATCAGGTCTCGCCAGGTCCAGAAACTGTCGTTGGGGTTGCCGGCAACTTCCGCCAGGCCTGCCATGGCGCGCTGGAAAGCATGCGAGTGCAGGTTGGGCATGCCGGGCAGCAGCGGGCCGGCCAGGCGCTCGGCGTCGTCGGCCGAAGCGCCAGGCTCGATGCTGGCCACACGGCCATCGCTGGCGACCTCGATACGCACATGGCTGGCCCAGCCCGTAGGTAGCAGGGCGCGTTCGGCGAAGTAGGCTGACATCGGTGGAATCCTGTTATTGTTAACTTGTATATACATATACAGGCGTTTGCCTGCCGGGTAAACTGCGGCAAGCTACCGCTCATTTCATTTGCACAAGGATCCATCGCCGTGCCGACACCTCCTGTCTCCGTGCTGGTTGCCCAGATGGGCGAGGGCCCGGCGCCGCTCTACGCCCGGGTCAAACAGATGATCATCCAGCAGATCGACAACGGCAGCTGGCCACCGCATCATCGGGTACCCTCCGAGAGCGAGCTGGTCAACGAGCTGGGTTTCAGCCGCATGACCATCAACCGCGCCCTGCGTGAACTCACCGCCGAAGGCCTGTTGGTGCGCATGCAAGGGGTCGGCACCTTCGTGGCCGAGCCCAAGGGCCGTTCGGCGCTGTTCGAGGTCAACAACATTGCCGACGAAATTGCCGCGCGTGGCCACCAGCATAGCTGCCAGGTGATCACGCTTGCCGAAGAAGCGGCCGGCTCCGAACGGGCGCTGGCCCTGGACATGCGTGAAGGTCAGCGAGTGTTCCATTCGCTGATCGTGCATTTCGAGAACGGCGTGCCGGTGCAGATCGAAGACCGTTACGTCAACGCGGCCATTGCGCCCGATTACCTCAAGCAGGACTTCACCCGGCAGACGCCTTACGCCTACCTGTCCCAGGTGGCGCCGCTGACGGAGGGCGAGCACGTGGTCGAGGCAATCCTGGCTGAGCCGGAAGAATGCACCCTGTTGCAGATCGACCGGGGCGAGCCTTGCCTGCTGATTCGTCGTCGCACCTGGTCCGGCCGCCAGCCGGTGACCGCTGCACGGCTGATCCACCCCGGTTCCCGTCATCGCCTGGAAGGACGTTTCAGCAAATGAGTCAGCTGCAGTTGTTGCGTGCGCACGATTACCCGCGCATGCCTTGGAAGAACGGTGGCGGTTTCACCGAAGAGATTACCCGCGACAGTGGCGAGGGTCTGGACGGTTTTGGTTGGCGTCTGTCGATTGCCGACATCGAAGAGTCGGGCGGCTTTTCCGCCTTCGCCGGCTACCAGCGGATCATCACCGTGCTGCAGGGCGACGGCATGCGCCTGCTGGTCGACGGCCTGGCCAGCCGGCCATTGCTGGCGTTCGATGCGTTTGCCTTCAGCGGCGAGAGCCAGGTCAGCTGCAAGTTGCTGGGCGGGGCGATCCGCGATTTCAACCTGATCTATGCACCGCAGCGATATCGGGCGCGCTTGCAGTGGCTGGATGGCACCAGCCGGGTGTACAGCTCGGCGTCGACGGTGTTGTTGTTTGCTGCCAGCAGCCTGGTCGAAGTCACTATTTCCGGGCGCGAGACGCAGCGGTTGGGGTTGTTCGACTGCTTGCGGCTGGAAGGCAATGATGAATTGCTGGGGCTGGTTGTGCAGGGGCGATGCTGCCTGATCGAACTTGATGGGCGCTGAAGGTTCGGCTGTAGATTTTTGGCGCCTGTGAGATCGAGCGCCGCCAGGTGTCCGCCTCGACACATTCTGCGCCTGTGAGATCGAGCGCCGCCCGCGCGGCGCTTCGCGGGTAAACCCGCTCCTACGTTTGTTTCAGGCCAATTATGCCTGTGGGATTTGCGCGCGAACGCCTTGGTGCATGCC